>NZ_CP087196.1:6000000-6300000 GCF_024749285.1 Pseudomonas sp. B21-015
GCGGCAACCCACTCCAGAAACTCACTATCCGCAGCGACGATTCCGACATAGGGCATCACCGCTTCCCACTCGGCATACGCGGTGTCAGCCCAAATCGGGCTCGGCGCTTGAGCTGAGATCGAGCGTTGCCAGGCTTTGAACGGTTCAGCAGCACTGGCGCTGCTGAAAATCGCGAACAGCTGCTCCGCCGGTTTCAGCGGCTGGCGCTCCAGCCAGGCGTGAGGTGACAAGGCATCAGGCGGCACAAACACCGTCCTTGCAGCGCTCGCATTCTTCGCAGAACGGCGCGTCGCTTTGCAGGCTGAGTATTTGTGCGGCACTGAGCAGCGCCACCGGGGCGGCGGCGAGTTTCAACGGAACATCCGGCAGGCTCGGCGCCGAAGCCATGGCCGCCATCGGTGCGCCACCGACCTGGATCGGTACGCTGCTGAAAATCCCGCCGGGGCCGATGTTGATCCACTGCCCGCCCGCCTGAATGGTCGCGCTGGCGCCGCCGTCGATGACCACTTGCTGGCCGGCGCTGACGTGGAACTGCTGACTGGCATTGAGGGCCTGACTGGTCACGCGAATGTGCCGGTCACCGGCCACCACCAAGTGATCGTCCAGCCGCACTTCGGTCTGGCGCTGACCGTGGGTGATGCGTTTTTCGTCAGCCTTCAGTTCATGGCGGGCGGTGCCGGTAACGACGATGCTGCGAGCGTTATCGACCTGCACCTGTTGATCATTCAGTACGTGCTGGGTCCAGTTTCGCTGGGCGCGCAGGTAGATTTCCTCGGCGCCCTTGCGATCCTCGATGCGCACTTCGTTGTAACCGCCGCCGCCGGGACTACTTTGGCTGCGGAAAATGCTGCGGGTCTTGTCCGCCGGCAGATCGAGCGGCACCGGGGTCGCCGCGTTGGGTAGGCAACCCATCACCAGCGGTTTGTCCGCATCGGCGTCGACGAACCCCACCAGCACTTCCATGCCGACGCGCGGAATCATCACGCTGCCGTAACGGTCATGCGCCCAGCCAGTGGCGACACGCAACCAGCAACTGGAATGCTCGTTGAGCTCACCGTCACGGTCCCAGGCGAGCTGAACCTTGACCCGACCGTACTCGTCGCAATGGATTTCGCTGTCAGTCGGGCCGGTGACCACGGCGGGTTGATAGCCGAGCATGCGCGGCTTTTCCGGCCCCAGTGGAGGGCGAAAGGAAACGTCCCACGGCGTCGCCAGAAAGGTATTGCGATAGCCCTGGAAATCATCCGGGCTGTCGCTGGTGGCCGACTCTTCCAGCACCTGCGGCTGCCGGCCCCGGTGCTCGATTTCGGTGATCAACCACAGGTCATTCCACGCCTGGCGCGGGTGTTCGGCGAGGTGTAGGAAATGCCCACTGACCAACGCAGATTCGTCGCCGCGACCTTCGGCTTGGCGGTAATCTGCCCCGTGGCGCTCCAAGGCCCGTTGCGCCAGATGCTTGCCATGTTCGCGATCAGTGAATTGGCCGGGGAAGTGGTAGTCCTCGAGCACCGGTCGCTGCTCGCTGTCGTGGCGGCTTTCGAGTTGCAAACGCGGTTTACGGAAGTCGTAGTCCCGGCGAGTGACCGCTGTGGTCCGGGTTTCCAGCCGCACGTTGAAACGTTTGATCGCTGGCGCATCTGCCGCCATCCCACTGCCTGGCAGGTACAGCGTCGGCTCGGGCAGCCGGGGGAAAACCGTCTGGTCATCGCCGAACACCAACAGATGCCCGTCGGGGCTGTGCTGGAAGTGGTAGTGAATACCTACCTCGGCACACAACCGCTGGATGAACGCCAGATCGCTTTCGGCGTACTGCACGCAATACTCGCGTTCGGGGTAGTCGCTGCCGAGCCGGAACTCGAAGGCATCGCGCTGGATGCTGTGGTCTTTGAGGATTTGCGCGACGATAGTCGGCACGCTTTTGTGCTGGAAAATCCGCTGATTGATACGCTGACCGAGGTACGCCAGACGCGGCACGAGACTGATTTGGTAGCCCGTCAGACGCTGGCCGGAATCGCTCTGGCCGACGCGAAAAATCTGACCGTGAATACCGGAACCTTGCGCATCGAAACTCAGAAAGGCCTGACGATGCAGCAGGCTTTCGAGCTCCAGATCCGGGCGCTCGCTGACCAGTTCCAGGTCAAAGCGGTAGGGTTGGCTGATGGCTTCCTTGCCCGTGAACTCAAGTACCTTGAGCTCATTCTGGACGCCGTCGAGGGTCAACGTGAAACGCGGTTGATTGGCTGGCGCGAACATCCGATGTGTCTCTACAGAATGAAGGCGGGCGATTCTGCATGAGCGACAAGGGGTGTTGAGGGAGGGACAGGGAAATCAGATTTGTCCTGCTTTTTTAGGGATTTTTCCTTCAAAAATCGGGATAGAGGACTACAGACTTTCCTGTCAGAAGCACCACCGAACAACTGTGGGAGCGGGCTTGCCCGCGATAGCGGTGGGTCAGGTAATGCATTTGTGACTGACAGGGCCCTATCGCGGGCAAGCCCGCTCCCACAATGGAACTTCGATGTTTCACGCCCTGCGTCAAAAGAAACAGCGCAAAAAAACGGCCCGCTTCCAGTAGGAAGCGGGCCGTTTTGTTGTAGCCGAAAGGTCAGAGCATCAGCTCATCCCCATCACTGGTTCAGGCGGAAATCCTTCTCGGCCGCAGCAAAGCGCTGAAGCATGCCGGCGGTCGGTGCGCCCCTTTTGCTGACGAAGTAGATCGCCAGGCTGGCGAAGATGAAACCAGGGATGATTTCGTACAGGCCCAGCAGTTCGAAGTGTTTCCAGACGATCACGGTGATCGCGCCGACCAGGATGCCGGCCAGTGCGCCGTTGCGGGTCATGTCTTTCCAGATCACGGAGATCAGGACAACTGGACCGAACGCGGCACCGAAACCAGCCCAGGCGTAGCTGACCAGACCCAGTACACGGTTTTCCGGGTTAGCCGCCAGAGCGATGGCGATCAGGGCAACCAGCAGCACCATGGCACGGCCGACCCAGACCAGCTCAACCTGGGAAGCGGTTTTACGCAGGAAGGTTTTGTAGAAGTCTTCGGTCAGGGCGCTCGAGCACACCAGCAGTTGGCAGCTCAGCGTACTCATTACCGCCGCCAGAATGGCCGACAGCAACACACCGGCAACCCACGGGTTGAACAGGATTTTCGCCAGTTCGATGAACACACGCTCGTGGTTTTCGGTCACGGGCATCGCCAGGGCAGGGTTTGCCGAGAAGTAAGCGATACCGAAGAAACCTACAGCGACGGTGCCGCCCAGGCACAGGATCATCCAGGTCATGGAGATGCGACGTGCCTTGGCAATCGACTTGACCGAATCCGCCGCCATGAAACGCGCCAGGATGTGCGGCTGGCCAAAGTAGCCCAGACCCCAGCCCATCAGCGAAATCACGCCGATGAAGGTGGTGTTTTTCAGCATGTCGAAGTTGCTTGGGTCTTGTGCTTCGATCGCCAGGAACGTGGTGTCGATGCCGCCAGTGGCCAGCAGCACGATGATCGGCGTCAGCAGCAAGGCGAAGATCATCAGCGTGGCTTGTACGGTGTCAGTCCAGCTCACTGCCAGGAAACCACCGACGAAGGTGTAGGCAATCGTCGCCGCGGCACCGGCCCACAGCGCTGTCTCGTAGGACATGCCGAAGGTGCTTTCGAACAGACGGGCACCGGCCACGATGCCGGAAGCGCAGTAGATGGTGAAGAACACCAGGATCACGACCGCGGAGATGATCCGCAGCAGGCCGCTTTTATCTTCAAAACGGCTGGAGAAGTAATCCGGCAGGGTCAGTGCATCACCGTTGTGCTCGGTCTGCACGCGCAGACGGCCGGCGACGAACAGCCAGTTCAGGTAAGCACCGATGATCAGGCCGATGGCGATCCAGCTTTCGGAAAGACCGGACATGTAGATGGCGCCTGGCAGGCCCATCAACAACCAGCCGCTCATATCGGAAGCACCGGCAGAGAGTGCAGTCACGACGCTGCCCAGGCTACGACCGCCCAGAATGTAGTCAGAAAGGTTGTTGGTGGAGCGATAGGCCATGAAGCCGATCAGCACCATTGCTGCGATGTAGATCACGAACGTGATCAGGGTTGGATTGCTTACGCTCATTGAGTGACGCCCTGGCATTGTTTTTATGTAACGGCGGCTGGTGAACCGCTCGCAAACGAAGACGTTTGACAGACGATTCGGGATCCCGCGCATTTATGACTGATGTTTCCCCAGGAAAGCCATCAGCCGGCGCACCGATCTTTTTGACCGGTTGCACCTTGGCCGCGAATGCTATTCAACAAAGCAAATAAGGTGCAACCAGTTTCGCCAGAATAAGTTGCACCTAGTCGGATTATCTTGAAAAGGGTCGTTTTTTGCTCCTTTTCAGGGCGTTTTTCGCATTGCGCTAGAAGCAAAAGCACCAAGCAGGCGCGGGAGATGTGTACCAGAATTTATTTCCTGACGAGCCGCCGATTATTCCGACAAAAAAGGGTTGCACCCGGTTGCACCTCGACCAACGCACAGCTAATCTTGCCGCCAGCTGATGCCACGAGGTCGTGGCAAACATGAGGATAAAAATATGGCTACCACCACCCTTGGGGTCAAACTTGACGACCCGACCCGCGAACGCCTCAAGGCCGCCGCGACCTCGATTGATCGCACGCCGCACTGGCTGATCAAGCAGGCAATTTTCAATTACCTGGAAAAACTCGAGGGTGGTGCAACCCTGACCGAGCTGAGCGGTTTGACCGGCAAAGACGCCGACGACGCTGGCGAAGTCCATACCGATCACGCGCACCAGTGCTTCCTGGAGTTCGCTGAAAGCATCCTGCCGCAATCGGTGCTGCGTGCGTCTATCACTGCCGCTTACCGTCGCCCGGAACCCGAAGTGGTGCCGATGCTGATCGAGCAGGCGCGCCTGCCGGCCCCGATGTGCGACGCCACCAACAAGCTCGCCGCCTCGATTGCCGAGAAACTGCGCAATCAGAAGAGCGCCGGCGGCCGTGCCGGGATTGTTCAGGGCCTGTTGCAGGAATTTTCCCTGTCGTCCCAGGAAGGCGTGGCACTGATGTGCCTGGCCGAAGCGCTGCTGCGCATTCCGGACAAAGGCACTCGCGATGCATTGATCCGCGACAAGATCAGCACCGGCAACTGGCAGCCGCACCTGGGCAACAGCCCGTCGCTGTTCGTCAACGCCGCCACCTGGGGCTTGCTGCTGACCGGCAAACTGGTCGCCACCCACAACGAAGCCGGCCTGACTTCGTCGTTGAGCCGCATCATCGGCAAGAGCGGCGAGCCGATGATCCGCAAGGGCGTCGACATGGCCATGCGCCTGATGGGCGAGCAGTTCGTCACCGGCGAAACCATCGCCGAAGCCCTGGCCAACGCCAGCAAGTTCGAAGCCAAAGGCTTTCGCTATTCCTACGACATGCTGGGTGAAGCCGCACTCACCGAGCACGACGCCCAGAAGTACCTGGCCTCGTACGAACAAGCCATCCACTCGATCGGCAAAGCCTCCCACGGTCGCGGGATTTATGAAGGCCCGGGCATTTCCATCAAGCTCTCGGCGCTGCACCCACGCTACAGCCGCGCCCAGTACGAGCGCGTGATGGACGAGCTGTACCCGCGCCTGCTGTCGCTGACCCTGCTGGCCAAGCAATACGACATCGGCCTGAACATCGACGCCGAAGAAGCCGACCGCCTCGAGTTGTCGCTGGATCTGCTGGAGCGCCTGTGCTTCGAGCCGCAACTGACCGGCTGGAACGGCATCGGCTTCGTGATCCAGGCTTACCAGAAGCGTTGCCCGTACGTGATCGATTACGTGATCGACCTGGCTCGCCGCAGCCGTCATCGCCTGATGATCCGCTTGGTGAAAGGCGCGTACTGGGACAGCGAAATCAAACGCGCCCAGGTCGAAGGCCTGGAAGGCTATCCGGTCTACACCCGCAAGGTGTACACCGACGTTTCCTACATCGCCTGCGCACGCAAACTGCTGTCGGTGCCGGAAGTCATCTATCCGCAGTTCGCCACGCACAACGCCCACACCTTGTCGGCCATCTACCACATCGCCGGTCAGAACTATTACCCCGGCCAGTATGAGTTCCAGTGCCTGCACGGCATGGGCGAACCGCTGTACGAACAGGTTGTAGGTAAAGTTTCCGAAGGCAAGCTGAACCGTCCGTGCCGCGTGTACGCACCGGTTGGCACGCACGAAACATTGTTGGCGTACTTGGTGCGTCGTCTGCTGGAAAACGGCGCGAACACTTCGTTCGTCAACCGCATCGCCGACCAGTCTATTTCGATTCAGGAACTGGTGGCCGATCCAGTGGCCAGCATCGAGCAGATGGCTACGCTGGAAGGCGGCTTCGGCCTGCCGCACCCGCGTATCCCGTTGCCGCGTGATCTTTATGGTGCCGAGCGCGCCAACTCCAGCGGCATCGACATGGCCAACGAACATCGTCTGGCTTCCCTGTCGTGCGCCCTGCTGGCCACTGCTCACAACAACTGGAAAGCGGCGCCGATGCTCGGTTGCGCGTCCAGCACTGAAATCCCTGCGCCGGTATTGAACCCGTCGGATCTGCGTGACGTGGTTGGTCACGTACAGGAAGCCACTGTCGAAGACGTCGACAACGCGATCCAGTGCGCCCTGAACGCTGGGCCGATCTGGCAGGCCACCCCGCCGGCCGAACGTGCCGCGATCCTGGAACGTGCCGCCGATTTGATGGAAGGCGAGATCCAGCCGTTGATGGGCCTGTTGGCTCGCGAAGCCGGCAAAACCTTCGCCAACGCCATCGCCGAAGTGCGTGAAGCCGTGGACTTCCTGCGTTACTACGCGGTGCAGGCTCGCAACGATTTTACCAACGATGCCCACCGTCCGTTGGGTCCGGTGGTCTGCATCAGCCCGTGGAACTTCCCGCTGGCGATCTTCAGTGGTCAGGTCGCTGCTGCCCTGGCCGCCGGTAACCCGGTACTGGCCAAACCTGCGGAACAAACCCCGCTGGTGGCCGCTCAAGCCGTGCGTTTGTTGCTCGAAGCCGGGATTCCGGAAGGCGTGCTGCAACTGCTGCCGGGCCGTGGCGAAACCGTTGGTGCCCGTCTGGTCGGTGACGATCGGGTCAAAGGCGTGATGTTCACCGGCTCCACCGAAGTCGCTCGTTTGTTGCAACGCAATGTCGCCGGTCGCCTGGATGCCCAGGGCCGTCCGATTCCGCTGATCGCCGAAACCGGCGGCCAGAACGCGATGATCGTCGACTCCTCGGCGCTGACCGAACAGGTGGTGATCGACGTGGTGTCGTCGGCCTTCGACAGTGCTGGCCAGCGTTGCTCGGCGCTGCGGGTACTGTGCCTGCAGGAAGATTCCGCTGACCGTGTCATCGAAATGCTCAAGGGCGCCATGGCTGAATGCCGTCTCGGTAATCCAGAGCGCCTGTCCGTGGACATCGGCCCGGTGATCGATGCCGAAGCCAAAGCCGGCATCGAGAAGCACATCCAGGCTATGCGCGACAAAGGTCGCAATGTGTATCAGGTGGCCATCGCCAACAGCGAAGAAGTCAAACGCGGCACCTTCGTGATGCCGACCCTGATCGAACTGGAAAGCTTCGACGAACTGCAACGGGAGATCTTCGGCCCGGTGCTGCACGTGGTTCGCTACAAGCGCAAAGAGATCGATCAACTGATCGGCCAGATCAACGCTTCCGGCTACGGCCTGACCCTGGGCGTACACACTCGCATCGACGAGACCATCGCCAAGGTGATCGACAACGTCAACGCCGGTAACGTCTACGTGAACCGCAACATTGTTGGTGCCGTGGTCGGCGTGCAACCGTTCGGCGGTGAAGGCCTGTCGGGTACTGGCCCGAAAGCCGGTGGTCCGCTGTACCTGTACCGCTTGCTGTCGACACGTCCTACCGATGCGATCGAACAATCCTTCGCCCGCGGCGACGCTATCGCTGCACCGGACGTCCGCCTGCGTGACGCCATGAGCAAACCGCTGACCGCCCTGAAAGCCTGGGCCGACAGCAACAAGCTCGCTGACTTGAGCGCCCTGTGCGTGCAGTTCGCGGCGCAATCGCAAAGCGGGATCACCCGTGTACTGGCGGGCCCGACCGGCGAGCGCAACAGCTACGCCATCCTGCCGCGCGAACACGTGCTGTGCCTGGCGGACGTCGAAGGCGATCTGCTGACTCAACTGGCGGCGGTGTTGGCCGTCGGTGGTTCGGCGGTGTGGCCGGACGCTGAACCGGCCAAGGCTTTGTTCGCACGCCTGCCGAAAGAAATCCAGGCTCGGATCAAGCGGGTTGCCGACTGGACCAAGGACGAGGTGGTGATTGATGCGGTCCTGCATCACGGCCATTCCGACCAGTTGCGTGCGGTCTGCCAGCAAGTGGCCAAGCGTGCCGGTGCGATTGTCGGGGTTCACGGCTTGTCGCAGGGTGAAACCAACATTGCGCTGGAACGTCTGGTGATCGAGCGTGCGTTGAGCGTTAACACCGCTGCGGCGGGTGGTAATGCCAGTTTGATGACGATCGGCTAAACCGCAACAAGACCGGGCACCTGCAATGGGTGCCTGGTTTACACATTACCTGTGGGGCTTGCCCGCGATAGCGATGTATCAGTCACTGATGATATTGACCGGTCTGACGCCATCGCGGGCAAGCCCGCTCCCACAGTTGCTTGTGTCGCCTGCTAAGCCGCCGCTCTGCTGCACCATCACGCTCATCAATCATCCTGTTCAGCCTCTATTCCCACGCCTAGACTCGGTCCATTCCAAAATAAGGTAGGCCGCCATGTCCGAGACGTTGCTCAGTTCCCGTAATCTGGCTTTCGAGCTGTATGAAGTCCTCGATGCCGAGGGCCTGACCCAGCGTGAGCGGTTCGCCGAGCACAACCGCGAGACCTTCGATGCGGCCATCGGCACTGCCCGCAGCATCGCCGAGAAGTTATTCGCCCCGCACAACCGCAAGGGCGACGAGAACGAGCCGCGCTATGAGGACGGTCAGGCGATTCTGATTCCGGAAGTGAAACCGGCGGTGGACGCCTTCCTCGAAGCCGGTTTCCTCAACGCCGCGCGCAGTTTCGACGCGGGCGGCATGCAACTTCCTACGCTGCTGTCGCAAGCGTGCTTTGCGCACTTTCAGTCGGCCAACGCGGCGTCGACTTCTTACCCGTTCCTGACCATGGGCGCGGCCAACCTGATCGAAAGCTTCGGCACCGATGAGCAGAAGCAACGCTTCCTGCAACCGATGATCGACGGCCGTTTCTTCGGCACCATGGCCCTCACCGAGCCCCACGCTGGCTCGTCGCTGTCGGATATTCGAACCCGCGCAGAGCCTGCGTCCGACGGCACCTATCGACTCAAGGGCAACAAGATCTTCATCTCCGGTGGCGATCACCCGCTGTCGGAAAACATCGTGCACATGGTGCTGGCCAAACTGCCAGACGCACCGGCCGGGGTGAAGGGCATTTCGCTGTTTATCGTGCCCAAGTTCCTGGTCAACGGTGACGGCAGTCTCGGCAAGCGCAACGACGTGTTGCTGGCCGGGTTGTTCCACAAGATGGGCTGGCGTGGCACCACGTCCACCGCGCTGAACTTCGGCGACAACGGCGAGTGTGTCGGCTATCTGGTGGGCAAGCCGCACCATGGCCTGAGCTACATGTTCCAGATGATGAACGAGGCGCGGATCGGCGTCGGCATGGGCGCGGTGATGCTGGGTTATGCCGGTTATCTGTACTCACTGGAATATGCCCGCGAGCGTCCGCAAGGTCGGGTGCCGGATAGCAAGGACCCGACCACCGCGCCGGTGGCAATCATTCAGCATGCCGATGTCAGACGCATGCTGCTGACGCAAAAATCCTACGTCGAAGGGGCCTTTGACCTCGGGTTGTACGCAGCGCGGCTGTTTGACGACACCACGACGCTTGAGAGCGAAGCCGAGCGCAAACAGGCTCATGAGCTGCTGGATCTGCTGACGCCGATCGTTAAATCCTGGCCGTCGGAGTTTTGCCTGAAGGCCAACGAACTGGCGATCCAGATTCTCGGTGGCCACGGTTATACCCGTGAGTACCCGGTGGAGCAGTACTACCGCGACAACCGCCTGAACCCGATTCACGAAGGGACTCACGGCATTCAGTCACTGGATTTGCTGGGGCGCAAGTTGGCGCAGAACGGGGGCGCGGGGCTCAAGCAACTGATCCGCCTGATCGCCGACACCGCCGAGCGAGCGCAAGCGTATGAATCGCTGACGCCGCTGCGCGAACCGTTGGAGAAACTGGTCGCACGCCTGCAAACCGTGACCATCGGCCTGCTGACCGATCTGGCTCAAGGCAAGGTCAATAGCAGCCTGGCGAACTCGGCGCTGTATCTGAAAGTGTTCGGGCATATGGTGATTGGTTGGCGTTGGCTGGAACAGGCGATTCGCGCCGAGGAAGGATTGGCCAAGGGGAATGCGGCGGATGAGAGCTTTTATAAAGGCAAGCTGCAGGCGGCGCGGTATTTCCTGACGTGGGAAGTGCCGGGTTGTCACCATGAGCTGGCGATTCTTGAGGCGCGGGATGATGTGTGCCTGGCGATGCGGGATGAATGGTTCTGACCGAAGCTTTGTGGCGAAACTGGCATCCAATCGCGGGCAAGCCCGCTCCCACAGGGATCTCTGTTGTTCACAGATAATGTGTTCCACGCACAAATCCTGTGGGAGCGGGCTTGCCCGCGATGGCGTCAGTACAGGCAACACATTTATCAGCTCAACCGAAACCCACCCATCTGCCGAGCCAAATCATCCGCCAACCGCTGCAACGTCTGACAATCTTCCCGACAAACCCTGACTTCCCCCGCCGTCGCTCGAGCCAAATCAGAAATCCCCTGTACATTGCGGTTGATCTCTTCCGTCACCACCGACTGCTCTTCCGTCGCCGTGGCCACCTGATGGTTCATATCGCTGATGCGCTCGACCTGCCCGGTAATCGCCGTCAGCGACGCCCCGGTGCGCTGACTCGACTCAACGCCCGTGCCGGTCGCCGCTTGCCCGGAATGCATGGAAGACACCGCATTCTCCGCGCCTTGCTTGAGACTGCCGATCATTTGCTGGATCTCGTCGGTGGACGATTGAGTTCGCCGCGCCAGGGTCCGCACTTCATCGGCCACCACCGCAAACCCGCGCCCCATGTCCCCGGCCCGCGCCGCTTCGATGGCGGCGTTGAGCGCCAGCAGATTGGTCTGCTCGGAAATCCCGCGAATCACCGCCAACACCTGATCGATGGACGCCACTTGATGAGCCAACTCGCCCACCGCACCGGCGGCGATGCCAATCTCCTCGGACATGCTTTCGATATGCCGGATCGATCCGCCCACCACTTCCCGCGCCTGCAGCGCTTCATCCCGCGCGGTTTGCGAAGCGACGGCCGCGTTGCCGGCGTTTTGAGCGATTTCCTGCACGGTCAGGCCCATCTCGTGGACAGCGGTGGCGACCATGTCGGTCATTTCCTGCTGACGCCCCGAGCGTTCGGCCGTGTTGTCCACCACCCGCGCCACCTGGCCGACCGCCGTGCGCAAACGCTCACTGGTGGCCAGGACTTCGCCGATCATGTCGCGCTGACTTTCCAGGAAGCGATTGAAACCGCGAGCCAGGTCACCCAGCTCATCGGCGCGGCTGGAATTTAACCTGTGGGTCAAATCTCCACCACCGCTACCGATGGCTACCAGCGCCACTGTTACCTGACGGATCGGCCGTACCAGCCCACGGGCGAGCAACACCACTAATAAAAGACAGACCAGCGCCACGACCAGACCAATACCGCTGCTCATCCACATCGCCCGGCGAGCTTCGGCGTAGATCTGCGACTGCGGCACTTCGGCCACCAGGGTCCAGCCCAGATCACGCAGTGGCAGGCTCAAGGCCAGAAACTCTTCGCCATCGCGGGCAAAACTGCTGGTAGCAGCTTTTGGACCCATCACTGCTTGCGCCGCCGAAGCGCCGATTTGCTCGACCAGCGTACGTTTGCCGCTGAACTGCGCCTCGGGGTGAACCTGGATCAATCCGTCGGAACGCACGAGATAGACCTTGCCGCGCTCACCAAAGTTGAAATTCTGGATCAGCTCCGACAGTTCTTTCATGCTCAGGCCCAGCCCGGCGACGCCCACGACTTTACCGGCCTGCTCGACCTTGAGGTCGATGAACAGCGCCAACTCACCGGTGGCGGTGTCATTGTCGATATTGAGGGTGCGCGGCTGATTGCTGTCGAGGAATGAATAGAACCAGGCGTCGTTGGGATTGGAACGGCTGAGCGTCCGGTCCAGGCCTTTTTCAGTGATGTAATGGCTTGAAGCGGCGCCGATAATCAGCGCGGTAAAGGCTTTGTGCTCGGTGCGGATGCCTTCCAGATACTTCACGAATGTGTCGGTCTGGACACTGTTTTCGCCCCCGGCCAACCAGTCTCGCACCATGCTGTTACTGGCAATGTCCTTGGCGGCGGTGAGGGGTTGAACGAGGATTCGCTCGATGTCGTTGCGCATCGCTTCGATGCTCGACGGCAGCGCCTGCTCGACCAGATAGCGCTGGGCGAGGCGGTTGACCACGAAGGTATAAATGCCAACCACGATCAGAATACTGACCAGCAGGGCGGTGCCCATGCTCAGGATCAACTGCCATTGAATACTGCGTCGCCAGAACTGCATGGAGCACCCCCAAAGAATAAGAGGCTGAAACACTGCAACAGCCATGCCGATTGTATACAACTAAATCGACAATTTATTCTTTGGTTGTGCGCAAAGCCGCTCAGGCCTGGTTGATCGTCTTGGCGATCACTTCAACCGTGGCGCTGACTTGCTCTTGGTAACGGTCGAGTTCCTGCCGGTGACGCTTTTGCATTTCGATCTGCTGCGAGCACAGATTCATCGCCGCCAGCACCAGCAAGCGGTCACCGATCAGCGTCGGGTATTTCTTTTTGGTCTCGGCCAGGGCGGCCTTCAACATCAATGCAGCGTCCAGCAGGGTCTGCTCTTCCCCGGCCGGCGCCTTGATTGAATAGTCCTCGCCCAGAATCGAGACGACTTTTACCCCTGCGGCGCCGTAACTCATGCGCTGACAGGGCCGGCGCTGACGCGCTCAACCAAGGCCTGGATGCGTGCGACAGTGGCGCCTTGTTTCTCTTCCTGTTCCATCAGGCTCAGTTGCAGGCTTTCGTTTTCATCCTTGACCCGGGCCAGTTCTGCACTCAGGGATTGATGGGTGCCGAGCAGGGTCTGGTTCTGTTGCACCAGGTCGCTGACCAGCTGTTCCAGTTGGCTTAGGGATGCTTCTAACATTTTGATTTTCCGGGCATTTTCAAAGGGCGCGTACGATAAAGAAAAGTCACTGTGGAAGCCAGGGTTATGCAGGCGCAAGGCCTTGATTTTCCTGACGGTCGACCTTCCTCGCGAGCTTTAAAGACTGCGATTGACGGCTCTGGTTCCTGCACTTCGTCGTTGCGGCCCTTCTGCGACAAATGCGCGCAGCGACTCAAGACTTTAGTCGTATGACCGATAAGCCATGAATACAGCAGTCTCAGCGCCGCACGGATGCGCTTTTTTCGGTGAACACCATGTCCCTACGAAATATGAATATCGCACCGCGGGCGTTCCTCGGCTTCACCCTGATTGGCGTCATGATGCTGATTCTGGGTGTGTTCGCCCTGAACCAGATGAGCAAGATTCGCGGCGCCGCCGAGGAGATCACCTCGAACAGCGTACCGAGCATTAAAAGCCTCGATGAATTCACACAGCTGACCCTGCGTCTGCGCGTGCTGTCTTATCGCCTGTTGGTGAATCGTGAGCCGGACGTCCAACTGAAAACCATGGACCTTCTGGAAACCCGTAACCAGCAGATTCGAGCGGCTCAGACAACCTATGAAAAACTGATCGCCAGCCCCCAGGAACGTGCGGCCTATGATCAGTATGTGCAGTTGCTGGGGCAGTATCGCCAGATCGAAGACCGGATGAAGAGCCTGTCGCGCAACAATCAGGTCGACGAACTGCGCACACTGGTCAACACCGATTTGCTGAACAACTCTGAAGCCATCAACACCGTGCTCAACCGCTTGCTGGAGATCAACACCCAGCAGGCCGACAACGCCAACCAGCAAGCCGCCGACCAGTACTCGTCAGCCTTCAACCTGGTAGTGACCCTGCTGGTGATCGCCACTGGCCTGACCCTGCTGTTCGCCTGGCTGCTGACCAACAGCATCACCAAACCCATCGCCAACGCCCTGAGCGCCGCCGAAGAAATCGCCGAAGGCAACCTGACGCGCCCGATCACGGTCGATGGCGAAGATGAAGCCGGTCGTCTGCTCGCCGCGATGGCGAAGATGCAGGAAAAACTGCGCGACACCCTGCAACGTATTTCCGGTTCGGCCACGCAACTGGCGTCCGCCGCAGAAGAGCTCAACAGCGTCACCGACGAAAGCGCCCGTGGCCTGACCCAGCAGAACAACGAAATCGAACAGGCCGCCACCGCCGTCAATGAAATGACCAGCGCCGTGGAAGAAGTCGCCCGCAACGCCGTGAGCACCTCCGAAGCCTCGAAAAATGCCACCACCTCTGCCGGTGATGGTCGTGACCTGGTGCAGGAAACCGTCAGCGCCATCGAACGCATGAGCGCCGACGTGCAGAGCACCGCTACCCTGATCGGCGATCTGGCCAACGAGTCGCGGGACATCGGCAAAGTGCTGGACGTGATCCGCGGCCTGGCCGACCAGACCAACCTGTTGGCGTTGAACGCCGCCATCGAAGCAGCCCGTGCCGGTGAAGCCGGTCGTGGTTTTGCGGTGGTCGCCGACGAAGTGCGTGCCCTGGCCCATCGCACCCAGCAATCGACCAGCGAAATCGAACGCATGATCGGCAGCATCCAGAGCGGCACCGAACACGCTGTGGATTCGATGCGCAACAGCACCGAGCGCGCCGAATCGACTTTGAACATCGCTCGCGGTGCCGGCCTGTCGCTGGACACCATCAACAGCGCCATCGTCGAAATCAACGAGCGTAACCTGGTGATCGCCAGCGCGGCCGAAGAACAGGCCCAGGTGGCCCGTGAAGTGGACCGCAATCTGGTGAACATTCGTGACCTGTCGGTGCAATCGGCCACTGGCGCCAACCAGACGAGTGCGGCCAGCAGCGAGCTGTCGCGCCTGGCGCTGGACCTGAACAACATGGTCGGGCGGTTTAGCCTGTAACGGCTACACCACCTCTGTGGCGAGGGAGCTTGCTCCCGCTCGGCTGCGAAGCAGTCGCAAATCGGTCCAAGCATTGAACCTGATGCAACGCAGCGCCGGTTTGGGGTCGCTACGCGACCCAGCGGGAGCAAGCTCCCTCGCCACAGTGATCTCATCCAGCCGAAGCGGGTGTGGATGATCAGCGTTAAAAGCTTTTTGACAGCATCACATTTCAACAGGTTAGAATCGCTGGCACGCAGACTGCATGGTCAGTTTGTGCCCGCCTTTAGCTTTCTGGAGTACTGCCTTTGAATGCGACGACCATCAACAGCCTGTTCTTGATCGGCGCGTTGCTGGTAGGTGCGAGCATTCTGGTGAGCTCACTTTCATCGCGCCTCGGTATCCCGATTCTGGTGATCATCCTCGCGGTGGGCATGTCGGCCGGTGTCGACGGTGCCGGTATTATTTTCGATAACTATCCAACGGCTTATCTGGTCGGCAACCTCGCCCTGGCAGTAATCCTGCTCGACGGTGGCTTGCGCACCCGGGTGGCGAGTTTCCGCGTGGCGTTGTGGCCGGCGCTGTCGCTGGCCACAGTCGGGGTGTTGATCACCACCGGGCTGACCGGGATGGCGGCGGCGTGGTTGTTCGACTTGAACATGATCCAGGGCCTGCTGATCGGCGCCATCGTTGGCTCCACCGATGCCGCGGCCGTGTTCTCGCTGCTGGGGGGCAAGGGCCTGAACGAACGGGTGAGCGCGAGCCTGGAGATCGAATCCGGCAGCAACGACCCGATGGCGGTGTTCCTTACCGTGACGCTGATCGACATGCTCGCCAGCGGCCAGACCGGCCTGCACTGGAGCCTGCTCGGGCATTTGGTGCGCGAGTTCGGCATCGGCGGTGTGATCGGTCTCGGTGGGGGTTGGCTACTGCTGCAACTGGTCAACCGTATCAACCTGGCCTCCGGCCTTTATCCGATTCTGATGATTGCCGGTGGCCTGGTGTTATTTGCCTTGACCAACGCCCTGCACGGTAGCGGCTTTTTGGCGGTGTACCTGTGTGGCCTGGTGATCGGCAACCGCCCGGTGCGAAGTCGCCACGGCATTTTGCATATGCTCGACGGCATGGCCTGGCTGGCACAGATCGGCATGTTCCTGGTGCTGGGGCTGTTGGTCACGCCCCATGACCTGCTGCCGATTGCTTTGCCGGCGCTGGGCCTGGCGCTGTGGATGATTCTGTTTGCTCGTCCGCTGTCAGTGCTGGTCGGCCTGTTGCCCTTCAAAGCGTTCCATGGCCGCGAAAAGGCGTTCATTTCCTGGGTTGGCCTGCGCGGTGCCGTACCGATCATTCTGGCGGTGTTCCCGCTGATGGCGGGGCTGCCCAACGCTCAGCTCTACTTCAATCTGGCGTTCTTTATCGTGCTCGTGTCGCTGCTGGTGCAAGGCACAAGCCTGCCCTGGGTTGCCAAGCTTTTAAAAGTGACCGTCCCGCCGGAGCCCTTGCCAATCTCTCGATCGGCGCTGGAAGTGCATGTCACCAGCGAGTGGGAGCTGTTCGTGTATCGCCTCGGTGCCGAGAAATGGTGCATTGGATCCCCCCTTCGCGAGCTGAAAATGCCCGAAGGCACCCGTATCGCGGCCCTGTTTCGTGGCCAACAACTGCTCCATCCGTCGGGTAGTACGGTGCTCGAAGTCGATGATTTGCTCTGCGTGATCGGCCATGAACACAACCTTCCAGCCCTCGGTAAACTCTTCAGTCAGGCACCGCAACGGGGGCTGGATTTGCGCTTCTTCGGCGACTTCGTGCTCGAAGGAGACGCCCAGCTGGGCGCGGTTGCTGCCCTGTACGGGTTGAAAGTCGAAGGCATCGATCCAAACATGTCCCTGGGCCACTTCATTGCCCAGAAAGTGGGCGGTGCCCCAGTCGTCGGTGACCAGGTGGAGTGGAACAACACCCTCTGGACCGTCGCGGTCATGGAAGGGAACAAGATCGGTAAAGTGGGCGTCAGATTCCCCGAAGGAAGTCGCCCCGGTCCCGGCTTGTTCCTCTAAACTCCATTCTTCATCTCGTTTCGATCGGTCTCTATGTCAACTCTGCGCACCTTTTTCATCATGGCCCTGCTGGGCTTGAGCCTTTCCATCAACACGCTGCAAGCCGCCGAACCGCCGTCCAGCGAAGCCGTGCAGGCGAGCCTGAACAAGATCGCCGACCGCAAACTGCCGGAAGCCGACCAGAAAACCCTGCAAACCATCCTGCAGAGCACGCTCACCCAGCTCAACAACCTGCGCGATTACGATCAGAAGCTGATCGATCTCAAGCAGCAGTTGGCCAACGCTCCGAAGCAGAACATCGAGAACCAGCGCGAACTGACCCGCCTCAAGGCCACCAAAGTGGTGCCGGTGGGGCAACGCTATACCAAAGAGACGATTCAGCAGCTCGAACAACTGTTGACCGAACGCGCCACCCAGCAAAGCGATCTGCAGAAAGCCCTGGCCGAAGCGAACAGCCTGATCATCACCGCCCAGACCCGCCCCGAGCGCGCCCAGGCCGAGATCTCTGCCAGTCAGACGCGTATCCAGCAGATCAATAACACCCTCAAGCTCGGCAAGGACAGCGGCAAGACCTTGACCCCTGAGCAGCGCGATCAGCTCAATGCTGAACTCGCGGCACTGAACGCCTTGATCCCGTTGCGTCGCCAGGAACTGGCCGGCAACAGCCTGTTGCAGGACCTGGGCAACAGCCAGCACGACTTGCTGTCGGAAAAATCCGATCGCCTGGATCAGGAGATCCAGGACCTGCAAACCCTGATCAACCAGAAACGCCTGGCCCAGTCGCAAGAGACAGTGACCCAACAGTCCATCGAAGCGCAGAAGGCCGGCGGCAGCAGCCTGCTGGCCACCGAAAGCGCGGCCAACCTGAAGCTCTCGGACTACCTGCTCAAAAGCACCGACCGCCTCAATGAAGTCACCCAACAGAACCTGCAGACCAAGCAGCAACTGGACAGCGTGACCCAGAGCGATTCGGCACTGGACGAACAGATCAACGTACTCAAGGGCAGCCTGCTGCTCTCCAAGATTCTCTACAAACAGAAACAGGCTCTGCCGCGTCTCAGGCTCGACCGCGACCTGGCCGACCAGATTGCCGACATTCGCCTGTATCAGTTCGAAGTCAGTCAGCAACGGGAACTGCTCAGCAACCCGATCACCTATGTCGACAACCTGCTGGCAACTCAACCACCCGAGCAAGTCACCCCGCAACTGCGCAAGAGCCTGCTGGAACTGGCCACCACCCGCGCGGACCTGTTGGAGCGTTTGAATCGCGAACTGAGCGCGGTGCTCAACGAATCCATCACCCTGCAACTCAACCAGAAGCAACTGCTCAGCACCGCACAAAGTCTGCGGGCGACCCTCGACGAGCAAATGTTCTGGATTCCCAGCAACAAGCCGCTGGATTTTGAGTGGATGCACGGCGTGCCGGATCGCCTGCAACGCCAGGTTACCACCTTGCCGTGGGCCTCAAGCCTGAGCGAACTGACCGATGGCCTGACGCAGCGGCCGCTGCTGTTCCTGCCACTGGCCTTGCTGATCGGGGCTCTGCTATGGCGCCGCAAGAATCTCTATGCCCGCCTGAACAAAGTTCACCAGGACATCGGCCATTTCAAGCGCGACAGCCAGTGGCACACACCGCAAGCGATTCTGATCAATATCCTGCTGGCGATGCCGGTCTCTCTGGGTCTGGCCTTGTGCGGCCTGGCTTTGCAGATCGACGCCCGAGGGCAGAACACGAACATGGGTGCGGCGCTGCTGCAAATGGCCCAGGCCTGGCTGGTGTTCTACACCGCCTACCGCATCCTCGCGCCGGGCGGCGTGGCCGAACTGCATTTCCGCTGGGAAAAACCTCAGGTCGAGTTCCTTCAGGGCTGGATTCGCCGACTCGGGCTGGTGGTGATGGCCCTGGTGACCGTGGTGGCCGTTGCTGAACTGCAACCGGCGGCGCTGGCCGATGACGTGCTCGGCATGCCGGTGGTGCTGACTTGCTACGCCTTGATGGCCTGGCTGCTCAGCCGTCTGCTGATCAGCAGCCCGACCCACGAAAACGCCTCGCTGTTCCGCAAGGCCGTGGGAGTGCTGTTCACCGTCCTGCCGATCGCATTGTTCGTCGCCGTGTGCTTTGGCTACTACTACACCGCGCTGAAACTCAGTGACCGATTGATCAACACGCTGTACTTGCTGATGTTCTGGCTGGTGATCGAAGCGACCTTCGTGCGCGGCCTCAGCGTTGCGGCACGGCGCCTGGCCTATCAGCGCGCCCTGGCCAAACGCCAGGCAGCGAAAGAGGCCGGCGACGGCGAAGCGGTGATCGAAGAACCGACCCTGGACATCGAGAAGGTCAACGAGCAATCCCTGCGACTGATCCGTCTGGCCCTGCTCGGCGGTTTCATCGCTGCGCTGTATTGGGTCTGGTCGGACCTGATTTCGGTGTTCTCGTACCTGGACAACATCACCCTCTACGAATACACCAGCGGCACCGGCGCCAACATGAGCATGGTGCCGATCAGCATCGGCGACATGCTCGGCGCGCTGATCATCATCGGCATCACCTTTGCGCTGGCGCGCAACCTGCCAGGCCTGCTCGAAGTGTTTGTGCTGTCGAAGCTGAACCTGGCCCAGGGCAGCTCCTATGCCACGACCACGTTGCTGTCCTATGTGATCGCCGGCGTCGGTTTCGTCTCGACCCTGTCCACGCTCGGCGTTAGCTGGGACAAGTTGCAATGGCTGGTGGCGGCGCTGTCGGTCGGTCTCGGTTTCGGAATGCAGGAGATCTTCGCCAACTTCATCTCCGGGATCATGATCCTGTTCGAACGCCCGGTACGGATCGGCGACACCATCACCATCGGCAACCTGTCGGGCACGGTGAGCAAGATCCGCATCCGCGCGACGACCATCACCGACTTCGACCGCAAGGACATCATCGTCCCGAACAAAACGTTCATCACCGGGCAACTGATCAACTGGTCCCTGACCGACACCATCACCCGGGTGACCCTCAAACTCGGCGTCGATTACGGCTCGGACCTGGACCTGGTGAAAGAGCTGCTGCTCAAGGCTGCCCGGGATAACCCGCGCGTGCTGAAGGACCCGGAACCCCACGTGTACTTCCTGAACTTCGGCGAAAGCACCCTCGACCATGAGTTGCGCATGCATGTGCGCGATCTTGGCGACCGCAACCCGGTACTTGATGAGGTCAACCGCTTTATCAATCGCGAGTTCAAGAAGCAGAAGATCAACATCTCGTTCCGGCAAATGGAGGTCTATCTCAAGAACCTTCACGGCCAGGAGTACAAGATGGTGCCGGTCGAGCCGGAAACCAAAACCATCGTGCCGCTGCCCGATGGCAATCCGCGGCGGGAGCCGCCGCCTGTCGAACTCGACTAAGCGCTCTATCCCTAGCAGAATGCTCGGACATTCTGCTGGAGATGGCCGTTGAAAGCCCTCGACGAACTGACCTTCGACAATCGCTTCGCCCGCCTGGGCGACGCGTTCTCAACCCACGTGCTGCCCGAACCCCTCGCCGCCCCACGGCTGGTGGTCGCCAGCCCCGCCGCCATGGCGCTGCTGGACCTGGACCCGGCCGAGGCCGAGACGCCGGTGTTCGCCGAGCTGTTCGGCGGCCACAAGCTGTGGGCCGAAGCCGAGCCACGGGCGATGGTCTATTCCGGACATCAGTTCGGCTCCTATAACCCGCAGTTGGGCGACGGTCGCGGCCTGTTGTTGGGCGAGGTCTATAACGAAGCTGGCGAGCATTGGGACCTGCACCTCAAGGGCGCCGGTCAGACGCCGTACTCACGCATGGGCGATGGACGGGCTGTGCTGCGTTCGTCGATCCGCGAGCTTCTCGCTTCCGAAGCCCTGCATGCCCTGAACATTCCCACCACGCGCGCACTGTGCGTGATCGGCTCCGACACGCCGGTCTGGCGCGAGAAACAGGAACGCGCGGCCATGGTCTTGCGCCTGTCGCCGAGCCATGTGCGCTTCGGGCATTTCGAATTCTTCTACTACACCAAGCGCCCCGAGCAGCAGAAAGAACTCGGTGAACACGTGCTGGCCATGCACTTCCCGCACTGCCTGGAACAGCCGGAACCGTATCTGGCGATGTTCCGCGAAATCGTCGAGCGCAATGCCGAGTTGATCGCCAAATGGCAAGCCTATGGGTTCTGCCACGGCGTAATGAACACCGACAACATGTCGATCCTGGGCATCACCTTCGACTTCGGCCCGTTCGCCTTCCTCGACGACTTTGACGCGCATTTCATCTGCAACCACTCCGATGACCAGGGCCGTTACTCCTTCAGCAACCAGGTGCCGATTGGCCAATGGAACCTCAGCGCCCTCGCCCAGGCCCTGACGCCGTTCATCAGCGTCGACGCCCTGCGCGAAACCCTCGGCCTGTACCTGCCTCTGTTCCAGGCCCACTACCTGGACCTGATGCGCCGCCGTCTCGGTTTCACCACGGCCGAAGACGACGACCAGAAACTACTGGAGCACCTGCTGCAACTGATGCAAAACAGCGGCGTCGACTACAGCCTGTTTTTCCGCCGCCTGGGGGATGAGTCACCCGAACTGGCCGTCGCCCGTTTGCGCGATGACTTCGTCGACATCAAGGGCTTCGATGCATGGGGCGAGCTCTACGTCGCTCGGGTTGCTCATGAAGGTGAGGTTGATCAGGAGCTGCGCCGGGAACGGATGCATGCGGTGAATCCGCTGTATATCCTGCGCAATTACCTGGCGCAAAAAGCCATCGATGCGGCGGAAAGCGGCGACTATTCAGAAGTTCGTCGTTTGCATGCAGTGCTGAGCAATCCGTTCAAGGAACAGCCGGGGATGGAGAGTTATGCCGAGCGGCCACCGGAATGGGGCAAGCATCTGGAGATCAGTTGTTCGTCGTGAGTGGGAAGGCCCTCTTCGCAATCGAAGAAGATAATGGTCTAAAACCTGTCGCCTTGATAAAGACCACCTTCGACTCCAGATCAGTTTCATAGACTGCCCAACTGAGAGCCAATCATGACCGAACCACTGCTCATCCCCTGCCCCCACTGCAACGGCCTCAACCGCATCCCCGCCGAACGCCTCAACGACCATCCAAAATGCGGCCGCTGCAAGGCCGAGGTCTTGCTGAACAAACCGTTCGAATTGAAGCAAGGCGATTACGCCAGTCAGATCAAGGGTGACCTGCCGTTGCTGGTGGATGTGTGGGCGGACTGGTGCGGACCGTGCAAGTCGTTTGCGCCGGTGTTCGAGCAGGCGGCGGGGCAATTGGCGGGCAAGTGTCGGCTGGCCAAGCTGGACAGCGAGGCGAATCAACAGTTGTCGGCGCAGCTGGGGATTCGCTCGATCCCGAGCCTGATTCTGTTCAAGAACGGTCGGGAAGTGGCTCGCCAGAGCGGGGCCTTCCCGTTACCGCAGTTGATGAGCTGGTTGCGCAGTCAGGGGATCTGAAGCCCCTTCAACAACAGCGACTCAGGTATTTTCCAGCAGGTTATGCAGGTCGACGAATTGCTGGGTCAGTTTGTGCCGCGGGTCGAGGTGGATCAGCGGCGTGTTGGCCTGATGGGATTCGCGCATGCGCACCGAACTGGCCAGATACACCGGCAGTACCGGCAGGCCTTCGGCGATCAGCTCGTCGAGGATTTGCTGGGGCAGGCTGGCGCGAGCCTGGAACTGGTTGACGACAATGCCTTCGACTTCCAGCCCTTCATTGTGGTCGTCCTTCAACTCTGCGATTTCCGCCAGCAGACCGTACAGTGCCTGACGCGAGAAGCTGTCGCAGTCGAAGGGAATCAGCACACGGTCAGCGGCGATCAAGGCCGAGACGGCATAGAAATTCAGCGCTGGCGGGGTGTCGAGGTAGATCCGGTCGTAATCACCGTCCAGCTCCTCGAGCAATTTACGCAGCTTGTTGATCTTGTGTTTGGCCTCAAGCTTGGGCTGCAAGTCTGCCAGCTCGGCGGTGGCAGTGATGACGTGAAGGTTGTCGAACGGAGTTTCGTAGATGTCGACCTGACCTTTCTTCGAGAACGGCCCGGAGGACAGGGTCTGCTTGAAGAAGTCGGCGATACCCATCGGGATATCGTCACCGGTGAGCCCCGTCAGGTACTGAGTGGAGTTGGCCTGGGCATCGAGATCCACCAACAGCGTGCGATAGCCTTCGCTGGCGCTGACCGCCGCCAGATTGCAGGCAATACTTGATTTGCCCACGCCACCTTTCTGATTGAACACCACGCGCCGCATGTCAAAACCTCCGTGTATCAAAGAATGACCGAGTGTAGTAGTCCATAACGCTGCTTAGCTACCTCGCCAGCATCTAGACTACACAGTCATTAGCAAATCTCCGGCTGAAGAAGCTGCCAATTCGTTCATCGACAGCCAATAGCGCCGACAGACATGCCCGCTGCACTGTGGATAATGGCCAAACGACAGCTTTTTTCGCGAACCAGACGGTACATTTCGTTGCGCAAAATGTAACCAGTATTTGCTACACGCCCGCAGCACCGGGATAATGCGCGCCACTCGGCGCTAAGCGCCACGTCAGGTCAGCCGCGGTTCTTGCGACTCACCGCGTTAAAGGAAGCCCGCAGGGGCGGGATGAATGTCTGTGATCAACTTCAACATCGCCCAATGGCGCGCTTGGGCCCCTGGGCTTGAAAGCGTGGATGATTGGCAGGCCTGGAGCCGACAACCGGTCGTGCTCGAGCCCAGCGATGCCGCCCCGGATGTGTCGTTTCTGCCGGCCATGCAGCGTCGGCGACTCAGCCGTCTGGCGCGGATGGCGTTCAGTGTCGGCTGGCCCTTGGCCGATGGTCATCCGGATTTACCGTTGGTCTCTATTTCCCGCCACGGCGAAACCCCGCGCACCTTCGAAATTCTCAGCGATCTGGCGACCGACCAACCGTTGTCGCCCACCCAGTTCAGCCTGTCGGTACACAACGCGGTGATCGGCCTGTGGTCGATCATGCGCGGCGAAACCAGCGAAATGACCGCCCTCGCCGCGGCCGGCGATGGCCTTGAACACGGCATGCTGGAGGCGGCGGCACTGCTTGCCGAAGGCGCGCCTGCGGTGCTGCTGGTGGTGACCGAAGAGCAACCGCCCGCTGTCTATTCGACCTGGATCGACGACGTGCCATTCCCTTACGCGGTCGGCCTGTTGATCACCCCCGGTAATCAGTGGCAGTTATCGCTGAACAGCGCCCCCCACGCGTTGTCCAAAGCCCGCTGGCCCCATGCCCTGAATCTGTTACGCACCCTGCTCGGTCAGCAGACTACCTGCCAACATGCCTGGAAAAATCGTGTATGGACCTGGCAACGCAACCTGTAACCGATAAAAACCGCGACGCCTACTACTGGCGCCTGCTGGCCACCGCCGCGAGCTTTACCCTGTTCGGGTTGGGCGGGCTATGCCTGCGACTGGTGGTGTTCCCACTGTTGAGCTGCCTGCCGGGAGACGCCCAGGCCCATCGTCAGCGTGCACGACAGACGGTCAGCCGGTGTTTCTGGTTTTTCATTCGGTTCATGGCTCGCAGTGGCGTGCTGACTTATGACATTCAAGGGGCGGAAAAGCTCGGACGGCCAGGCCAGATGATCGTCGCCAACCACCCCTCGCTGATCGATGTGGTGTTCCTGATCGGCCTTGTGCGCCATGCCAACTGCGTGGTCAAGAAAAGCCTCTGGGAAAACCCGTTCACCCGCGGTCCGCTGCGCTGTACCGAGTACATCAGCAACGATGGCAGCATGGACATGCTCGACGCCGCTGCCGACGCGCTGAAAAGCGGTCAGACCCTGATCATCTTTCCCGAGGGCACCCGCACCCAACCCGGCAAATCGCCGGCCTTTCATCGGGGGGGCGCGGCAATCGCCCTGCGCGGTGCGAGAATCCTCACCCCGGTGATCATCAAGGTCAACCCGACCACATTGACCAAGGCCGAACCCTGGTATCGAATCCCCAAACGCCGCGTGCACTTCAGTTTCCGCGTCGGGGCCGATATAGATCCACAGGCCTTCGCTACGCAGGGGCCTGCGCCCCAAGCCTCGCGCAAGCTCAATGATTATTTGCACCATTACTTTATTAAGGAGCTCGCCGAAGATGAGCGAACTGCACACCAATAGCCTGATGCTGGAAATCAAAGAGCTGATCATCGAAGCGCTGGGCCTCGAAGACATCAGCCTCGAAGACATCGGCGATGACCAAACGCTGTTCGGCGAAGGCCTGGGCCTGGATTCGGTAGACGCGCTCGAACTCGGCCTGGCCATCCAGAAAAAGTACGGCATCAAAATCGACGCCGACGCCAAGGACACCCGTAATCACTTCACCAACGTGGCGAGCCTTGCGGCGTTCGTCACTGCAAAACAGGCAGTTTGAGACCGGACCATGCAAACTCGTGACGACATTTTCAACACCCTGCGCGATGCTCTGGTCGAACTCTTCGAGCTGGACCCCGAGCGCATCAGTCTGGAATCGAACCTGTATCAGGATCTGGAAATCGACAGCATCGATGCGGTCGACCTGATCGATCACATCAAACGCCAGACCGGCAAGAAAATCGCCGCCGAAGAATTCAAATCGGTGCGTACCGTCAGCGACGTGGTCGAGGCGGTCTACCGTCTGGTTCAACCCGCCGCATGAGCCGACTGATCGGCCTTGGCCTGCTGCTGGCAGGCCTGCTGTACCCCTTTGCGGTGTATTTCGGCATGGAGCATTTTGCCCCGTGGCAGTTCGGTCTGCTGCTGGGCAGCCTGTGGCTGGCACGGGCGCTGACCGGCGAACGGCGCCCTGGCAGCCTGTGGATGGCCACCGTCGCCATCGCGTTCTGCCTGCTGTTGGCGCTGTTCGACAGCCCAGTGTTGCTGCGCTGGTACCCGGTGCTCATCAGCGCGTTCATGCTGGTGCTGTTCGGCTTGAGCCTGAAATATGGCCCGCCGATGGCCGAACGCCTGGCCCGTCTGCGGGAGCCGGAATTACCGCCCAGGGCCATTCGCTACACCCGCCAGGTGACGATTGCCTGGAGCGTGTTTTTTCTCTGCAACGGCTTGTGCGCCGCCGCCCTGACCCTTTGGGCGCCGCTGAGCTGGTGGATGTTGTACACCGGCCTGATCTCCTATGGATTGATTGGCCTGATGTTTGCCATTGAATGGCTCATACGACAACGGGTACGAGGCCGCCCATGAATTGGATAAAACTTGAGCAACTGCTGCTCAAGGCTCAGCCGGAGCGTGCCGTGACGGCCGAGCCGGCGTTGAATCACGCGCAATTGTGCGACCGGGCCCTGAGCCTGGCTGCCGGCCTGCAAACCCAGGGTGTGCAGCGCATCGCCGTGCACCTTGAAGACGCCGCCGACCTGGCCATCGCCCTGCTCGGCGCCTGGCGTGCCGGGGTCAGCGTGCTGCTGCCTGCCGACCTGCAAGCGCAGACTCGCCAGCGCTGGTCGACCGAGGTCGATCTGTGGCTGACCGACCAGGCCGACGATGCACACCTGAGCGATTATCGGCATTCACCGCTGCCGGCCAACCCGCTGGATCTGGACGGCTGTCAGCTGAGTCTGTGCACCTCCGGTTCCAGTGGCGAACCCAAGCGCATCGACAAAACCCTGCGCCAACTGGCCAATGAAGTCGAGGCCCTGGAGCACTTGTGGGGTGCGGAACTGGGCGAAGCCTGCATCATCGGCAGCGTCGCCACTCAGCACATCTACGGGCTGCTGTTCCGGGCGCTGTGGCCGCTGTGCGCCGGGCGTCCGTTCGTGCGCAAGCAACTGGCCTTCCCGGAAGACTTGCAACGCGCCAGCCGCGAACACCCGGCCTTCGCCTGGGTCGCCAGCCCGGCGCTGCTCAAACGCATGGGCGACAACCTCGACTGGCCAGCGCTGAGTGCGGTGCGCCGAGTGTTTTCCTCCGGTGGCGCGTTGCCCGCCGACGCCTCGCAAAGCCTGCACCAACGCCTGCAACAATGGCCGACCGAGATCCTCGGCAGCTCGGAAACCGGCGGTATCGCCTGGCGTCAGGGCCAGAATCTCTGGCAGCCCTTCGCCGACGTGGCGCTGAGCCAGGACAACGACGGGGCGCTGCTGATTGCGTCACCGTACCTGCCGGCCGGCCATATCGAACACACCGCCGATGCCGCGCGCATCGCCGCCGACGGCCGTTTCGAACTGTTGGGGCGGCTGGACCGGATCGTCAAACTGGAAGAAAAACGTATCTCTCTACCGATGCTCGAACACGCGTTGATGGCTCACGCCTGGGTCGCCGAAGCGCGGCTGGGGGTGGTTCAGGAAAACCGCGCCTCATTGGGCGCGCTGCTGGTGCTCAGCGAGCAAGGCCTGCATGCCTTGCGCAACCAGGGGCGACGCAGCCTCACGCAAGCGTTGCGTCAGCATTTGAGTCAGCATTGTGAAACGCTGGCCCTACCACGACGCTGGCGCCTGTTGCGGCAACTGCCGCTGAACGCGCAGGGCAAATTGCCCCAGGCCGAGGTTGAAACCTTGCTGCTGGCGCCCCGCCCAAAGACGCCGCAAGTGCTGGAGCAGGTCGAAGTCGATGGCGAGTGGAGCCTGCAACTGGCCGTCCCGCCGGACCTGGCGTATTTCAGCGGGCACTTTCCCCAGGCGCCTGTATTGCCTGGTGTGGTGCAGGTGGATTGGGCATTGAGCCTGGGCCAGCAATTGATGGACCTGCCGGCAAAATTCGCTGGCATGGAAGTGCTGAAGTTCCAGCAACTGGTGCGTCCCGGCGATGAAATCCAGTTGCACCTGCGCTTCGACCCAACGCGCGGAAAGTTGTATTTCGCCTATTGCAATGAAACCGCCACCTGCTCCAGCGGGCGGATTTTGCTGGAGGCTGCCAGCGATGCATAACTTTGGTGAGTGCTACGCACTCAATCGCGAGCAGGCTCGCTCCCACATTGGATCGCTGTTAAACACGAATTCCCTGTGGGAGCGAGCCTGCTCGCGATGCAGACACCTCGATCCTTCAGATGCACGCCATCATGCATAACCCCTGCGCCGTAATCCCGGTCTACAACCACGAAACCGCCATCACCGCCGTGGTCGATGCGCTGCTTGCCAGCGGCCTGCCGTGCATTCTGGTGGACGATGCCAGCAGCCCGGCCTGCGCCAAGGTGCTTGACCAACTGGCGCAGCGCGACAGGGTTTACCTGATCAGGCTCACCATCAATCAAGGCAAGGGCGGCGCGGTGATGACCGGTCTGCGGGAGGCCTCGCGCCTGGGCTTCAGCCACGCCTTGCAGGTGGACGCCGACGGCCAGCATGACTTGCAAGACGTCAAAGTCTTCATCGAGCATTCGCGTGCCCATCCCGAGGCGGTGATTTGCGGTTATCCGCAATACGACACCAGCGTGCCGAAGGGCCGTTTGTACGCCCGCTACCTGACTCACGTCATGGTCTGGATCAACACCCTGTCGCTGCAGATTCGCGACTCGATGTGCGGTTTCCGTGTCTATCCATTACCGCCAACCCTGGCACTGATCGACTCGGCCAGGATCGGCAAGCGCATGGACTTCGACTCCGACATCCTGGTGCGCCTGGCCTGGCGCAATCAGCCGATGCAGTGGCTGAAAACCAGGGTTCATTACCCTTTGGATGGCGTCTCGCATTTCCGCCTGTTCCACGACAATGTTCTGATTTCGGGCATGCACACACGGCTGTTCTTCGGCATGTTGCTGCGGGCACCGGTAATCCTCTGGCGACGGTGGCGAGCATGAGCGACAACACAGACAAACAGCACTGGGCCGACCGCCAGGAGCGTGGCAGTTTCTGGCTGATGAAGTTCACCGCGCTCTGTGCAAAAGTCTTGGGCCGCCGACTGTTGAGCCCACTGCTGTACGGCATCGTGCTGTACTTTTTCCTGTTCGGGCGCAGTGCTCGCCAAAGCGCCTGGCAATACCAGCAGCGGCTCGCCGACTGGAGCGGTCGCAACGAATTGCGCCCGACCCATTGGCGGGTGTTCGGCCAGTTCATGGCCTTCGCCGACTCCATGCTCGACAAGCTCGATGTGTGGAACGGCAAACTGAGCATCGAGCAGATCGAGATCATCGACCCGGCGCTGCTGCGCAACCAACTGCGCGGCACACGCGGGCAAATGCTGGTGGGCGCGCACCTGGGCAACCTCGAGGTCTGCCGGGCGCTGGCCGAGATCGGCGAGAAAGTCACCATGAACGTGCTGGTGCACACCAAGCACGCAGAGCAGTTCAACCGTTTGCTGGGCGAAGCCGGGGCGACCAATCTGCGGCTGATTCAGGTCAGCGAGCTGGGCCCGGTGATCATGCTGCAACTGCATGAACGCCTGGAACGCGGCGAATGGCTGGCGATTGCCGGCGACCGTGTGCCGCTGCATGGCGGGCGCAGCGTGACGGTGGACTTTCTCGGTCATCAGGCTGCGTTCCCCCAAGGCCCGTGGTTACTGGCAGGCCTGCTGAAATGCCCGGTCAATCTGCTGCTGTGCCTGAAAAAACCCACGGGCGACTATCGACTGACCCTCGAACCGTTCACCGAGGCGGTGGTGTGGAAACGCAGCGAGCGCGAACAGGTCATTCACCAGTGGGCCTCCCGCTACGCCGAACGCCTGGGTCACTATTGCCTCGAAGCGCCCCAACAATGGTTCAACTTTTACCCTTTCTGGAAGACCGATGACGACGCCAACGCTTGAGCCGGTAACCTTCGGCGAACTCCCTTTGCGCATCGAAGACGTGCTGGCCCTGGCCAACCGTCAGGTGCCGACGCAGCTGCAAGGCGACCCCGAGTTTCGCCAGCGCATTGCCAAGGGTCCGCAGTTCCTTGACTCCCTGCTGGACAAGGAAGGCGTGATCTATGGCGTGACCACCGGTTATGGCGATTCCTGCGTGGTGGCCGTACCGCTGCATCACGTTGAAGCCCTGCCCCGCCATTTGTATACGTTCCACGGCTGCGGCCTGGGCAAACTGCTCGACGCCCAAGCCACCCGCGCAGTGCTGGCGGCGCGTTTGCAGTCGCTGTGCCACGGCGTGTCCGGGGTTCGCGTGGAGCTGCTGGAGCGCCTGCAAGCGTTCCTCGAGCACGACATCCTGCCGCTGATTCCGGAAGAGGGTTCAGTGGGCGCCAGCGGTGATCTGACGCCGCTGTCCTACGTCGCCGCGACCTTGTCCGGCGAACGTGAAGTGATGTTCCGCGGTGAGCGCCGACAAGCCGCCGATGTGCACCGCGAACTGGGTTGGCAACCGCTGGTGCTGCGCCCCAAAGAAGCCTTGGCGCTGATGAACGGCACCGCCGTCATGACTGGCCTCGCCTGCCTGGCTTACGCCCGCGCCGATTACCTGCTGCAACTGGCCACGCGCATCACCGCGCTGAACGTGGTCGCTTTGCAGGGCAACCCGGAGCACTTCGACGAGCGCCTGTTCGCCGCCAAACCCCATCCAGGGCAGATGCAAGTCGCTGCGTGGTTGCGCAAGGATCTGGCGATCGATGCGCCGACCGCGCCGCTGCATCGCCTGCAAGACCGTTACTCTCTGCGTTGCGCGCCGCACGTGCTCGGTGTATTGGCCGACAGCCTGAACTGGCTGCGTTCGTTCATCGAGATCGAGCTCAACAGTGCCAACGACAACCCGATCATCGACGCCGAAGCCGAACGCGTGCTGCATGGCGGGCACTTCTACGGCGGCCACATCGCGTTCGCCATGGACAGCCTGAAAAACCTGGTGGCGAACGTAGCCGACCTGCTCGACCGTCAGCTCGCACTGCTGGTGGACGAGCGTTACAACCATGGCTTGCCGAGCAACCTGTCCGGCGCCAGCGCCGACCGCGCGATGCTCAACCACGGCTTCAAGGCAGTGCAGATCGGCACCAGCGCCTGGACCGCCGAAGCCCTGAAAAACACCATGCCGGCCAGTGTCTTCTCGCGCTCCACCGAGTGCCATAACCAGGACAAAGTCAGCATGGGCACCATCGCCGCCCGCGACGCCATCCGCGTGCTGGAGCTGACCGAACAGGTCGCCGCCGCCACGCTGCTGGCCGCCAACCAAGGCGTCTGGCTACGCGGCCAGGCCGAAGACGCCCGGCCACTGCCACCGGCCTTGGCCACGATGCACGAAGAATTGGCCAAGGACTTCCCGCCGGTCATCGAAGACCGTGCCCTGGAAGGCGAATTGCGCCTGTGCCTGCAACGCATCGCCGAGCAACACTGGAGGCTGCATGCGTAGCAAGGGAGTGCTTCACACCGATACGGAAATCCTCGTCCCGTTCTTTGACGTCGACACCATGAACGTGGTCTGGCACGGCCATTACGTCAAATACCTGGAAGTCGCCCGCTGTGCGCTGCTGGACAGGATCGGCCACAACTACGACGCCATGGTGGCGTCGGGTTACGCCTGGCCGGTGATCGACTTGCAACTGCGCTATGTGCGCGGCGCCGTGTTCGGCCAGAAGCTGAATGTGCGCGCCAGCCTGGTGGAATGGGAGAATCGCCTGAAGATCAATTACCTGATCAGCGACCTTGCAACCGGCGAACGTCTGACCCGCGCTGTTTCAGTGCAGGTCGCCGTCGATATGAGCAGCCGCGAAATGCAGTTGGCCTCGCCGAAGGTGTTCACCGATGCGGTTGAAAGGATGCTGCCATGAATTCGCTGTTCAAATGCCTCGGCGCTTTAGCGTTGCTCGGGATTTCATCATTGGCGCAGGCTTTCGATCTACAGCAACTCAGCGATCAACTGGCCAAACCCGATGTGATCCACGGCAGCTTCATCCAGGAAAAACACCTGCGCGCCCTGCCCCAGCCGCTGACCAGCAAGGGCACCTTCGTTTTGGCGAAGAATCACGGCCTGCTCTGGCTGCTGAAAACGCCACTGCAACAGGACTACCGCATCAGCGACAAGGGCATTGCCCGGCGTGATGCCAACGGTTGGCAAATGCTGCCGAACAAGAGTGCCGGCTCCGAACAGAACCGTTTGTTCCTCGCGGTGCTGCAAGGCGACAGCAGTGGCCTGCAACGGGATTTCGAACTGTCGCTGAGCGGCGATGCACAGAACTGGAAGCTGACCCTGACCCCGCGCTCGATGCTGCTCAAGCAGGTGTTCAACCAGATCAACATTGACGGCGGCGAACTGGTGCACAGCATCGAGCTGCTCGAAACCCAGGGTGACCGAACCTTGTTGCGCATGCAGGACAGCACCAGCGCCCAGCCTTTGAGCGATGCGGAGCAACATGACTTTGCCGAGTGAACGGATGCTGCCGCGGCTGTTTCTGATCCTGCTGCTGGCAGTGCTTGCGCTCGCCGGTTGGCAGTGGCGCGACGGCACTCCGCTGTCGGCCAACCTGATGGAGCTGGTGCCAGGCACCGCTCCGGACGCGCTGGAGCTGCGCGCCGAGCAACGCATGCAAGAACCGCTGAACCGGGAAATGCTGGTGCTGGTCGGCCATAAAGACCGCCAGCAAGCCATCGCCATGGCACAAAAACTGGGTGAGCAGTGGCAGGCCAGCGGCGTGTTCGAAAAGGTCCAGTGGAACTTGCAGGCTGATTTGCCCGCACTGCGCACGCAATTGCTGCAAGGCCGACTGGCGATGTTGTCGGCGGCCGACCGCCAGCAACTCATCGAGCACCCCGACGCCTTCATCCAGCAACGGGTGCAAGCCCTGTTCGACCCGTTCACCGGGTTCAGCCTGGTGCCGAGCCAGGACGATTGGCTCGGCCTGACCGGGCGCATCCAGAACAGCCAGCCCCAGCACGGTTCGGTGCAACTGGACATCGGCAGCGGCGCGCTGGTGGCCGATGCCGACGGCAAGAGTTGGGTGATGCTGCGGGCGCGAACCGTCGGCAACGCGTTCGACATGAACCTGCCGCTGCAAGTGGCCGACCTGCTCCAGCACAGTCGCGAAGAAGCTGCCCAGGCCGATGTGCAACTGCTTGCCGCCAGCGGCCTGCTGTATGCCGCCAGCGGTCAACGGCAAGCCGCGCGGGAGATGACCTGGGTCGGTGGCGGCGCCACGCTCGGGATTCTGTTGCTGCTGTTGTTGGCCTTCCGCCGTTGGCGGGTATTGCTGGCATTCGTCCCGGTGCTGGTGGGCATGCTGTTCGGCGCGGTGGCCTGCGTGGCGCTGTTCGGTCACATGCATGTGATGACACTGGTGCTGGGCTCCAGCCTGATCGGCGTAGCAGTGGATTACCCGCTGCATTACCTGTCCAAAAGCTGGAGCCTGAAACCCTGGCACAGCTGGCCGGCGTTGCGCCTGACCCTGCCGGGGCTGACGCTGAGCCTGATCACCAGTTGCATCGGCTACCTGGCCTTGGCCTGGACGCCGTTCCCGGCCCTGACCCAAATTGCCGTGTTCTCCGCCGCCGGCCTGCTGGGCGCCTATCTGTCGGCCGTGTGCCTGCTGCCAGCGCTGCTCAAGGGCGCGCAACTGCGTCCGGCGCAATGGCCGATGCGCATCGCCGAGTCTTTGCTGGCGCTGCGTGAATCGCTGCTCAAATACGTACGCACGCCAGTGCTGCTGGCGCTGCTGATCGCCTTCTGTGTCGGCGGTCTGTTGCAGCTGCAGACCAAAAACGACATTCGCCAATGGGTCGGCGCCCCCCAGCATCTGACGGACGAAGCCCAGACCATCGCACGCATCACCGGCTATCAACCCACCAGCCAGTTCTTCCTGGTGCGCGCGGCCAATCAGCAGGAGTTGCTTGAACGCCAGACGGCACTGAGCGAGCGTCTGGATCAGTTGGTCAATCTGGAAAAACTCCAGGGCTACCTGTCGCTCAACCAGTTGGTCAGTCAGCCGAGCGAACAGCACAAAGTGCGTGATGCACTGGGCAAGCTGCCGCAATTCTGGCAACCGTTGCTCGACCTTGGCGTACCTGCTGACGCCCTGCAAGCCGAGTTGGTGAAGTTACAGGCGCTGCCCACCGAAGACATCGACGCGGCAATGGTCGGCCCATTGGCCGAACCCTACCGCGCCCTGTGGCTGGGGCCGACCGATGACGGCGTGGCCGCGATGGTCAGCCTGCAAGGCTTGAACAATCCCGCGCTGTTGCGGGTCCAGGCGCTGGACTTGCCGGGCGTGGAACTGGTGGACCGCCTCGGCGATTTGAACAAGGTATTCGCCGCGACCCAAATCAGTGCCGCTGAATTGAAACTCGCCTCCTGCGTGCTGATCGTGCTGGTGCTGATCCTGCCATTCGGTTTCGGTGGCGCGTTGCGAATCGTCTCCTTGCCGCTGCTGGCGGCCCTGTGCAGCCTGGCAAGCCTCGGCTGGCTCGGTCAGCCGCTGACGCTGTTCAGCCTGTTCGGCTTGCTGCTGGTGACGGCCATCAGCGTCGACTACGCGATCCTCATGCGCGAACAGATCGGCGGTGCCGCCGCGAGCCTGCTGGGTACCCTGCTGGCAGCGGTGACCACGTGGTTGTCGTTCGGCCTGCTGGCAGTGTCCAGCACGCCGGCGGTGAGCAACTTCGGCCTGTCGGTGAGCCTCGGCCTGGCGTACAGCTTCATCCTGGCGCCGTGGGCCGGTCGACAAGCCCACGCCGCCCCGGTCGCGGAGCCGGCAGCGTGATGGTCGCGATGTTCTGGGTGATGGCCCTGGTGTTGTTCGCCGTGGCCACCCGTGTCGGCCGTCATTTCGGTCTGATTCCGATCGTCAGCCAGTTGCTGCTGGCGACCTTCGGCCTGCCGCTGCTGATGTACTTCTGGATCGAACCGGGCTGGCACCTCAGCGGTGCCGAACTGATCTCACCGAGCTGGCTGAAAAACCTCTACAGCCTGAGCTTTGCCTTGCTGCTGGGGCACATCCTCAGCGACGTGATCGACCTGCGGCTGGATCGCCAGAGCCTGAAAATCGCCCTGCCGAGCTTCTGCATTCCATTTGCCTGCGGGCTGGTGACAGCGATCTGGCTGTTGCCGCCGCAGCCGTGGATCAGCTCGCTGGCGGTCGGCCTGCTGTTCGCCATCACCGCGATTCCGGTGTTGTATCTGTACCTGCGCCACATCGACTACCCGCCCGCAGCCACCCGGCGCCTGGTGCAGACCGCGATCCTGATCGATCTGACCTGCTGGACCCTGTTCGCTTTCGCCCAGGGCAGCCTGCACCTGAGCAGCCTTTTGCTGCCGCTGGCAGGCGCCTGCCTGCCGTTGTTGCTGCGACTGCTCGGCTTGCGTCAGCCGTTGCTGCACAGCGGCGGCTTCTTCGCGCTGTTGGTGGTCGCCGAACACTTCAAACTCAATGCGCTGATTTTCGGTATCGGGTACCTGCTGTGCATGGCTGCGCTCAAGGTGCCGCTGGTGCTGCCTTTGCCGGCGGCCTGGATGAACCGTTTGCAGACCTGGATCGCCATCCCGCTGATCCTCACGTTCGGCATCGTGCAGATCAACGTGCACAGCGCCATCAACAGTCTCGGATGGGTGCAATTGGCCGCGCTCCTGCTGTTGCCGATTGCCAGCAAACTGTTGGGCAACTGGCTGGGCCTCGGCTGGGCTGGTGCCTCGTTTGAAGGTGCCAGCCGCTGGCGGGAAAGCCTTTTACTGAATATTCGCGGCTTGAGCGAGATCGTCTTTCTCAACCTGCTGCTGCAACAACAGCTCATCAGCCCGGCGCTGTACTTCGCGCTGATGCTGATGGGCCTGATCGCAACCCTGCTGCCGGCATTGGCCGGCATGCACCGCATCCCTTTGAATATCGCCGCCCCGGCAAGGAGCTCCCGTGCCAACAGTTGAAATGGAACGTCGTCAGGTGGTGGTAATCGGTGCCGGCCCCTCGGGCGCCATCGCCGCCGCGCTGCTCAAGCGTAAAGGTCACGATGTGCTGATGATCGAGCGCCAGCATTTCCCACGGTTTTCCATCGGTGAAAGCCTGCTGTCCCACTGCCTGGATTTCGTCGAAGAAGCCGGCATGCTCGAAGCGGTGAACGCCGCCGGTTTCCAGCGCAAGAACGGTGCGGCATTCGCCTGGGGCGATCAGTACAGCGCCTTCGATTTCGGCGACACGTTCAGCAACGGCAAGCCGACGACGTTCCAGGTCCAGCGCGCCGATTTCGACAAGCTGCTGGCCGATCAGGCTGAACTGCAAGGTGTCGACGTCCGTTATGGCGAAGCCATCGTCAGCGTCGACTTCACCCTGCCAAAGCCGCAGCTCGATGTGCTTCGCGAAGACGGCAGCCAATACCGCGTCGAGGCCGATTTCGTGCTCGATGCCAGCGGCTACGGTCGTGTGCTGCCGCGCTTGCTGGACCTTGAGGCACCGTCGAACTTTCCGGTGCGCCAAGCCGTGTTCACCCACGTCGAAGACCGTATCGACAGCCCGGCTTTCGAGCGGGAAAAAATCCTCATCACTACCCATCCGACCCAGCGTGACATCTGGTTCTGGACCATCCCGTTCAGCAATGGCCGTTGCTCGGTGGGCGTGGTGGCGGCCGCCGAACACTTCGAAGGCCGCACCGAGAATCTGGACGACTGCCTGCGCGGATTCATCGCTGAAACCCCAAGCCTGGCCGGTGTGCTGAACAACGCTGTGTGGGATACGCCCGCGCGGACCATCGGCGGCTACTCGGCCAACGTCAAAACCCTGCACGGTCCCGGTTTCGCCCTGCTGGGCAATGCGGCGGAATTTCTCGACCCGGTGTTTTCCTCCGGCGTGACCATCGCCATGCGTTCGGCAAGCATGGCCGCCGGGGTGCTGCACCGCCAACTGCAAGGTGAAAGCGTCGACTGGCAGACCGAGTTCGCCGAACCGCTCAAGCGTGGCGTCGACACCTTCCGCTGCTACGTCGAAGGCTGGTATGCCGGGACCTTTCAGGATGTGATTTTCTATCAGGGCGGCACAGCAGACATCCGCCGCATGATCAGCTCGATCCTCGCGGGTTACGCCTGGGATCAACGCAACCCGTTTGTCAGCGAGCCCAAACGTCGCCTGCGGATGATCTCGGACCATTGCGCAAGGGATGCGACATGAGTTATTTGAGCGATAACTACGTCGAAGAAACCCGTTTCGGTTTCTGGTTCCTGCGCAGCCACACCTGGCAGCACCATGTATTACGAGTGGCGATCAATGATTTGCGCGGCCTGTTCAGCGCGCCATTGCCCGACAATCCGGTATTGCTGGATGCCGGCTGCGGCCAGGGCAAGTCGTTTCAGTACCTGCGTCAGACCTTCGCGCCCAAGCGCCTGATCGGCCTGGATGCCGATCCTCACAGCCTTAACCTGAGCGGCGAAGAAGCGGCCCGCCAACGCATGGATGTGGAGCTGATCGGCAGTGACTGCGCCAGCATCAAAGTACCGGACGCCAGCGTCGATCTGCTGTTCTGTCACCAGACCTTCCATCATCTTGTCGAGCAGGATCAGGCCCTGGCCGAGTTCTATCGGGTGCTCAAGCCGGGCGGCTATTTGCTGTTCGCCGAGTCCACCGAGGCATACATTGATACGTGGGTGATTCGCTGGCTGTTCCGCCACCCGATGCACGTGCAGAAGAGCGCCGCCGGCTATCTGGAGATGATTCGTCGGCAGGGTTTCGAGTTCGGCCCGCAGAACGTGTCTTACCCTTACTTGTGGTGGAGTCGCGCCAAGGATTTCGGCCTGCTCGAACGCTTCGGCCTGCGCCAGCCAAAACCCTTTGGCCAACGGGAAGAGACCCTGGTCAATGTGGTCGCGCGCAAGCCCCTTGAAGGTAGTGCCTGATGATTCGTTTCCTGCTTCTGGGTTGTGCCCTGTTGCTGAGCGCCTGCGCCAGCCAGGCACCGCTGCCCGAGCGAACCCCGCACCTGGCATTGCCGCTGCAACTGCACATCGAACGGCAGATGGCCGAGCAACGTCAGGACTGGCTGCTGGTGATCCAGCGTGAAGGCCCTGGTATTCGCTGGTCGATGATGGACCCTTTGGGGATTCCCGTGGCACGGCAGAAACTGATCGATGGCCAGTGGCAGGCTGACGGCTTGCTACCGCCCAATCCGGAAGCCCGGGAACTGTTCGCCGCCTTGTTGTTTGCGCTGACCCCTGCAGGCGAGTTGCACGGCAACTATCCCGCCGCCCGCCAGCATGACGGGCAACGGTCCTTGTCACCACGCTGGAACATCCGTTATTCACCACCCGGCTTGTCACAACCACTGAGCTTTGAATTGAACGTGTCCCAAGGCCCACACTACCGCATCACTCCGTTAGGCGAGAACACGCCATGACCGCTTACCTGAACGCCCTCGGGGTGATCTGCGCCCTCGGCCGTGACAAGCAGGAAGTCGCCCGCAACCTGTTTGCCGGCGATTGCTCGGGCATGCGCAGCGAGGCCGGCTGGGTGGCGGAGCGCTCGTTGCCAGTGGCGGCGGTGCGTGGTGAGCTGGCGCCGATTCCAGCTGAGCTGGCTCGTCAAGGCAGTCGCAATAATCAATTGCTGCTGGAGGCCGCGCTGCAAATTCGCCAAGACATCGAACAGGCGATCCAGACCTACGGCCGCGACCGTATCGGCGTCATTCTGGGCACCAGCACCTCGGGCATCGACGAGGCCAGCCGCGGCCTGGCCCATTACATCCGTGAGCATCAGTTCCCCGCCGATTATGACTATCAGCAGCAAGAGCTCGGAGCACCGGCGACGTTTCTCGCCGACTGGCTGCAATTGAGCGGCCCGACTTATGTGATTTCCACTGCCTGCACCTCCAGCGCCCGCGCGCTGATGAGCGCCCAACGCTTGCTCGACCTGGGTATGTGCGACGCCGTGTTGTGTGGTGGCGTCGACAGCTTGTGCAAGCTGACCCTCAACGGCTTCTCGGCCCTGGAAGCGGTATCCGAACAGCGCTGCAACCCGTTTTCGGCGAACCGCAACGGCATCAATATCGGCGAAGCCGCCGTGTTGTTCCTGATGAGCAAAACCGCCGACAGCAGCCAACCGATTGCCCTGCTCGGCAGTGGCGCCAGCTCCGATGCGTACCATATTTCCGCGCCGGAACCGACCGGCCGTGGTGCCCTGCAAGCGATGCGCAAAGCCTTGAGCCGCGCGGGCCTGCAATCACAGCAGATCGACTACCTGAACCTGCACGGCACCGCCACCCAACACAACGACGCCATGGAAAGCCTGGCCGTGACGACGCTGTTCCCGCAAGGCGTGCCCTGCTCGTCGACCAAACCGATGACCGGCCACACCCTCGGTGCCGCCGGCGCCCTGGAAGCGGCGTTCTGCTGGTTGAGCCTGAGCGCGGATAACCGCGAGCATGCCTTGCCGCCCCACGTCTGGGACGGTCAGCCCGACACCGAATTGCCAGCCTTGCATTGGGTGACCCCGTCCGACCACCTGACGTCCATTGCACCTCGCTACCTGATGAGCAATTCCTTTGCCTTCGGTGGCAATAACGTCAGCCTGATTATCGGAGACGCCCCATGATTGCCTGGCCGCTCGCCGAACTGCTGCCCCATGCCGGCGACATGATCCTCATCGAGCAGATCCTGTCGTTCGATGACGAGCAGATTCACACCCGACTCACCGTCAAACCCGGCGGCCTGTTCAATCGCCCCGACGGCAGCCTGCCGGCCTGGGTCGGCATCGAGCTGATGGCCCAGAGCGTCGCCGCTTACGCTGGCTGCCATGCGCGCCAGAAAGGTAATGCGGTGGAACTGGGTTTCCTGCTCGGCACCCGTAAATTCGAATGCAACGTGGAACACTTCCCCGCCGGCACCGAGCTGACCATCCACGGGATACGCTCACTGGAAGACGACAACGGCATGGGTGTGTTCGAATGCCACATCACCGCCCCCGGCATCCACGCCACCGCCCGGCTGAACGTGTTCCGCCCGCCTCAAGCCGCTCAATATCTTCACGAACCCCAAGGAGTCGAGTGATGACTGAATCCGTACTGGTCACCGGCTCCAGCCGTGGTATCGGCCGCGCCATCGCGTTGCGTCTGGCCCGGGCCGGGCATGACATCGTGCTGCACTGCCGCAGCGGCCTGGCGGACGCCGAAGCGGTTAAAGCCGAAGTCGAGGCCCTGGGGCGTAACGCGCGCATCCTGCAATTCGACGTCAGCGACCGAGCGGGTTGCAAGGCTATCCTCGAAGCCGATGTCGAAGCCCATGGTGCTTATTACGGCGTGGTACTCAACGCCGGCCTGACCCGCGACGGTGCTTTTCCGGCCCTGAGCGAGGAGGATTGGGATGTGGTGATGCGCACCAATCTCGACGGTTTCTACAACGTGCTGCACCCGGTGATGATGCCGATGATTCGTCGTCGCGCCGCCGGGCGGATTGTCTGCATTACTTCGGTATCCGGGCTGATCGGCAATCGCGGGCAGGTCAATTACAGTGCGTCCAAGGCCGGTTTGATCGGCGCGGCCAAGGCATTGGCGATTGAACTGGGCAAGCGCAAAATCACTGTTAACTGTGTCGCACCCGGCCTGATCGACACGGCGATGCTCGATGAAAACGTGCCGGTGGAAGAATTGATGAAAATGATCCCCGCACAACGCATGGGCACCCCGGAAGAGGTGGCTGGTGCAGTGAATTTCCTGATGTCGGCGGAAGCGTCGTACATCACCCGGCAGGTTCTGGCCGTCAACGGAGGCCTGTGCTGATGAAGCGCGTCGTCGTCACCGGCATGGCCGGCATCACCTCACTGGGCAGCGACTGGGACACCATCGCCGCCAACTTCGCCGCCAACCGCAGCGGCATCCGTCGCATGGACGAGTGGGATCGCTTTACCGAACTCAACACCCGTCTGGCCGGGCCGATCGACGACTTCCAGGTACCCGGCCACTGGACGCGCAAGCAACTGCGCAGCATGGGCCGGGTATCACGGCTGGCTGTGGGCGCGGCGGAACAAGCCCTGGCGGACGCCGGATTGCTGGGCGACGAATCGATCAAGGACGGGCGCATGGGCGTATCCTGCGGCTCATCCACCGGCAGCACCGACGAAATCAAGGCGTTCGGCAACATGCTGCTCAACTCGGTGGCCGAAGGCCTGAACGCCAACTCCTACGTGCGGATGATGCCGCACACCACGGCAGCGAATATCAGCATCTTCTTCGGCCTCACTGGCCGACTGATCCCAACCTCCAGCGCCTGCACCAGCGGCAGCCAGGGCGTCGGTTACGCCTACGAGTCGATCAAGTTCGGCCGCCTGCCACTGATGCTCGCCGGCGGCGCCGAAGAGCTGTGCCCGACCGAAGCCATGGTGTTCGATGCGCTCTACGCCACCAGCCTGAAAAACGATGCCCCGCAGACCAGCCCTCGTCCTTACGACAGCGGCCGCGATGGCCTGGTGATCGGTGAAGGCGGCGGCATGCTGGTGCTCGAAGAACTCGAACACGCCCTGGCACGCGGCGCCCGCATCCACGCCGAGATCGTCGGTTTCGGCAGCAACGCCGACGGTCAGCACGCCACCCGTCCGGAGCAGCTCACCATGCGCCGAGCCATGGAGCTCGCACTGGAAGATGCCGGACTGCAGTCTTCGGCCATCGGCTATGTGAATGGTCATGGCACCGCTACAGAACAGGGCGACATTGCCGAAACACTGGCGACCAGTGCGTTGTTCGGCGAACACATGCCAATCAGTTCGCAAAAGAGTTTCCTCGGTCACACCCTGGGAGCCTGCGGCGCGCTGGAATCCTGGTTCAGTATCGAAATGATGAACCGCGACCAGTACGTGCACACCTTCAACCTCGACGAGGTCGATCCGCAGTGCGGCAAGCTCGATTACCTGCGCGGTGAATTCCGGCAGATGAGCAACCAGTATGTGATGAACAACAATTTCGCTTTTGGTGGGGTCAACACCTCGTTGATTTTCCGCCGCTGGTCGTAATCGAACTACTTAGGGTCAAGGAGACCTCCATGCACTTCAAGAAACTCGCTACCGCCGCCACCCTGCTGATCTGCGCGTTGCCGGGCATCAGCCAGGCACGTGACACGGCGGTGTATCTGCCCTTTGACAAAGCAGTCGCCGAAGCAACCCGTGCCGGCAAAATCGATGGCAGCGTGAAGTTCTACCTGGCCGGCACCACGCCGGCAGGCAACGTCACCGTCCTCAGCGCCGGTGCCGTGACCAACAAGAAAACCAACGCCTTCAACAAGTCTGACGAAGTAGCCTGCGAGTGGGTCGCGCAATCGGCAATCATCAGCCTGCACCAAGCGGCGAAGAACGCCGGCGCCAACGCCGTGACCAACATCGTCAGCTTCTACAAGAAAAATGAGCGCAAAGATGCCAAGACCTATGAGTGCCACGCCGGGGCAATCATGGCGGGCGTTGCGTTGAAAGGGGATTTGGCGAAGGTTCAGTAACGCCTGAAACAGACTAGCCGCGACACACTCAGCCGTTACCGATTGCGTTGATGCCTGGGGGCTGGTGCAGTGCCTTGAACATCAGGATCAAAAGATCGCAGCCTCGTTTCACTCGACAGCTCCTACATCGATCGGCGTAGGAGCTGCCGAAGGCTGCGATCTTTTAAACGCTGATCACATCCCTTCAACCTTACGCGTCAGCAATTCAACAAACGCCCTGGCCATCGGCGACTTCTGATTCTTGCGTTGCATTAATCACACCGCCGACACTTCTGAATCAAGCAGCGGGCTCGCCACATCTGCGTCCTCGGCAAACAAATGAAACATAGAGAAAACGGAGTATGTCATTTCGGAAACGTCCCACAGCCAGAGCTTTAGCTTCGCGGTAGGGTCAATGTCCCCCGGGACTACCCAAGGATGAGAAAGTATGAATAACAAGGCAGTCATCGTTTTTAGTGGTGGACAAGACTCAACAACTTGCTTGATCCACGCATTGCAAACCTATGATGAAATACACTGCATTACGTTTGATTATGGTCAGCGCCATCGTGCAGAGATTGAAGTGGCGCAACAGCTTTCGGCAAAACTTGGTGTGACAGTGCACAAGGTGCTCGACGTTTCATTATTAAACGAGTTAGCTATCAGCAGCCTGACTCGCGACAACATTCCAGTCCCTACCACCGCCAGTTCAGGGGAGAGCCTGCCAAACACTTTCGTACCTGGCCGGAATATTCTGTTTTTAACGCTAGCTTCTATTTATGCCTATCAAGTTGGCGCCACAACTGTAATCACAGGTGTTTGTGAAACCGACTTTTCAGGCTATCCGGATTGCAGGGATGAATTCATCAAGGCTATAAATAACGCCGTTGAATTGGGGATGGACTATAAATTACGAATTGAAACCCCACTCATGTGGCTAAACAAGTCTGAAATTTGGGCTTTGGCCGATCACCATGGAAAGTTTGAATTAATTCGGCACCACACACTGACTTGCTACAACGGAATAAAAGGCAGTGGATGTGGTGACTGTGACGCGTGCAATCTTCGAGCAGAAGGCTTTAATGAGTATTTCAAAAACAAATCAACGATGATGAAAAGCCTGAAAGAAAAACTGCACATTAAATAGCATTTAGCAGTGCAGGGGGAGCTCCCCCCTGCCTTTTACGCAGCCTGTGCTCCAGCTACATACCTCTTAAATAAGGACCTTGCTCCATACGCAGGCAAAACGTTAAAAACAGCGAAACACATCTTTATGGCGACCTGAACATAAACAATATTAAGTATCTCCGCATTTTTCATCGTTCCGTAAAACGCAATAAAACAAAAAATAAAACTGTCTATTATCACCGCAAAAAACGTACTTAAAAACACACGCAAAAATAACAATCTTGCATTCGTAAGCTCCTTTATTTTGCTCAGCAAAAAAGAATTTGCATATTCAGAAAAAATAAAAGACACAGAGGACGCTACCAACACCGAGGACACGTGCGTCACGACTTCGCTGTAAGGCGCATCAAGCTTCCAACCTGACAAGCCAGGAAGATAGCTGGTCGCACTCAGCAAAATAGTAATGAGCGAATTACTTGCGAATGCAAATAGAATGGCTTTTCTTGCCAATCTAAGGCCATAAAACTCATTTAACATATCGACTATTAAAAATGTAAGTGGGTACAGAAAAACTCCGGGAGTTACGACAACACCAATCGATTCGATATACACAAGCTTTGTCGCAGCAATATTAGTAAAAATATATAGCGCAAAAAGCAGTAGATTGAGATCGACATAAACCATCCACAACTTTTCATGCCGATCATTTACCTCATACGCCGTCAATGCAGCCCCGCCAGAATAAAACTTCCTGTACACCGACTTTATCTCCGACCTGCTTAAATCATCCACCATTTCACTTTTTAATAACTCATCGAGCTTAACTTTTATGACCTTTCCCGTTGAGACAACCATGACAACGGCAAGCCTCTTACTATTCTCGAACCCTAACAGCTTATACCTTCTGTTTTCCGAAACACTATCCATTGAACCTCTCCTCCATTACCTCCCCAATTACAAGAACAACATCAGAGCAACAGCAAGGCTCACTGGTTATGAACAACCGTTTCGTCGCCTTGTCGTACACCAATTTTTCTTTATTGCTACTCGACAAGCCCTTCTTGACTATTAACAAATCCCCCGACTCATTCACACCGCTAATTTCATTTTCCAGAAGCACACCGATTAAATTGCAGGCCGTACCGAAGTAGTAAGTCAGCGGATGGGTTACGACCAACTCGCCAATCCTCTTGCCAAGACTCTGCTCAAGCAAGCTCTCTTTAATGATAGGGACGGCTGCTGGATTCATATTACCTTGCAAAGATACACTACTTTCTATGATGTCCCTTTCTTCAAAATCAACAGTCTCTATCTCCTTATAAGAGACACCAAAGAAATCAGAAATTTTTCTAATCGTAGATTGTTGAACGTTCACCACCCGCCCTTCCAAGATATTATATATCGTGGTCCGAGTCAGCCCACTCGCATTGCACAAGGACAGTTGCGTCTCTCCGCGACCCTTTATCAAGTATTTAATATTATTCTTCAAGTTTTCTGTTTTTTCTTTCTTATACATTAAATATCAACCATTTATAGCTTGAACCAACTGCACGCCCTTACTGAAAACTACAGAGGTGCCGCTGTGAGATATCAGCATCCTATACCTCTAGGAGTTGTACAAAAATTAATGTCGCAAACATGGCAAACAATCGTTAAATGATATTTCACTCCCGACTCTTGGAATGTCGTTCTGTTGCTATTAACCACTCAACTTAGCGAAACTTCCCACGGCCATTTCCCACAGCAATTTCCTACAGAATTTACCTGACAAGAAATGAATCATTTAATTATGCAGATGTTCATTTATTTGATTAATTAAATAGAATTTTCTGGTAATAAATCTACCGTTCCACTCTCCTTTGCACGCCGCCAATCAATCTTGGTTTACTGCATGGGGTTAGTGGTTTCTTAAATTTTTAAGGGAATTCCAATATGAAAAAGATCCCCCCTACCCCCTCGGATTCGCAAAATCCATCATCCGACAACACCGTCGATTTACCCAAGCTCTCCGAAATCACCGAACGCCGCGTCAGCGCCCGCCTGCGCAATCCAGACCGTCCCGACCCTGTCAGCCACGTCTTCACCATTGTCCCGGATGCCGACACGGAATCCCTGCTCTGTCACGCCTGCGAAACCCTTGCCTCGCTGAATGTCATGAGCACCGATCTGGCCGGCGAACTGGAAGGCTCGCGCCGCAATGTGGCGTTGGCCATCCAGCAACTGGCCGTGCTGGGGGAGTTATTGGTCAATCGGGTGCTAGACAAACTGGACCTGGCCGATGGGTCATCCGCAGTTCCGTCAAACAGCCAATGCTGAGTAGTACCGTTCTGTTACCAAATGGAGGTTTTTTGTCATGGATCGATATATGCCTATCACCGGCATCGACTGCACCATCGCATCGTTGGTGATCGACACCGAAGCACCGCTGGACGTGTTGCACGAAACAGCGGCCTATCGCATTCGCACCGCGACCCAACTGCTGGAAAATTTCGCGTCTAGCGAGGGCGTTCACAGTGAGCTGGCGCGGGTGTTGGTGACGTCATTGCGCGACGGTTGCGATTTGATGGATGTCATTGGTCGACGATTGCAGGTGCGGGTCTCGGTGTAGTGCTTAGGAAAGAAAAACGGGTGACCTCAGTGAGGTCACCCGTTGTTACGGCTTCAAAGGCTCAACCTTACGCGTCAACAACTCCACAAACGCCTTGGCCATCGGCGACTTCTGATCCTTGCGCTGCACCAGCCACACCGCCGACACCGCTTCCGGATCGAGCAAAGGCCGATACACCACACCGTCGATACGCATCCGCTGATAAGACGCCGGTAACACCGACACCCCAAGCCCCGCCGCCACCAGCCCGATGATGGTCATTGCCTCGCCAGCCTCCTGGGCGAAGTGCGGGCTGAAGCCGGCATCTCGGGCCAGGCTGAGCAATTGTGCATACAGACCGCTGCCATAGCTGCGTGGGAAAAATACGAACGGTTCGAGGGCAAGGGCTGACAGGAACAGGCCCTCTTCGCTGCCGTTCACCAGTGGATGCTTGGAGCTGAGTACCGCCACCAGTGGCTCGCGCATCAGTTCCACCACGCTGAGGGAGTCCGGCAACCCCAGTGGCCGCATGATGCCAACTTCGATCGACTCGTCCACCAGCGCATCGGCCACTTGGGTGCTGCTCATTTCCCTTAGGTTCAGGTGTACCGCCGGGAAGCGCTGGCGAAACGAAAAAATCGCCTGGGGAATGGTCGAGTTGAAGGGCGCCGACGAGGTGAAGCCGATCTTCAGTTCACCCAATTCACCGAGTTGTGCCCGTCGTGCCACATCCGCCGCTTTGTCGACCTGAGCCAACACCAGCCGCGCCTCTTCCAGAAACAGCCGACCGGCCTCACTGAGTTCGACCCGACGATTGGTCCGTTCGAACAATCGCGCGCCCACCTCCTGCTCCAGCGCCTGAATCTGCTGGCTCAGCGGAGGTTGCGAGATGCCCAGCACCTGGGCGGCACGGCCGAAATGTAGTTCTTCGGCGACGGCGATGAAGTAGCGCAGGTGGCGCAATTCCATGAAAACTCCATTAGGTCGTAAAACCTATCAAACAGGTCGAACAATATATTGGATTGAATCATTAGCCAGCTATATGATTTTTTCATTGCCTGACCGGCTGCGCCCTCCGAGGTTCGAAGTGAAAACTGCTGTCGCCCCACTCGCCCATGAAATTCCGCCCGCCGCGCGGGACGATGTCGTCACCGAGCTAAACGAGATCTACATCGAAAAAGGCACGCCGATGTTCATGCGCACGGTGCTGGCGCTGTTCTCTGGCGGCTTCGCGACCTTTGCCCTGCTCTACTGCGTGCAACCGATGATGCCGCTGTTGTCCCGCGAGTTTTCCATCAACGCGGCCCAGAGCAGCCTGATTCTGTCGGTGGCCACTGGCATGCTCGCCATCGGCTTGCTGATCACCGGTCCCATCTCCGATCGCATCGGGCGTAAACCGGTGATGGTCGCCGCGCTGTTCGCCGCAGCCCTCTGCACCATGGCCAGCGCGATGATCCCGAGCTGGCAAGGCGTGCTGGTGATGCGGGCGCTGGTGGGGCTGTCGCTGAGCGGTCTGGCGGCGGTGGCGATGACTTACCTGAGCGAAGAGATCCACCCGCAGCACATCGGCCTGGCCATGGGTTTGTACATCGGTGGCAACGCCATCGGCGGCATGTGTGGACGGTTGATCGTCGGGGTACTGATCGACTTCGTCAGCTGGCACACGGCGATGCTGGTCATCGGTGGCCTGGCGCTGATTGCCGCAGCGGTGTTCTGGAAAATCCTCCCCGAGTCACGCAACTTCCGTGCTCGCTCGCTGCATCCACGCAGCTTGCTGGACGGCTTCACCATGCACTTTCGCGATGCCGGCCTGCCGTTGCTGTTTGTTGAAGCGTTTGTGCTGATGGGCGCGTTCGTCACCCTGTTCAACTACATCGGCTATCGCTTGCTGGCCGAGCCGTATCACATGGATCAGGCCTTCGTCGGGATGCTCTCGGTGGTGTACCTGTCGGGCATCTACAGCTCGGCGAAAATCGGCGCCCTGGCCGACCAGCTCGGCCGGCGCAAAGTGCTCTGGGCAACCATTGTGGTCATGCTCGCGGGCGTCGCCCTGACCCTGCTCACGCCGTTGCCACTGGTGATCCTCGGCATGCTGATCTTCGCCTTTGGCTTCTTCGGCGCCCACTCCGTGGCCAGTAGCTGGATCGGCCGCCGGGCGATCAAAGCCAAGGGCCAGGCGTCGTCGCTGTACCTGTTCAGCTATTACGCCGGGTCGAGTATCGCGGGTACGGCGGGAGGAGTGGCCTGGCACCTGGGTGGCTGGAACGGGATCGGGTTGTTTATTGGCGGGTTGTTGGTGATCGCGCTGTTGGTGGCGTTGAAACTGGCGAAGTTGCCGCCGTTGGGCGATGTAAAGGCCTGATGCAAAACCCTGTGGGAGCGAGCCTGCTCGCGAAAGCGGTCTGCCAGCAAACATCTCTGTTGGATGTGCCGACCTCTTCGCGAGCAGGCTCGCTCCCACATTGACCGCGTACGATCTGGTACCTCATACGAAAACGCCCGGCATAAGCCGGGCGTTTTCGTTATCGGGTAGCGATCACTCGTGATACTGCGCCGACAGTTCATGCACCGCGCGCAGGAAGGCACCCGCATGTTCCGGGTCGACTTCCGGCGTGATGCCATGGCCAAGATTGAACACGTGGCCGCTGCCCTTGCCGTAGCTGGCGAGAATGCGGCCGACTTCGGTGCGGATGGCTTCTGGCTTGGCGTAGAGCACGGTTGGGTCCATGTTGCCTTGCAGGGCGACTTTGCTGCCGACGCGTTGGCGGGCTTCGCCAATGTCGCAGGTCCAGTCCAGGCCCAGCGCATCCGCGCCTGCGTCGGCAATGCTTTCCAGCCACAGGCCACCGTTTTTGGTGAACAGGATGACCGGCACTTTGCGGCCTTCGTGTTCGCGGATCAGGCCGCTGACGATTTTGCGCATGTAGGCCAGGGAGAATTCCTGATAGGCCGCCGCCGAGAGGTTGCCACCCCAGGTGTCGAAGATCTGCACCGCTTGCGCACCGGCCATGATCTGGCCGTTGAGGTAAGAGGTGACCGACTGTGCGAGCTTGTCCAGCAGCAGGTGCATGGCTTGCGGGTTGTCGTAGAGCATGGCCTTGGTCTTGCGGAAGTCTTTCGACGAGCCGCCTTCGACCATGTAGGTGGCCAGGGTCCATGGGCTGCCGGAGAAGCCGATCAGCGGCACGCGGCCGTTCAGTTCGCGGCGAATGGTGCTGACCGCGTCCATGACGTAGCCGAGGTCTTTCTGTGGATCAGGAATCGGCAGGGCTTCGATGTCGGCCAGGGTGCTGACCACTTTCTTGAAGCGCGGACCTTCTCCGGTTTCGAAGTACAGGCCCTGGCCCATGGCGTCGGGGATGGTCAGGATGTCGGAGAAGAGGATCGCCGCATCCAGTTGTGGATAGCGGTCGAGCGGCTGCATCGTGACTTCGCAAGCGAACGCCGGGTTCATGCACAGGCTCATGAAGTCACCGGCCTTGGCACGGCTGGCGCGGTATTCAGGCAGGTAGCGACCGGCCTGGCGCATCATCCACACGGGGGTGACGTCTACGGGTTGCTTGAGCAGGGCGCGAAGGAAACGGTCGTTCTTCAGGGCAGTCATGTCGGCATCCGGAAAAAAAGTGCGGGCATTTTCTCAGAGCGCGACGCAAAAGGCACGGCAAGAGCCGATCCTTTTGTCTATCGGGTCAATTTGTCGCGGTTTCACTCGCCAGATCGTTCCCACGCTCTGCGTGGGAATGCATCCTGTGACGCTCTGCGTCACGACTTTAAGAGCGGACGCAGAGCGTCCATGGGGGCATTCCCACGCGGAGCGTGGGAACGATCAGTGCGGGGGTTTAGACGCCCAGGTAATCCAGGATCCCTTCAGCGGCATTGCGGCCTTCGAAGATCGCCGTTACCACCAGGTCGGAACCGCGCACCATGTCGCCACCGGCGAAGATTTTCGGGTTGCTGGTCTGGTGCTTGTATTGACCTTGTTCCGGCGCCACGACGCGGCCCTGGCTGTCGGTCTGGATGCTGAACTGTTCGAACCACGACGCCGGACTTGGACGGAAGCCGAAAGCAATGACCACGGCATCGGCCGGGATGATCTCTTCGGAACCCGGGATCGGCTCGGGGCTGCGACGACCACGGGCGTCCGGTTCGCCGAGACGGGTCTCGACCACCTTCACACCTTCGACGCGGTCTTCACCCACGATGGCGATCGGCTGGCGGTTGTAGAGGAATTTCACGCCTTCTTCCTTGGCGTTCTTCACCTCTTTGCGCGAGCCCGGCATGTTCGCTTCGTCACGACGATAGGCACAGGTCACCGACTTGGCGCCCTGGCGAATCGAGGTACGGTTGCAGTCCATCGCCGTGTCGCCACCGCCGAGCACCACGACCTTCTTGCCTTTCATGTCGACGAAATCTTCCGGCGACTTTTCAAAGCCCAGGTTGCGGTTGACGTTGGCGATCAGGAAGTCGAGCGCGTCATACACGCCCGGCAGGTCTTCACCGGCAAAGCCGCCCTTCATGTAGGTGTAGGTACCCATGCCCATGAACACGGCATCGTATTCTTCGAGCAATTGCTCGATGGTCACGTCCTTGCCCACTTCGGTGTTCAGGCGGAACTCGATGCCCATGCCGGTGAAGACTTCGCGGCGATTGCTCAGCACGGTCTTTTCCAGCTTGAACTCGGGGATGCCAAAAGTCAGCAGACCGCCGATTTCCGGGTTCTTGTCGAACACCACCGGGGTCACACCGCCGCGCACCAGCACGTCGGCACAGCCCAGGCCCGCAGGGCCCGCACCGATTACCGCAACACGTTTGCCGGTCGGCTTGACCTTGGACATGTCCGGGCGCCAGCCCATGGCGAACGCGGTGTCGGTGATGTACTTCTCGACCGAACCGATGGTTACCGCACCAAAACCGTCATTGAGGGTGCAGGCACCCTCGCACAGACGATCCTGAGGGCAAACCCGGCCGCAGACTTCCGGCAAGGTGTTGGTCTGGTGCGACAACTCGGCGGCCTGGAGGATGTTGCCCTCGGCCACCAGTTTCAGCCAGTTCGGAATGAAGTTGTGCACCGGGCACTTCCATTCGCAATACGGGTTACCGCAACCCAGGCAGCGGTGGGCCTGGTCGGCCGACTGCTGGGGTTTGAACGGTTCGTAGATTTCCACGAACTCTTTCTTGCGTTGACGCAACAGTTTCTTCTTCGGATCTTTGCGCCCGACGTCGATGAACTGGAAGTCGTTATTCAGACGTTCAGCCATTGTTAAAACCTCATCAAACTCTTCAGGCGCATATCACTGCGGGTTGGCACGGGTGCTGGAAAGCAACGTTTTCAAGCTGGCAGCCTTTGGCTTGACCAACCAGAAACGGCGCAGGTAGTCATCGAGGTTTTCCGCGAGTTCACGACCCCACTCGCTGTCGGTTTCCTCGACGTACTCGTTCAGCACGCGTTGCAGGTGGCTACGGTAGGCTTCCATCGCTTCGCCGCTGATCCGCTGGATTTCCACCAGTTCGTGGTTGACCCGGTCAACGAAGGTGTTGTCCTGGTCGAGCACGTAGGCGAAACCGCCGGTCATGCCTGAGCCGAAGTTGTAACCGGTCTTGCCCAAGACGCAGACGAAACCACCGGTCATGTACTCGCAGCAGTGATCGCCAGTGCCTTCCACCACGGTGTGAGCACCGGAGTTACGCACGGCAAAACGCTCGCCCGCGGTGCCGGCGGCGAACAGCTTGCCGCCGGTGGCGCCATACAGGCAGGTGTTGCCGATGATGGCACTGTCCTGAGTCTTGTAGATGCTGCCTTTTGGCGGAACGATGACCAGCTTGCCGCCAGTCATGCCTTTGCCGACGTAGTCGTTGGCGTCGCCTTCCAGGTACATGTTCAGGCCACCGGCGTTCCACACACCGAAGCTCTGACCCGCCGTCCCTTTGAAGCGGAAGGTGATCGGCGCATTGGCCATGCCCTGGTTGCCGTGCTTGCGAGCGATTTCACCGGAGATCCGCGCGCCGATGGAACGGTCGCAGTTGCAGATATCCAGGGCGAAATCGGCGCCGCTCAGGTCGTTGATGGCCGAAGTGGCCAGGTCGACCATTTTCTCGGCCAGCAGGCCTTTGTCGAACGGCGGGTTGCGGTCGACCTGGCAGAATTGAGGCTTGTCTGCCGGGATATGATCGCTGCCGAGCAACGGGGTCAGGTCCAGGTGGTTCTGCTTGGCGGTCTGGCCTTCAAGCACTTCCAGCAGATCGGTACGGCCGATCAGCTCTTCGAGGGAGCGCACGCCCAGTTTAGCCAGCCACTCACGGGTTTCTTCGGCGACGTAGGTGAAGAAGTTCACCACCATGTCGACCGTACCGATGTAGTGATCCTTGCGCAGCTTCTCGTTCTGAGTCGCGACGCCGGTGGCGCAGTTGTTCAGGTGGCAAATACGCAGGTATTTGCAGCCCAGGGCGATCATTGGCGCGGTGCCGAAGCCGAAGCTTTCAGCGCCGAGGATCGCGGCCTTGATCACGTCGAGGCCGGTTTTCAGGCCGCCGTCGGTCTGTACCCGGACCTTGCCGCGCAGGTCGTTGCCACGCAGGGTCTGATGGGTTTCGGCCAGGCCTAGCTCCCACGGTGCGCCCGCGTATTTGATCGAGGTCAGTGGCGATGCACCGGTGCCGCCGTCGTAGCCGGAGATGGTGATCAAGTCCGCGTAGGCCTTGGCCACACCGGCAGCGATGGTGCCGACGCCCGCTTCTGCCACCAGCTTCACCGAAACCAGTGCCTTCGGGTTGACTTGTTTCAGGTCGAAAATCAGCTGCGACAAGTCTTCGATCGAATAGATGTCGTGGTGCGGCGGAGGCGAGATCAGGGTCACGCCCGGTACTGCGTAACGCAGCTTGGCGATCAGACCGTTGACCTTGCCGCCTGGCAACTGACCACCTTCGCCTGGCTTGGCACCCTGGGCGACCTTGATCTGCAACACTTCAGCGTTGACCAGGTATTCCGGGGTCACACCGAAGCGGCCAGTGGCGACCTGCTTGATTTTCGAGCTCTTGATGGTGCCGTAGCGCGCCGGGTCTTCGCCGCCTTCGCCGGAGTTGGAACGCGCACCGAGGCGGTTCATGGCTTCGGCCAGGGCTTCGTGGGCTTCCGGCGACAGAGCGCCGAGGGAGATGCCCGCGGAGTCGAAGCGCTTGAGCACCGATTCCAGCGGTTCGATCTCGCTGATGTCCAGCGGCGTGTCCAGGGTCTTGACCTTGAACAGGTCGCGGATCATCGACACCGGGCGGTTATCCACCAGTGACGTGTATTCCTTGAATTTGGCGTAGTCGCCCTGCTGCACAGCGGCTTGCAGGGTGTTGACCACGTCCGGGTTGTAGGCGTGATATTCGCCACCGTGGACGAACTTCAACAGACCGCCCTGCTGGATCGGCTTGCGCGGACTCCAGGCTTCGGCCGCCAAGGCTTTCTGCTCAGCTTCGATGTCGACGAAACGCGCACCCTTGATGCGGCTTGGCACGCCACGGAAGCTCAGTTCGCAGACTTCTTCGGACAGGCCGATCGCTTCGAACAACTGCGCACCGCGATACGACGTGATGGTCGAGATGCCCATCTTCGACAGGATCTTGAGCAGGCCTTTGGTGATGCCTTTGCGGTAGTTCTTGAACACCTCATAGAGGTCGCCCAGCACTTCACCGGTGCGGATCAGGTCGCCCAGCACTTCGTAAGCCAGGAACGGATAAACCGCCGAAGCACCGAAGCCGATCAGCACCGCAAAGTGATGCGGATCGCGAGCAGTGGCGGTTTCTACCAGGATGTTGGAGTCGCAACGCAGGCCTTTTTCGGTCAGACGATGGTGTACCGCGCCGGTGGCGAGCGAAGCGTGAATCGGTAGCTTGCCCGGGGCGATGTGACGGTCGCTCAGCACGATTTGGGTGCGACCGGCGCGAACGGCTTCTTCAGCCTGATCGGCGACATTACGCACCGCCGCTTCGAGGCCGACGCTCTCGTCGTAGTTGAGGTCGATGATCTGGCGTTCAAAGCCCGGGCGATCGAGGTTCATCAACGAGCGCCACTTGGCCGGGGAAACGACCGGCGAGCTGAGGATCACGCGCGAGGCGTGTTCCGGCGATTCCTGGAAGATGTTGCGCTCGGCGCCGAGGCAGACTTCCAGCGACATGACGATGGCTTCGCGCAACGGGTCGATCGGCGGGTTGGTCACCTGCGCGAACTGCTGGCGGAAATAGTCGTACGGCGTGCGTACACGCTGGGACAGCACAGCCATCGGCGTATCGTCGCCCATCGAGCCGACGGCTTCGTAGCCTTGCTCGCCGAGCGGACGCAGCACCTGGTCGCGCTCTTCGAACGTGACCTGATACATCTTCATGTACTGCTTGAGCTGATCGACGCCGTAGAACGCCGAACCGTGGTCGTTGTCTTCCATGGTCGCCTGGATGCGCAGGGCATTCTTGCGCAGCCATTGCTTGTATGGATGACGTGACTTCAAGCGGTTGTCGATGGCATCGGTGTCGAGGATCTGACCGGTTTCGGTGTCCACGGCAAAGATCTGGCCCGGGCCAACGCGACCCTTGGCGATCACGTCTTCGGGCTGGTAGTTCCAGACACCGATTTCCGAGGCCAGGGTAATGAAACCGTTCTTGGTGGTGACCCAACGCGCCGGACGCAGACCGTTACGGTCGAGCAGGCACACCGCGTAACGACCGTCGGTCATGACCACGCCGGCCGGGCCGTCCCATGGCTCCATGTGCATCGAGTTGTATTCGTAGAACGCACGCAGATCCGGGTCCATGGTTTCGACGTTCTGCCACGCAGGCGGAATGATCATCCGCACGCCACGGAACAGGTCGATGCCACCGGTAACCATCAGCTCGAGCATGTTGTCCATGCTGGAGGAGTCGGAACCGACGCGGTTCACCAGCGGGCCGAGTTCTTCCAGATCCATCAGATCGTTGGTGAACTTGGTGCGACGAGCCTGGGCCCAGTTGCGGTTGCCGGTGATGGTGTTGATCTCGCCGTTGTGGGCGAGGAAGCGGAACGGCTGCGCCAGCGGCCATTTCGGCAGCGTGTTGGTCGAAAAGCGCTGGTGGAACACGCAGATCGAGGTTTGCAGGCGCTGGTCGCTCAGGTCTGGATAGAAGGCGGTCAAATCCGCCGGCATCATCAGGCCTTTGTAAATAATGGTCTTGTGGGAAAAGCTGCAGATGTAGTGATCGACGTCGGCGGCGTTGGCCACGGACGAACGACGACGGGCGCTGAACAGCTTGATCGCCATGTCCTGATCGCTCAGGCCTTCACCACCGATGAACACTTGTTCGATCTGCGGCAGGCGCTCGAGGGCCAGGCGACCGAGGACGCTGGTGTCGATCGGCACTTTGCGCCAGCCGACCAGGGTCAGGCCTTCGGCCAGGATCTCGCGGTTCATGTTCTCGCGAGCAGCTTCGGCTTTTACCGGATCCTGGTTGAAGAAGACCATGCCCACGGCATATTGCTTGGGCAGTTCGACGCCAAAGGTTTCCTGGGCGATGGCCCGCAGGAACACATCCGGCTTTTGAATCAGCAGACCGCAACCGTCACCGGTCTTGCCGTCGGCGTTGATCCCACCGCGGTGGGTCATGCAGGTCAGGGCCTCAATGGCCGTTTGCAAAAGGGTATGACTGGGCTCGCCCTGCATATGGGCTATCAGGCCGAAACCGCAGTTATCCTTGAATTCATCTGGTTGGTACAGACCTGCTTTCATAGACACTTTCTCACCAGGCTGCCTCTTATCGAGGCAAATTTCTTTTCAATTCAACCAGTTACCATCCACACCGAACGTACGCCAGCTTTGCGGGGCAAAAGGGAGGTCATTGTACACACCGACACTGAGGCTCACAAATTTGACGACGAAATGTCGCAAATCTATGTCGCATTTGTGAAAGGTTTAAAGCGATATGCTGTGCTAGTCAAAACTTTTTTAATTTTGACCGCAGCGACTCAAAGACTACTGTGACGCAGACACCACAAGGCACGCGGCCTGGAGAGGCGGCATGCACTTGCAGAAATTTTGAGGTGCTTGGAGAGGCGGCCTGGGTAAGGCCGCCGAATCTTCAGCGAGTTGTTGCCAGTTCCTGTTGGACGCTGGCGACAGTGCGAGGCCAAGGTTTACCAGCCTGAACCTTCGCTGGCAAGGCCTTGATGGCAGTAACGGCTGCATCGCGGTTGGCGAAGTTACCGTAGGTGATGACGTAAAGCGGCTTGCCGTTGAGCACTTTCTTGAAATAACGGTACTCGCCGCCCTGCTCCTTGACGAAGCTTTGCGCGGTCGCCTCAGAGCTGGTGCCAAGGATCTGCACCACGTAGTTACCCGGCGCCTGACCTGCGTACCAGCCGCCACCGGCGGCTTTGGCCACGGTGACTGGCTTCTCGGCAGGTTTGACCGCGACGGCCGGCTTGGCGGGCGCTGGAGCCGGTTTGGCAACAGGCGCAGGCGCAGGGGCTGGCTTGGCAACAGGCGCTACTGGCTTGGCGGTTGCGACCTGAGTCGGCGCAGGCGTCGGCTTGGCGGCCGGTGTCGGCGCAGGCCCCGCCGGAACGCCTGCCGGCGGCGCGGTGGTGGTCACGGTCGGCGGTGTGGCGCTGGAGCCTTCGACGGGTACGCCATCATCACCTTCGGTAATGCCACCGGCCGCTTCGGCCAACGGACCACGCATCACCGGCTGCGAGTTACCGACCAGCGGTAATGGCATCGGCTGCGAGTTACCCGCGAATTCCACGGCTGGAGCGCCGCTACTGTTAGGTTGTGGCGTGCCCTGGCCCAGCGGCAGTTGCGCCTGTTCGTTGGCAGGTGTGCCGGTGGTCGGTGCTTTGCTGCGACCCGGCATCAACCAGGCGGCGGCTACCGCGACCACGACGACGGCGGAAATCGCCAATACGTGTTTCTTCGGCATGTTGAACCCCATACTTGGACGCTTGACCGCTGAGCGGCTGGCAATCATGGCTTCGATCATCGCATCGCGGGCGACCTGGTTAATAGTGCCAGGCCAACCGTCGGAGCTTTCGTGAATATCAGAGATCTGATCCGCGGTGAAAAGTTCGATTCCCCGGCCGGCGCCTTCAAGACGCTGATCCAGGTATTCGCGGGTTTCTTCTTCGGTGTAAGGCTGCAATTCGATGACGTGGAAACGCTCTTCCTCGAGGCTCAGCGCTTCAAGTTGAGCAATCAGCGAGGACTCGCCGAACAGGAACACGTGCGGGCGACCTTCCGGTGCACCGGCAGCCAGGGCCAGCAAGGCTTCCAGCGCGGACTCGTCGAGTTGCTCGGCGTCATCCACCAGCAAATAGACTTCCTGCCCCGTGAGCGCAAGCTGCACCACTTGAGCCAGGATCGCACCGACCTCGGCCTGGGCAACGTTCAGCGCCTGAGCCACCTGATTCAATACACCAGCAGCATCGCCGGCGCCACGGGCGGAAACCACCACGCTCTGCACTGACTGTTTGTTGGTGCTGGCCACCAGGGCCTGACGCAACAGGGTTTTGCCGCTGCCTTGAGGGCCAGTGACCACCAGCAGCAACTGGCTGTAACGGGCCAGATGATGCAGCTGCCCCAGCACCGGTTTGCGCTGGGCCGGGAAAAATTTGAAGCCAGGCACCCGTGGAGCGAAAGGGTCATGACTTAACTGGTAATGGCCGAGGAAAGCCTCGTCGGCATGCAAACTAGTCATCGGGATCTTATTAACCTTTAAGCTGAGCCAGGGCGCGGTAATCCGCTCCCAGCGTGGCCTGTAAAACCTCTTTCGGATAATCGTCGGTCACCACTGCTTCGCCCATGTGGCGCAGCAGCACCAGGCGCAAACGACCGTCGATCACTTTCTTGTCAATTGCCATGTGTTCGAGAAAATCGGCTTCAGTCATCTCTTGCGGCGGGATGACCGGCAGGCCGGCACGCTGAAACAGACGAATACCGCGATCACGTTCCTGTTCGCTGATCCAGCCCAGGCGCGCGGACATTTCCAGAGCCATTACAGTGCCAGCAGCGACCGCTTCACCATGTAGCCAGACACCATAGCCCATATGGGTTTCGATCGCGTGGCCGAAGGTATGGCCCAGGTTGAGCGTGGCACGCACGCCGGTCTCTTTCTCGTCGGCACCGACCACCGCAGCCTTGGCTGCGCAGGAGCGTTCGATGGCGTACGTCAGGGCGGCCTGGTCCAGGGCGCGCAGGCGATCGACGTTTTCTTCGAGCCAGGTCAGGAACGGCTCGTCGCAAATCAGCCCGTATTTGATGACTTCCGCCAGCCCGGCGGACAGTTCGCGGGCCGGCAGGGTGTTGAGGGTGGCGGTATCGATCAGCACCACATTGGGCTGATAGAAGGCGCCGACCATGTTCTTGCCGAGTGGGTGATTGATCCCGGTTTTGCCGCCCACCGAGGAGTCGACTTGCGACAACAGGGTGGTCGGCACCTGGATGAAATCAACGCCGCGCTGGTAGCAGGCGGCCGCAAAACCGGCCATGTCACCGATCACGCCGCCGCCGAGAGCGATCACTGTGGTGCGGCGGTCGTGCCGTGCGGTCAGCAGGCCATCGAAAATCAGTTGCAGGGTTTCCCAGGTCTTGAAGGCTTCGCCGTCGGGCAGCACCACGGAAATCACCGAGAACTGCGCGAGGCTGCGAGTCAGACGCTCGAGGTAGAGCGGCGCGACGGTCTCGTTGGAGATGATCGCCACCTGCCGTCCGCGGATATGCGGGGCCAGCAGCTCAGGCTGATCCAACAAACCTTCGCCAATATGAATCGGGTAGCTGCGCTCGCCTAGATCGACCTTGAGTGTCTGCATGTGTCCCCACAGTGAAGATGGAATCAGGCATCCTGCCTTGAGTTAACGAATTCCACGGCGTCCGCTGGTGTGACGCCGTTCGGTAGCCATCCGCCACAACCTTGAGCGGCTGCGACAGGACGCCGAGGATAGCGCATTTCGCGCCGCGCATTAACGGGGCGGTAGCTGCTGCAAGCGGTCGAGAATGTCGAGCACCACCATCCGCGGTGGCCGCTCATCGGTTTCCACCACAAGGTCGGCGATTTCCCGATACAGCGGATCACGGATCGCCAGCAAATCCCGCAGGGTCTTGGCCGGATCGGCCGTGCGCAACAGTGGCCGATTGCGATCGCGGGCCGTTCGACCCACCTGCTGCTCGACAGACGCATGCAGATAGACCACCCGACCACCGGCATGCAGCGCCCGGCGATTGGCTTCGCGCATCACCGCTCCGCCGCCGGTCGCCAACACCACACCGTCGGACGCGCACAGCTCGGCAATCATCGCTTGCTCGCGATCACGAAAGCCCGGTTCGCCTTCCTTATCGAAAATCCACGGGATATTGGCGCCCGTGCGCAATTCAATTTCCTTATCGGAATCTTTGAATGGCAGGCGCAGCTCTTTGGCCAGCAACCGGCCGATGGTGCTTTTTCCAGCCCCCATCGGTCCAACAAGAATCAAATTTCGCACAGAATCAATGACTCACAGCAATCGCCTGATTGTTCATGATACGCGGTGTGAGAAAGACCAGCAGCTCGGATTTTTTCTCCGAAACCACATCACGCCGGAAAAGGCGGCCAAGATACGGCACATCACCGAGAAATGGCACCTTATCTACAACCTTGCTCTGAGTATTTGAGAAAACCCCACCAATGACGATGGTCTCGCCGTCGTTGATCAGGACCTTGGCGTTGACTTCGTTTTTGTTGATCGGCGGCTGCCCAAGGACCAGGTTAGCGTAGTCCGGCTGATCCTTGGTGACCTTGACCTCCATGATAATGCGATTGTCCGGGGTGATCTGCGGGGTCACCTCCAGCGAAAGGACTGCCGGCTTGAACGTCACCGACGTCGCGCCGCTGGAACTGGATTCCGGATACGGAATTTCAGTACCTTTCAGGATCTTCGCGGTTTCCTTATCAGCCGTGACCACCTTGGGTTGCGAAACAATTTCGCCATTGCCGGTTTTTTCCATGGCGCTCAACTCGAGGTCCAGCAGCGTGTTGTCAGTGATAAAGGAAATGCCGATCCCGGACGTGGCACTTGTAGCGCCCAGATCAACAAAGGGTTGGCTGGTGCTTTGCCCTGTAATGGGGTTGCCGGGAGAAGCACCGCCCGACCCTGTCCAATTACCATCGGTCTTGCTTCCACCCCATCGCACGCCCAACTGCTTGTCGTAATCAACGCTAGCTTCGACGATGCGCGCCTCGATCATTACCTGACGCACCGGAATATCCAGCTGCGCCACGATGCGGCGCAGTTCATCGAGGCGATCCTGGGTCTGGTAGGCAATGATATTGTTGGTCCGCTCATCGACCGTGATTGAACCGCGCTCGTCTATTTTCGCCTCGGCACTGGTCACCGACTGGAACAGCTTGGCAATATCGGCGGCCTTGGCGTAGTTGACCTGCAACAGTTCGCGACGCAGAGGCGCCAGTTCGGCGATCTGCTTCTGCGACTCCAGCTCCTGACGCTCCCGGGCGGCAATTTCATCGGCCGGCGCCACCAGCAGCACGTTACCGATTTTGCGTTTATCCAGACCTTTGGTTTTCAACACCAGGTCCAGCGCCTGATCCCATGGCACGTTCTGCAGGCGCAACGTGATGCCGCCCTGCACCGTGTCGCTGGCGACCAGATTGAGGTTGGTGAAATCGGCGATCAGTTGCAGCACCGAGCGCACATCGATGTCCTGAAAATTCAGCGAGAGTTTTTCGCCGGTGTAGGCAAAGCGTTCGGTATTGCGCTTTTGCAGGTCATCGACAGTCATCGGCCGGATGCTGACGGTCAGTTTGTTGTCGGTCTGATAGGTCGAATAATCGAAGGCGCCGCTGGGCTCGATACTGATGGTGGCCCGATCACCTGTGGCGCTGGCGTTGACGAACTGCACCGGCGTGGCGAAATCCTTGACGTCGAGGCGCACGCGCAACCGTTCAGGCAGTTGGGTCTTGGTGAAACCGACGATGATCTTGCCATCGTGCTCCTGGATGTCCGGGGCGATGGACGGATCCGACAGATCGATAACCACATTGCCTTCACCCTGGGTGCCGCGCTGGAAATCCACGCCCCGGATGGCTTTGCCCACGGGGGCATTGACCCTGGCGGGCGCTGGCGTCGCAGTGGCTGTGCGCGGCGCGCTGGTGATCGGTTTAGACGCCTTGCTACCGCCCCCCTGCCCGACGACCACGAACAGATTGTTGCCTTCGACGCGGGCGTTATACGGGGTTAACTGGGTCAGGCTGATGATCAGCCGTGTGCGGTTCTTGGCCTCCACCACCGTGGCGCTGCGGGCGTTGCCGCCGCCCAGGTCTCGATTCTTGTTCGCCAGCTGACTGGTGACCCCCGGCAGATCCAGCGCAATCCGCGCAGGCTGCTCTGTCGTATAACCCTGGGGCTGCGGCGGCGGCCCATCGAACGACAACTTCAACTCGACGCGATCACCGGGCAGCGCGGCGACATCCAGCGTTTTGAGGTTGGCCGCCTGTACCATCGGCGACAGAAACGCTATCCATAGCGAAATACCGAAGGTTGAGAAAATCCTGTTCATTATTCGAGTTCCACTATGAGTGCTCTTTCAAAGGGATGGTCCGCGGCCGCTCCAGCCAGGCGCCTTCGCCATCGGGAACGATTTCGACCACATCGACTTGCGAGCCGCTGATGGCGACAATCCGTCCATCGTTACGCCCCAGGTAATCGCCGACTTTCAGCCGATGCACACCGCCCGCCCCGCGCAACAGTGCAAAGGAGCCGGTCGCATTGGAGATCGTGCCGACCATTTCAAATTGCTCGATGTTGAAACCTTCGAGGTACTGCTTGACCCGATTGGGGTCGGGTTTGACGTTGCGCGAGCCGTGCTTCTGGCCAGCCAGATCGACCCTGACCTGCCGGGAGAACGGGCTACGCAGGTTGGCAGCGCTGTAGGTGAATGTCGGGTAAGACCGGAATGTCGGCGTTGGTTCAATCTTGCCGGGCGCGCGCAGGCGCACTTCGTTCAGGTAGGCGTCCAGATCGCTGAAATCATTGCCGCCACCACAACCGGCCAGGACGACCAGACACATCACCATCGACAGGCGACGAGCCGGGCTCATTTCTGCACTCCCTTGTCGTTGTAGCGGTAGGTCTTGGCAAGGATGCTCATGCGCAACTTCGGACCGCCTTCGGGATTGGCCGGCGCCAGGTCGAAGTCATGCAGGGTGACGATCCGCGGCAGGCCGGCCACGCCGCTGACGAAAGTGGCCAGGTCGTGATACGCGCCGGTGACGGTGATCTGGATAGGGAGCTCGATGTAAAACTGCTGGGCGACCTCCGGGAGCAGCTTGATCTCTTCGAACTCCAGGCCGCTCCCCAGGCCGGTGCGGGTGATGTCTTCCAGCAGCCCGGGCACTTCGGTGTCGCTGGGCAATTGGCGCAGCAGAACGCCGAAGGAGTTCTCCATTTCCTTCATCTGTTGGGTATACAGCTCCAGATTAGCCGCCATGTGGCCTTTGGTCGCGAACTGCTCCTTGAGCGTCGACTCTTCCTCGCGCTTGAGTTCGAGGTGGTTTTGCAGGTCGCTGATCAAGAAGCTGTAGCCCAGCGCCAGCACCAGAACCATGAGCAGGACACTCGCCAGGGCCTTGATCACCACTGGCCAGGACCCCATGTTGTTGGTGTCCAGATCGTTGATGTCAATCTTGCGCAGCCCTTCGAGCCATTCGGACAGCCTCATTTGGCACCCCCCTCAATGGCCGGCTGAGTCTGACGGACGGTCAACTGAAAAACATTGGTCTGATCCAGCTGACCGGCGGTGGTCGCTTTGACTTCCGTAAGGTTGGGTGCATCGAACCAGTCGGACGCATCAAGATTGCGCATCAAATCCGAAACACGATTGTTGGACTCCGCCGCACCGGTGATGGACAAGGTCTTGCCGACCATTTTCACCTCGGTGAAATACACGCCATCCGGCAAGGTACGCGCCAATTGATCGAAAATCCTCCCACTGATCGGCCGGTTGCCTTGCAGGTCCTGGATAATGCGCATGCGCTCGACGAGTTGCTGACGGCGAGCCTTCAGGTCGCTGATCTGTTTGATCCGCTCATCGACCACGGCAATCTGCCTGGCGATGTAATCGTTACGGGCAACTTGCCGATCAATGGCGCCGTTAATGACCTGATCCGTAATCAACAGCGCCCCCACTGACCCCACCAGCACACCGACCAACGCCAGCAAAAAGCGTTGGCGACGCCTTTCGCGCAACTCTTCGCGCCAGGGTAAAAGATTGATCCGCGCCATCAGTCAAAACTCCTGAGGGCCAGCCCACAGGCGATCATCAGCGCCGGGGCATCACTGGCCAGGGCACCGGCGTTGACCTTGCTGCCCAGGGTCATGTCGGAGAATGGATTGGCGACCTGGGTCGGCGTACCCAGGCGCTGCTCGATCAACCGATCCAGCCCGGAGACCGAGGCGGTGCCGCCGGCCAGAAGGATGTGATCGACCGAGTTGTATTGGCCGGAGGCAAAGAAAAACTGCAACGAACGCGACACCTGTTGCACCAACGCCTCACGAAACGGCTGCAAGACCTCGCTGACGTAATCGTCCGGCAAACCACCCTGCTTCTTCGCCAGCCCCGCCTGCTCGACCGTCAGGCCATAACGGCGCTGGATTTCTTCCGTCAGTTGACGGCCGCCGAACAATTGTTCACGGGTGTAGATGATTCGCCCATTGTGCAGCACGTTCAGGGTGGTCATGGTCGCGCCGATATCGACCACCGCCACGGTCAGACGCTCCTGAGAGGCGGCCAGCTGGGTTGCCAACAGGCTAAACGATCGCTCCAGGGCATAGGCTTCGACATCGACCACGCGCGCGGTCAACCCGGCCAGGGCCAAAGCCGCTTCACGAACCTCGACGTTTTCCTTGCGACAGGCGGCCAGTAGCACATTGACCCGCTCGGGGTTGCGCGCCGACACGCCCTGCACTTCGAAATCGATCGCCACTTCGTCCAGTGGATAAGGGATGTACTGATCGGCCTCGATCTTCAGCTGGTTTTCCATTTCGTCGTCGGAAAGACCGGCGTCCATCTCGATGATCTTGGTGATCACCGCCGAGCCGGCGACCGCCACGGCGACGTTCCTGAGGCTGGTTCTGGCCTTGACCAGCACGCGCGCAAGGGCCTGCCCCACACCTTCGAGCTCGGCGATGTTTTTCTCGACCACGGCACTGGCGGGCAGCGGCTCGACCGCATAGGCCTCGACCCGGTAGCGGTCGCCCTGGCGACTTAGCTCCAGAAGCTTCACCGACGTGGAGCTGATGTCGATCCCCAGAAGCGTATTGGCCTTTTTATTGAAGAGTCCTAGCACTACCAATTCCCTATGACTATCCGTGAGTTACGGACTCTGTAATATCCATTGCGTTCAATACCCCCCGTCTTGACAGAAGCGCAAATGACGCTCCCCACGGAAAAATGCTTATAATGCTGAGCGTTTTTTCCGCTTTCACTGCAAGCGCGGGTCATTCTCTGTACAGCCTGAACCCTGATGCCTAATTCATTCTTTGCCCTGGATATCCAAAAGCCTTGATTCGTCTGCTGAAATTTTTCGGTTGGTCCATCGTCGCCGTTTTCTGCGGACTGCTCCTGGGTCTGAGCGGCGCTTTTCTTTACCTTAGCCCCGGATTGCCATCCGTGGAGGCGCTGAGAAGTATTCAGTTGCAGATTCCTTTGCGGGTGTACAGCAGCGACAACAAATTGATCGCAGAATTTGGCGAAATGCGCCGCACTCCAATCCGTTTCGCCGACATTCCTCCCAATTTCATCAATGCGTTACTAAGTGCTGAAGACGACAACTTCGCCAACCACTATGGCGTCGATCCCAGCAGCTTGATGCGTGCCGCTACCCAGCTGGTAAAAAGCGGGCACATTCAGTCCGGTGGCAGCACCATCACCATGCAGGTGGCGAAGAATTTCTTCCTGACCAGCGAACGCAGCTTCTCGCGCAAGACCACCGAAATCCTCCTGGCCCTGCAGATCGAACGGCAGCTGACCAAGGACGAGATCCTCGAGCTGTACGTCAACAAGATCTATCTGGGCAACCGCGCCTACGGCATCGAGGCGGCGGCGCAGGTTTATTACGGCAAGTCGATTCGTGACGTCAGCCTGGCACAGATGGCGATGATTGCCGGCCTGCCGAAAGCGCCGTCGCGCTTCAATCCGCTGGCCAACCCGGCCCGTAGCAAGGAGCGTCGCGACTGGATCCTGGGGCGCATGTACAAGCTCGGCAAGATCACCGAAGCCGACTACACCGCTGCGATCAATGAACCACTGAACGCCAGCTACCATGTGCCGACCCCGGAAGTGAACGCACCGTACATCGCCGAAATGGCCCGTGCCGAAATGGTCGGCCGCTATGGCAGCGATGCGTACACCGAAGGCTTCCGCGTCACCACCACGGTGCCGAGCGATTTGCAGGAAATGGCCAACTCCGCGGTTCACGAAGGTTTGATGACCTACGATCAACGGCACGGTTATCGCGGCCCCGAGTCACGCCTGCCGGGTAAAACCCGAGAGGCCTGGACCCTGGAGCTGACCAAGCAGCGGACCATCAGCAGCCTCGAACCGGCAATCGTGACCCAGGTCGACAAGAACGGCGTGCAGGTGCTGACTCGCACCGGTGATGAACACGTCGCCTGGGACAGCATGAAGTGGGCCCGCCCATTCCTGAACACCAACAGCATGGGCGCCAATCCGAAGCAGCCTTCGGACGTCGCGCAGGTCGGCGATCTGATTCGCGTGCAGCGTCAGCCGGACCATTCGCTCAAATTCAGCCAGATCCCACAGGCCCAGGGCGCACTGGTTTCCCTCGATCCGCAGAACGGCGCCATTCGTTCGCTGGTCGGCGGTTTCGCCTTCGAGCAGAGCAACTACAACCGCGCGATGCAGGCCAAGCGTCAGCCGGGTTCGAGCTTCAAGCCGTTCGTCTACAGCGCCGCTCTGGACAACGGCTACACCGCCGCCAGCCTGGTGAACGACGCACCGATCGTGTTCGTCGACGAGTACCTGGACAAGGTCTGGCGCCCGAAGAACGACACCAACACCTTCCTCGGCCCGATCCGCATGCGTGAAGCGCTCTACAAGTCGCGCAACCTGGTTTCGATCCGCCTGCTGCAAGCGCTGGGTGTCGACCGCACTATCGACTACATCAGCAAGTTCGGCTTCAACAAGCAGGACCTGCCGCGCAACCTGTCCCTGGCCCTGGGCACCGCGACCCTGACACCTATGGAAATTGCCACCGGCTGGAGCACCTTCGCCAACGGCGGCTACAAGATCAGCCCGTACATCATCGACAAGATCGAAAGCCGCAATGGCGACACGCTGTTCGTCGCCAATCCGCCGAGCGTCCCAAAAGGCGAAGTAGTCAGCGACGGCATCGCCGTACCGGCCTCCAACACCTTCACGGTCAACGCCACCCCAGGCGAAGCGCCGAGCGCCCAGACAGCGCCACAAACGCCAGCCGTGGCCGAGCGCATCGTCGACGGCCGCACCACCTACATCCTCAACAGCATGCTCGAGGACGTGATCAAACTCGGTACCGGCCGCCGCGCACTGACCTTGGGTCGCAGCGACATCGCGGGCAAGACCGGCACCACCAACGAATCCAAGGACGCCTGGTTCTCCGGCTACAACGCCGATTACGTGACCACCGTCTGGACCGGATTCGACCAACCGGAAAGCCTGGGCAAACGCGAGTTCGGCGGCACCGTCGCCCTGCCGATCTGGATGAACTACATGGGCGCCGCCCTCAAAGGCAGGCCACCCCACACCCAGCCAGAACCCGAAGGCATCCTCAGCCTGCGGGTCGACCCGGTCAGCGGTCGTGCAGCCACCCCAAGCACCCCTGGCGCCTACTTCGAACTGTTCAAGGCCGAAGACACACCACCGTCGGTGAACGAGCTGGGTAACGGCAATGCGCCAGGCAGCCCGTTGCCAGCGGACGAGGCCGCGCCGATCGATTTGTTCTGATCCCGTAGCGCAACGCAAAAGCCCCGCTCTTCTCTGGAAGACGGGGCTTTTTGTTGCGCCTGGAATTTATGCACCGGCTGAAACCAGGGTTGCCTGTCTGGCCGCCTTCGCGAGCAAGCCCGCTTCCACATTGGAATGCATACCCCCGTGGAGCGGGCTTGCTCGCGAAGAGGCCCTCAAAGACACCACAAAAACCGCAGGCAATAAAAAGCCCCGACTCGCGAGAACCGGGGCTTTGTGTTGAAGCGCTACAACGGCTTAGCCGTTGAACACGTCATCCACGCTTTTCAGCGGGTAGTTCTTCGGATACGGCAGGGTCGCCACGCCGGTCTCGATCGCTGCCTTGGCCACGGCATCGGAGATCAGGGTGATCAGACGGGCATCCATTGGTTTCGGAATGATGTATTCACGACCGAATTCCAGTTTGATGCCGCCGTAGGCGTCGCACACTTCCTGAGGCACTGGCAGCTTGGCCAGTTCACGCAGGGCGTTGGCGGCAGCCACTTTCATCTCTTCGTTGATGCGCTTGGCGCGAACGTCCAGGGCACCACGGAAGATGAACGGGAAGCCCAGTACGTTGTTGACCTGGTTCGGGTAGTCCGAACGGCCGGTGGCCATGATCACGTCGTTGCGAGTGGCGTGTGCCAGCTCCGGGGAGATTTCCGGATCCGGGTTCGAGCACGCGAACACGATCGGGTTGGCCGCCATGCGCAGCAGGTTCTCGGCGCTCAGCAGGTTCGGGCCCGACAGACCGACGAATACGTCGGCGCCATCCAGCGCGTCAGCCAGGGTGCGCTTCTCGGTCGCGTGAGCGAACACAGCCTTGTACTGGTTCAGGTCGTCACGGCCGGAGTGGATCACGCCGGTACGGTCAACCATGAAGATGTTTTCGATGTTGGCGCCCATGCTCACCAGCAATTTCATGCAGGAGATGGCGGCAGCACCGGCGCCCAGGCAGACGATCTTGGCTTCCGGCAGGGTTTTGCCAGCGATTTCCAGGGCGTTGATCATGCCGGCGGCGGTCACGATCGCGGTGCCGTGCTGGTCATCGTGGAATACCGGAATGTCGCACTGCTCGATCAGAGCGCGTTCGATCTCAAAGCACTCAGGTGCCTTGATGTCTTCCAGATTGATGCCACCGAAGGTGATGGAGATACGCTTGACGGTGTCGATGAAGGCTTGCGGGCTTTCGGAGTCGACTTCGATGTCGAAAACGTCGATGCCGGCAAAGCGCTTGAACAGAACACCTTTACCTTCCATTACCGGCTTGGAAGCCAATGGGCCGAGGTTACCCAGGCCCAGAATCGCGGTGCCATCGGAAATGACTGCAACCAGGTTGCCTTTGCCGGTGTATTTGTAGGCCAGTTCAGGATCGCGGGCGATTTCGCGTACTGGTTCGGCTACGCCGGGGCTGTAGGCCAGCGACAGGTCGCGGGCGGTAGCGGTGGCCTTGGTGAGCTCGACACTCAGCTTCCCTGGACGGGGATGGGCGTGATATTCGAGAGCGGCAGTTTTCAGATCAGACATATGGGCATTCCGCTTTTTACTGTTGGACAGACGGACCGCCGAGGATACTCGCCTCGCAAAGTCCTCACAAGACTGACCAGTCACCCCTGTCAAGCGCCCGGCCCTACGACTTTGGGCCAAGAGCCACGAAACACAAGGGATAGACTGTTCACAATCAACAGAAAAAATGTCTACAATTTTTTCTTACGGCATCGCCTGCAACATCGCCGGATCGGTCAGCGGCAGAAGCCAGCGCGCCTGCCCCGGCTTCAGGCCGCCACGGCGGGAACGATCCACCACCCAGCCACGAGCCTCGATCTGCCTGCCTTTGAGCTGTTCAAGCGACGCGCCATCGAATTGCTCCAGCATATTGGGTGCAACCCGCAATACAACCGATTCCTGCAACTCGATCCAAACCCCGCCGCGATTGCGCTGAACCTTGCTCACACGGCCACTGAGCACGGCGAAGCCGGACGCGCTGATCTGCTCCGCTTTCAGTACAGGTGATTGTCGCCATAGCCCGAGGCCGGCCTGACGAGCACTGCGTTCCGCCGCTTGCTGACAACCGGCCAAATCGACGTTCGGTGCCACCGCCACCTGAAAACCGAGGCCTTCAGCGAGCATCTGCGCTTCAAGGTTGGCGCCATCGACGCTGTAGACATGGGCCAGGGTACGGCCGTAATGGTCCTTGCTTTCTTTACCCGGCAGCAAACCGACCCGCCCGTCGCTGGCGGCCACCAGGGCTTCCAGGCGTTTGCGCGCAGCCACGGCAAACGGCTCGTCGGAACGGCCCTGCTTGCCCAGCTCTGGCGTGTTCAAACCGATCATGCGCACACTGCGGCCATCGCGCAGGCGCAAGGTGTCGCCATCCACCACCCGCTGCACCACAACCGGCGTCAGCCCGCTCGGCACCGGGCAGAAAGCCTGGGCACCGGAAAGCCAAATCGCAGACACAAAAAAGGCGCCCGCAAGGGACGCCTTTTTCATCAGTCTGGAGAAGCCGAAACGACTTTCCAAAATGATCGGCCTTAGGCCTTTTTCGGGCCAAAAGCACCGAAACGATCGGCGAACTTCTGAACACGGCCGCCGGTATCCAGAGTCTTCTGCTTACCGGTGTAGAACGGGTGGCATTCGTTGCAAACGTCGATCGACAGAGGCTTGGCGAAAGTCGAACGGGTTTCGAACTTGTTGCCGCAGCTGCAAGTTACGGCAACTGCTGGGTATTCTGGATGGATATCGGCTTTCATGGTGTTTTCCTCAGGCTAGCGTGCCGCCACCCAACACTATTGTTGAATACCGCACGTAATTAGGCCGCGGATTCTACCAGACCTTTGCAAACACGCAAGCTGTCACTGAGTCCGACCGTCTGCTAGGCTCCCGACCCAAGTCGCCGTCCCACAGGGTATGCGCCAGCCTTTCATTCATTGCCCGCCCAAAGAGATCCCCCCGCGTGCCCGACGCCATTCTGCGCCTCGCCCTGCCTTCGCCCCTGCGCCGCCTGTTCGACTACCGCGCTCCGGCCGGAGTCCTGCGCGCCCAGCTACACCCGGGCATGCGTTTGCGGGTGCCGTTCGGGCGGCGGGAGATGATCGGCATTCTGGTGGAGGTCACCGATCACAGCGAAGTCCCGGCGGAAAAGCTCAAACCGGCCCTGGCCCTGCTCGATGCCGTGCCGCCGCTGCCGCCCGCGCTGTTCAAGCTGTGCCTGTGGACTTCCCAGTATTACCAGCACAGCCTCGGCGACACGTTGAGCTGGGCGCTGCCGGTGTTGCTGCGTCAGGGCGAACTCGCCGAAGCACGCCAGGAGCGTTTCTGGTCCGCCGCGCCCGGCGCCAGCCTCGATGATCCGCGCATCGCCCGCGCACCGCGACAGCGTGAAGCCCTGGCGACCCTGGCCCAGCACCCACACGGCGTCGCCCATCAGTTGCTGAGCAAACTGATGCTGAGCAAAGACAGCCTCGACCTGTTGCTGGCCAAAGATCTGGTTCAGGTAGACATCCGCAAACACGCCCCCGGCGCTCGCCACGAGCATTGGCTGGCGCAACCGGAATTGCCGCTCAACCCCGAGCAGCGCGCCGCTTATGAAGCGATTCGCGCCGGGTTCGACAGTTATCACGCGTTTTTGCTGGCCGGCGTCACCGGCAGCGGCAAGACCGAAGTCTATTTGCAGCTGATCCGCGAAACCCTCGAGGCCGGCAAGCAAGCCCTGGTGCTGATCCCGGAGATCAACCTCGGCCCGCAAACCCTGGCGCGCTTCGAACAACGCTTCAATGCGCGCATCGCGCTGATCCACTCGGCGGTCAACGACCGCGAGCGCCTGGACGCCTGGCTGGCGGCACGGGATGGCGAGGCCGACATTATTATTGGCACCCGTTCGGCGCTGTTCACGCCGATGAAGAACCCCGGCCTGATCATCATCGATGAAGAGCACGATGGTTCCTATAAGCAGCAGGAAGGCCTGCGCTACCACGCCCGCGACCTGGCACTGGTTCGCGCCCGGCAGGAAAACATCCCGATTGTCCTCGGTTCCGCCACGCCTTCGCTGGAAAGCCTGCAAAATGCCTACACCGGTCGTTACGGCCTCTTACGCCTGAATGAGCGGGCCGGTGGCGCCAAACAGCCACGCTTCCTGCGTCTGGACGTGAAAAGTCGCCCACTGGACAGCGGCATTTCCGGGCCGATGCAGCAAGCCATCGGTCAGACCCTCGCCGCCGGCCAGCAGGTTCTGGTGTTCCTCAACCGCCGAGGATTCGCCCCGACGCTGCTCTGCCACGACTGTGGCTGGATGTCCGAATGCCAGCGCTGCGACGCGCGCATGACCGTGCACCAGCGCTCGGGCGAACTGCGCTGCCACCATTGTGGCTATGTCGAACGAGTGCCTCGGCATTGCCCGAAGTGCGGCAAGGTCGATTTGCGACCGGTGGGCGCCGGTACCGAGCGCGCCGAGGAACGCCTGGGGATTCTGTTCCCGGATGTCCCGGTGCTGCGGGTCGACCGCGACAGCACCTCGCGCAAAGACGCGATGAATCAGTTGTTCGCGACCATCCAGAAAGGCCAGCCGTGCATTCTGGTCGGCACACAGATGCTTGCCAAAGGGCACCACTTTCCTCGAGTGACCCTGGTGTCGATTCTCGATGCCGACGGCGGCCTGTTCTCCGGCGACTTCCGCGCCAGCGAGCGCATGGCGCAGTTGATCGTTCAGGTCGCCGGGCGCGCGGGGCGGGCCGAAGAGCCGGGCAAAGTGATCATCCAGACGCACCTGGCGGACCACCCGCTGCTGGTGCAGTTGACCGAACAGGGCTATTTCGCCTTTGCCGAACAGGCGTTGAGTGAACGCCGCTCCGCCGGGCTGCCGCCGTTTGCGCATCTTGCGTTGCTGCGGGCCGAAGCACACAAACCGGGGCAGGCCGAAGGCTTCCTCGATGAGGCGTGTAGCGAGGCCGAGCGCCTGTTAGCGGAGCAAAACCTGACCGGTATCGAATTGCTGGGGCCGGTGCCGGCGCCGATGGAACGCCGGGCCGGGCGTTATCGCGCGCAGTTGTTGCTGCAAGCCACGGCCCGGGCGCCGTTGCATCGATTGCTGAGCAGTTGGTTGCTGGCTTTGGAGCAGATGCCGAGCGGGCGGGCGGTGCGCTGGTCTCTGGATGTCGACCCGGTCGATTTGTATTGATTTCAAAATCGCCATCGCGAGCAGGCTCGCTCCCACGATGGGTCTGTGGTGTTCATTGGTTTTGTGATCAACGCCTATCCCCTGTGGGAGCGAGCCTGCTCGCGATGGGTGCCGAATAGTCACCACATATCCATAACCTGCCCGCTATAGTTGGCAAGCTCGTCTTCGCAACGGATAATGCCCAGTTTTTCCACCAGCGCATTGAAGCGCCGCCGCGCTTGCGGTCGAAAGAGAAGACCATGAAAGACACCATTCGCCAGCTGATCCAACAAGCCATCACCCAACTCGTCAACGAAGGTGTGTTGCCTGAAGGCCTGTCGCCGGCGATCCAGGTGGAAAACTCCCGTGACAAGACTCACGGCGACTTCGCCAGCAACATTGCGATGATGCTGGCCAAGCCGGCCGGCATGAAACCCCGCGACCTGGCCGAGAAAATCATCGCGGCGCTGCCGGCTGACGAGAACGTCACCAAAACCGAAATCGCCGGCCCTGGCTTCCTGAACTTCTTCCAGAACACCCAAGCCCTGGCGACCCGTCTGGACGCGGCCCTGGCCGACGACCACATCGGCGTGCGCAAGGCCGGTCCGGCGCAGCGCACCGTCGTCGACCTGTCGGCGCCGAACCTGGCCAAAGAGATGCACGTCGGCCACTTGCGCTCGACCATCATCGGCGACGGCGTGGCCAGGGTTCTGGAATTCCTCGGTGACGCTGTGATCCGTCAGAACCACGTCGGCGACTGGGGCACCCAGTTCGGCATGCTGATGGCTTATCTGCAGGAAAACCCGATCACCAGCGACGAGCTGTCGGATCTGGAAAACTTCTACCGCGCCGCCAAACAGCGTTTCGACGAATCCGCAGAGTTCGCTGATCGCGCCCGCGGTCTGGTGGTCAAGCTGCAAGCCGGCGATCCAGACTGCCTGGCGCTGTGGACCAAGTTCAAAGACATCTCGCTGTCGCACTGCCAGAAAATCTACGAACTGCTGAACGTCAAACTGACCATGGCCGACGTGATGGGCGAAAGCGCCTACAACGACGACCTGATCAACGTGGTCAACGACCTCAAGGCCGCTGGCCTGCTGGTCGAGAGCAACGGCGCCCAGTGCGTGTTCCTCGATGAATTCAAGAACGCCGACGGCGACCCGCTGCCGGTGATCATCGTCAAGGCCGATGGCGGTTACCTCTACGCCACCACCGACCTGGCGGCCGTGCGCTACCGCAGCGGCGTGCTCAAGGCTGATCGCGCACTGTATTTCGTCGACCAGCGCCAGGCCCTGCACTTCCAGCAAGTGTTCCAGGTCGCGCGCCTGGCCGGCTTCGTGACGCACCCGATGGAAATGGAACACATGGGCTTCGGCACCATGAACGGCGCCGATGGTCGTCCGTTCAAGACACGTGACGGCGGCACCGTGAAGCTGATCGACCTGCTGATCGAAGCCCAGGAGCGCGCCTACACGCTGGTGAAGGAGAAGAACCCGGAGCTGGCCGAAGACGAGTTGCGCAATATCGCCAAGGTCGTGGGCATTGGCGCGGTGAAATACGCCGACCTGTCCAAGCACCGCACCAGCGACTACAGCTTCAACTTCGACCTGATGCTGAACTTCGAAGGCAATACCGCGCCATACCTGCTGTACGCCTACACCCGTGTGGCTGGCGTGTTCCGCAAACTCGGCAAGGACTTCAGCGAAGTCGAAGGGCAGATCGTCCTCGAAGCGCCGCACGAGCATGAGCTGGCAGCGAAACTGGCGCAGTTCGGCGAAATTCTGAATAACGTGTCCGACAAAGGCACGCCGCACATCCTCTGCACTTACCTGTACGATGTGGCCGGCCTGTTCTCCAGCTTCTACGAGAACTGCCCGATACTCGGCGCCGACACCCCGGCGCAAATGCAGAGTCGTCTGCGCCTCGCCGCGCTGACCGGCCGCACTCTCAAGCAGGGCCTGGAACTCTTGGGTCTGGAAACTCTGGAGCGTATGTAAGTTGGCTGCCAAGAAAAAACCTGCACCCAAGCGTGGCGCCAGCCGTTACCAAGCTCCTGCAAAGCAACCGATCCCGGGTTGGCTGTGGATGGCCATCGGCCTGACGGTCGGTGCGTTCATTGTGTTCCTGATGAAGCTGGAGCCGGGCAAGGGCAGCGATACCGTCAAGCGTGAGAAGATCGAGCAGCAGAAAGCCACCAAGATCGCCGAGGCCAACAAGACCCCGCCGAGCCCGACGCAACCGGTGAAGCCGAAGTACGACTTCTACACCTTGCTGCCGGAATCGGAAGTGATCGTGCCGCCGGACGCGGTGCCGGAGAAAACCCTGCCGACGCCACAAGTGCCGGCCATTCCGACCACGCCGGTGACGCCTGCGGAAGCGGCGAAGATCGACACTGCCCGGGCTCAAGCGGCATTGGCCGGTATCACCCCGCCGCCAGCGCCACCGGTGGCAAAAGCTGCGCCGGTGACCAAGTTCTTCCTGCAGGCCGGTTCGTTCCGCAAGGAAGCCGATGCCGACAAGGTTCGTGCGCAGATCATCCTGCTGGGGCAAGCCGTGGCGGTTGAATCCGGCACCGTGAAGGACGAGACCTGGTACCGGGTGCTGGTCGGTCCGTTCAGCAACCGCGAACAGCTGACCACCGCCCAGAAACAACTGGCTGGCAGCGGCTTCAGCAACCTGTTGTTACAACAACGCCAGAGCCGCTGACCTTCCACTGATCGTTCCCACGCTCTGCGTGGGAATGCCTCTGGGGACGCTCCGCGTCCAGTGACGCGGAGCGTCACGGGCTGCATTCCCACGCAGAGCGTGGGAACGATCGATCAGACAACATCCCATCCCCGCCCTACACCGCTCGTCCCCCGCCGCGCCCTACAGTTGAAAAACGCTCCACCACCCCCATATGGGTTGGCATAAGGCATTTTCGCCCCGCTGCGTGGAGACTCTCCCTTGACCACCATCGTTTCAGTTCGCCGCCACGGCAAAGTCGTCATGGGCGGCGACGGCCAGGTTTCGCTCGGCAATACCGTGATGAAAGGCAACGCGAAAAAAGTTCGCCGCCTGTACCACGGCCAGGTTATCGCTGGTTTTGCCGGAGCCACCGCTGACGCCTTCACCCTCTTCGAGCGTTTCGAAGGCCAACTCGAGAAACATCAGGGCCATCTGGTGCGCGCCGCCGTCGAACTCGCCAAAGAGTGGCGCACCGACCGCTCCCTCAGCCGCCTCGAAGCCATGCTCGCGGTCGCCAACAAAGACGCCTCCCTGATCATCACCGGCAACGGCGACGTGGTCGAGCCCGAAGAAGGCCTGATCGCCATGGGTTCCGGCGGCGGCTACGCCCAGGCCGCAGCCAGCGCGCTGCTGAAAAAAACCGACCTGTCGGCCCGGGAAATCGTCGAAACCGCTTTGGGCATCGCTGGCGACATCTGCGTGTTCACCAACCACAACATCACCATCGAGGAGCAGGATCTCGCTGATTAAGCCTGTTTCGGCCTAGCGCCACGGCTCACTTTTGCTTGAGGACCGCCAATTACTATGCCCATGACCCCCCGTGAAATCGTCCACGAACTCAATCGCCATATCATCGGCCAGGACGATGCCAAACGCGCCGTCGCCATTGCCTTGCGCAACCGCTGGCGCCGGATGCAACTGCCCGAAGAGCTGCGCGTCGAAGTCACCCCCAAGAACATCCTGATGATCGGCCCGACCGGTGTCGGTAAAACCGAGATTGCCCGTCGCCTGGCCAAACTCGCCAACGCGCCGTTCATCAAAGTCGAAGCGACCAAATTCACCGAAGTGGGCTACGTCGGCCGCGACGTCGAATCGATCATTCGTGATCTGGCCGACGCCGCGATCAAGCTGCTGCGCGAACAGGAAATGACCAAGGTGCGCCACCGCGCCGAAGACGCCGCCGAAGAGCGCATCCTCGACGCTTTGCTGCCACCGGCACGCATGGGCTTCAGCAACGAGGATGCCGCACCGTCCCAGGATTCCAATACCCGTCAGCTGTTCCGCAAACGCCTGCGTGAAGGCCAGCTGGATGACAAGGAGATCGAAATCGAAGTGGCCGAAGTGACCGGCGTCGATATCTCCGCGCCACCGGGCATGGAAGAAATGACCAACCAGTTGCAGAGCCTGTTCGCCAACATGGGCAAGGGCAAGCGCAAAAACCGCAAGCTCAAGGTCAAGGAAGCGCTGAAACTGGTTCGCGACGAAGAAGCCGGTCGCCTGGTCAACGAAGAAGAATTGAAGGCCAAGGCCCTGGAAGCCGTCGAACAGCACGGCATCGTGTTCATCGATGAAATCGACAAGGTCGCCAAGCGTGGCAACTCCGGCGGCGTCGATGTTTCCCGTGAAGGCGTGCAGCGCGACTTGCTGCCGCTGATCGAAGGCTGCACCGTCAACACCAAGCTGGGCATGGTCAAGACCGACCACATCCTGTTCATCGCCTCCGGTGCGTTCCATCTGAGCAAGCCGAGCGATCTGGTGCCCGAGCTGCAAGGTCGCCTGCCGATTCGAGTCGAACTCAAGGCCCTGAGTCCGGAAGATTTCGAGCGCATCCTCAGCGAGCCGCATGCATCGCTCACCGAGCAGTATTGTGCATTGCTGAAAACCGAAGGCCTGCTCATCGAATTCCTGCCGGACGGCATCAAGCGTCTCGCCGAGATCGCCTGGCAGGTCAACGAGAAGACCGAAAACATCGGCGCCCGTCGCCTGCACACCCTGCTCGAGCGTCTGCTCGAAGAGGTGTCGTTCAGCGCCGGCGATCTGGCCAGCACCCACGAGGACAAGCCGATCCTGATCGACGCCGACTACGTCAACAGCCACCTGGGCGAATTGGCGCAGAACGAAGACCTGTCCCGTTATATCCTGTAGGTCTCAATCTGTGTGAGCGGGCTTCTGTGGCGAGGGAGCTTGCTCCCGCTGGGTCGCGAAGCCGCCCCAAAAGTCAGTGAATGCGGTCTACCAGACAGACCACATTCACCGAATTTACGGCTGCTGCGCAGCCGAGCGGGAGCAAGCTCCCTCGCCACAGGTCACCCGTCGACACAGGGCCTTCATACAGACGGAAGATCGGCCCCATGACGACCCAACTCCCCACCGACATCAAACTGCACAAAGCCTCGAAAACCCTGACGCTCAAATACGCGTCCGGCGAGGAATATCACCTGCCCGCCGAGTTCCTTCGCGTGCACTCTCCTTCCGCCGAGGTCCAGGGCCATGGCAAACCTATCCTGCAATTTGGCAAGATCGGCGTAGGCCTGAGCAAAGTTGAACCGGCGGGTCAGTACGCACTGAAATTGACCTTCGACGACGGCCACGACAGCGGCCTGTTCACTTGGGAATATCTGTACCAGCTGGCCGTGCGCCAAGAAGATCTCTGGAGTGATTATCTTGCGGAACTCAAAGCGGCTGGAAAGACCCGTGACCCGAATGAATCCATCGTCAAGCTGATGCTCTAGGTCAGGCCTCGGGGTATTTAGAGGGCATTTTCTAATTCCATCTGTTTGAATGCTTGGCTGCCGGGCCAACGATTGGCCCGCTTGCGAAAAAAATTAAACTCGGGTAACCAATGGAGCTGGCAAGTTCCGTGCATTTGTAGCTATGCGCAATTAACGGTCACCCGAGCAGTAGTACCTGGCGTTTGCTGTGTGACTACACAGCTGGGCTCAGGTACTCGCCTCAGGACAATGGAGCGTCGTAGATGAGTAACAAGCAAAACGATGACCTGAAATTCCAGGCTTCAGAAAATACCTTGGGACTGAATCCTGTTGTTGGGCTGCGTAGAAAGGATCTACTGGGTTCCGCTCGAATGGTGCTGACCCAGGCCATCAGGCAACCCATCCACAGTGCCAGACACGTCGCCCATTTCGGCATCGAACTCAAGAACGTGCTGCTCGGAAAATCCGAGCTCCGACCGCAAAGCGATGACCGTCGCTTCCTCGACCCGGCCTGGAGTCAGAACCCGCTCTACAAACGTTATTTGCAAACTTATCTGGCATGGCGCAAGGAACTTCACGCCTGGATCGATGACAGCAACCTCTCGCCCAAGGACGTCGCTCGCGGGCATTTCGTGGTCAATCTGATGACCGAAGCCATGGCCCCGACCAACACGGCGGCCAACCCGGCGGCAGTCAAACGCTTCTTCGAAACCGGTGGGAAAAGCCTGCTCGATGGCCTCTCCCACCTGGCCAAGGACCTGGTACACAACGGCGGCATGCCAAGCCAGGTCAACATGGGCGCATTCGAAGTCGGCAAGAGCCTGGGCGTGACCGAAGGCGCGGTGGTCTTTCGCAACGACGTGCTGGAGCTGATCCAGTACCGGCCGATCACCGAGCAAGTGCATGAGCGCCCACTGCTGGTGGTGCCGCCGCAGATCAACAAGTTCTATGTTTTCGACCTGAGCCCGGACAAGAGCCTGGCGCGTTTCTGCCTGCGCAACAACGTGCAGACGTTCATCGTCAGCTGGCGCAACCCGACCAAGGAGCAACGCGAGTGGGGTCTGTCGACCTACATCGAAGCGCTCAAGGAAGCAGTCGACGTGGTCACTGCGATCACCGGCAGTAAAGATGTGAACATGCTCGGTGCATGCTCCGGCGGCATCACCTGCACCGCCCTGCTGGGTCACTACGCAGCGATCGGCGAGAAGAAGGTCAACGCCCTGACGCTGCTGGTCAGCGTGCTCGACACCACCCTCGACAGCGACGTGGCCCTGTTCGTCGACGAGCAAACCCTCGAAGCCGCCAAGCGCCATTCCTACCAGGCCGGTGTGCTGGAAGGTCGCGACATGGCGAGAGTCTTCGCCTGGATGCGCCCCAACGACCTGATCTGGAACTACTGGGTCAACAACTACCTGTTGGGCAACGAGCCACCGGTTTTCGACATTCTGTTCTGGAACAACGACACCACCCGGTTGCCGGCGGCGTTCCACGGCGACCTGATCGAGATGTTCAAAAACAACCCATTGATCCGCCCCGATGCACTGGAAGTGTGCGGCACACCGATCGACCTCAAGCAGGTGACTGCCGACATCTTTTCCCTGGCCGGCACCAACGATCACATCACCCCGTGGAAGTCCTGCTACAAATCCGCGCAGCTGTTCGGTGGCAAGGTAGAGTTCGTGCTGTCCAGCAGCGGGCATATCCAGAGCATCCTGAACCCGCCGGGCAATCCGAAAGCGCGCTACATGACCAGCACCGAGATGCCGGTCAAGGCCGAGGACTGGATGGAAAACTCCACCAAGCACACCGACTCCTGGTGGTTGCATTGGCAGGCGTGGCAGGCCGAGCGTTCGGGCAAACTGAAGAAATCCCCCGCCAGCCTTGGCAACAAGGCCTATCCCGCAGGTGAGGCGTCGCCGGGCACTTACGTGCATGAACGTTGAGCTTCCAATAACTCGCAGTCCGCGGCACTGGGAGGTGCCGCGATCTCAATCAATCACCCTTGAGGCCAGCCTCGAATATTCTGCGACGGCCCGGGACGGCTGGATCAGCGTTTAAAACCTACAGGGCTTCGTGCATGCCGCAACCGTTCATATTTCGTACCGTCAACCTGGATGGCCAGACCCTCCGCACCGCGGTACGCCCCGGCAAGCCTCACTTGACGCCCTTGCTGATTTTCAACGGCATCGGTGCCAACCTGGAGCTGATATTTCCGTTCGTCCAGGCGCTGGATCCGGACCTGGAAGTCATCGCCTTCGACGTACCCGGTGTCGGCGGCTCATCGACTCCCAACCGCCCGTATCGATTCTCGGGTCTGGCGAAACTCACGGCGCGAATGCTCGACTATCTCGATTACGGGCAGGTCAATGTCATCGGCGTGTCGTGGGGTGGCGCTCTGGCGCAGCAATTTGCCCATGACTATCCCGAGCGCTGCAAGAAGCTGGTGCTGGCGGCCACGGCTGCCGGCGCCGTGATGGTTCCGGGCAAGCCGAAAGTGCTGTGGATGATGGCCAGCCCACGGCGCTACGTCCAGCCATCCCATGTGATCCGCATCGCACCGATGATCTATGGCGGCTCGTTCCGTCGCGATCCGACCCTGGCTGCCAGTCATGCCGCCAGGGTCCGTTCGGCAGGCAAACTCGGCTACTACTGGCAGCTGTTCGCCGGCCTCGGTTGGACCAGCATTCACTGGCTGCACAAGATCCACCAACCCACTCTGGTGCTGGCCGGCGACGACGACCCACTGATCCCGCTGATCAATATGCGCATGCTGGCCTGGCGAATTCCCAACGCCCAACTGCACATCATCGACGACGGGCATCTGTTTCTGATTACCCGGGCCGAAGCGGTGGCACCGATCATCATGAAATTTCTCGAGGAGGAACGTCAGCGCGCAGTGATGCATCCGCACCCTGCGCCATCGGGTGGTTAACCGACTCCGGCTTTTATTTATGAAAAGGGGTCGGCAGGAGGCCAGGCCGCGCAACATCCCGCAACAGCGTCTATGGTGTTTTGTTCGGCGTGTCTGTTTTTGGCCTGATGACGAAGGAGTGTTGACTCATGCGCGACAAACCAGCGAAGGGCTCTTTGCCCACTCCCGCTGCATTCATCAACGCACAGAGTGCGGTTACCGGTCTGCGCGGCCGGGACTTGCTTTCGACCATGCGCAGCCTCGCCACCCACGGCCTGCGCAACCCGGTGTATACGGCCCGGCATGCCTTGAAGCTGGGCGGCCAACTGGGCCGCGTGCTGCTGGGTGAAACCCTGCACCCGATCAACCCGCAGGACAATCGCTTTGCCGATCCGGCGTGGAGCCTCAATCCTTTTTATCGCCGCAGCTTGCAGGCTTATCTGAGCTGGCAGAAAGAGGTCAAGAACTGGATCGACGAAAGCAACCTGAGCCCGGACGATCGCGCCCGCGCCCACTTTGCCTTTACCTTGATCAACGACGCCGTGGCACCGTCCAACACCTTGCTCAATCCGCTGGCGATCAAGGAGATATTCAACTCTGGCGGCCACAGTCTGGTGCGGGGTGTCGGCCATCTTCTCGACGACCTCCTGCACAACCACGGCCTGCCCAGGCAAGTCACCAAACAAGCATTCGAGGTGGGCAAAACGGTCGCCACCACCACCGGTTCCGTGGTGTTTCGCAATGAGCTGCTGGAGCTGATCCAGTACAAGCCAATGAGCGAAAAACAGTATGCCAAGCCGTTGCTGATCGTGCCGCCACAGATCAACAAGTTCTACATTTTCGACTTGAGCCCCAACAACAGCTTCGTCCAGTTCGCCCTTAAGAACGGCTTGCAGACGTTCATTATCAGCTGGCGCAATCCCGATGTGCGTCATCGCGAATGGGGGCTGTCGTCTTACGTCGAAGCCGCCGAAGAAGCGATGAATGTGTGCCGGGCGATCACCGGCGCTCGCGAGGTCAACCTGATGGGGGCCTGCGCCGGCGGGCTGACCATCGCCGCGCTGCAAGGGCATTTGCAGGCCAAGCGGCAGCTGCGGCGGGTGTCCAGCGCGACCTACCTGGTCAGCCTGCTCGACAGTCAGATAGACAGCCCCGCAACTCTTTTCGCCGACGAGCAGACACTGGAAGCGGCCAAGCGCCGCTCGTACCAGAAGGGCGTGCTGGAAGGTCGTGACATGGCCAGGGTTTTTGCCTGGATGCGCCCCAACGATTTGATCTGGAATTACTTCGTCAATAACTACCTGCTGGGCAAGGAGCCGGCGGCGTTCGACATCCTCTACTGGAACAACGACAACACGCGCCTGCCGGCAGCGTTTCATGGTGATCTGCTGGACTTTTTCAAGCACAACCCGCTGAGTCATCCGGGCGGGCTGGAAGTGTGCGGCACACCGATTGACCTGCAGAAAGTCACCGTCGACAGTTTCAGCGTGGCCGGCATCAACGATCACATCACCCCCTGGGATGCGGTGTATCGCTCGACATTGCTGCTGGGTGGCGAACGGCGCTTCGTGCTGTCCAACAGCGGTCATGTGCAGAGCATTCTCAACCCGCCCCACAATCCGAAAGCCAACTACGTCGAGAACCCGAAAATGAGCAGCGACCCGCGAGCCTGGTATTACGATGCCAAGCGCGCCGACGGCAGTTGGTGGACGCAATGGCTGGGCTGGATTCAGGAACGCTCTGGCGCACAACGCGAAACCCTGATGACCCTCGGCAACCAGAACTACCCACCGATGGAGGCAGCACCCGGTACTTACGTGCGCGTGCGCTGACGTTCAACAAACCACGGCCGGAAATGGCCGTGGACTGACTCGACCATTAAGAAGACTGGATGAAAACCCGCGACCGGATTCTCGAATGTGCCCTGCAGTTGTTCAATCAGAAGGGTGAACCGAACGTGTCCACCATGGAAGTTGCCAACGAAATGGGCATCAGCCCGGGCAACCTCTACTACCACTTCCACGGCAAGGAACCGTTGATTCTCGGGCTATTCGAGCGCTTCCAGGCCGAACTGACGCCCTTGCTCGATCCACCGTCCGATGTGGAATTGGCACCCGATGATTACTGGCTGTTCCTGCACCTGATCATCGAACGCCTGGCCCACTACCGGTTTCTGTTCCAGGACCTGTCGAACCTTGCCGGCCGCCTGCCGAAACTGGCCAAGGGGATCCGCAACCTGCTCAATGCATTGAAGCGCACTCTGGCTTCATTGCTGGCACAGTTGAAGGCTCAGGGTCAGCTGGTCAGTGACACCCAGGCGCTGGGACAACTGGTGGAGCAAATCACCATGACGTTGCTGTTCTCGCTGGACTATCAGCGGATTCTCGACCGTGAAGGTGAAGTGCGACTGGTGGTGTATCAGATCATGATGCTGGTGGCGCCGCACTTGCTGCCACCGGTGAAAGTCGCGACCGAGCGGTTGGCGTTGCAGTACCTGGAGGAGCACGACTAACCCTGTGGGAGCGGGCTTGCTCGCTCCCACATTGGATCAGTGGTGTTCTTTAGAATGTGTGTGCAAACAAAAACGCCCGACCTTTACAGGCCGGGCGCTTTTTTGAGTCCTGAAAATCAGGACTGACTGGTTGGCGCCGGAGCCGGCGCGGCAGTCGGGGTTACAGCAAGGGTCGGCGCAGTGCCGGAGTTTGCCGTACTGACCGGGGTTGCCGGCTTGGCGGCAGCCGCTGCCGGTTTCGGTGCAGCCACTTTCGGGGCTGCCGGCTTTTTCACTGCAGGCTTCTTCGCAGCAGCGGGTTTAGCCGCTGCGGTTTTAGCTGCAGGTTTGGCCGCCGGTTTAGCAGCAGGTTTAGCGGCCGCTTTGGCTGCAGGTTTCGCCGCGGCAGTTTTGGTCGCCGGTTTAGCGGCAGCCTTGGCCAATGGTTTGGCAGCGCTTTTGGCTGCAGGTTTGGCCGCCGCGGTTTTCGCCGCAACAGGCGCAACCTTGGCACCGGTGAGTTTTTCGATTTGCTTGGTCAACGTATCGACCTTGCTGTGCAGTGCTTTGACTTCATTGCGGCTCGGTACACCCAGGCGCGAAATGGCACTGTTCAGGCGCTTGTCAAAAGCCCCTTCCAGCTCATCCCACTTGCCCAGTGCGCGATCTTTCACGCCGCTGATGCGCGACTTGGCCGACGAAGCGGAGTCCTTGGCGGCATCGACTTTCTTGCCGACAGCACTCTTGGTGAGCTTCTCGGCCTTCTCGCCGTCCTTAACCAATGCATCGAAGAGCTTGCTACCGTCAGTGTCGATCTTCGAGTACACGCCTAAACCAGCCAGCCAGATCTTGCGGGAGTAGTCTTCGACCTTCCCGATCCACGAGCTGCCTTCTTTTTCAGTATTCTTTTTGCCAGCCATCCCGTTCTCCTTAAGATTTACGCGCGACACGTTCGAGCAATGCTGTCAGCTCATCGAGCTTAGCAGAGAGTGTCTCAACGTCATGTTTAGACGGAATGCCGATACGATTCAAGGCACTTGCGATGCGCGTATCGAAAGCCTTCTCGACTTTGTCGAGTTGAAGTTCAACTTTGCCTTTGAAAGTGCTCACTTCACTCTTGGCTTCATCGATCTCGGCATTGGCCGCTTCAAGCTTCTCAGTGACGACTTTTTTGCCTTTCTTTTCAACAGCTTGACCAGCCTTGATCAACTCTTGAACGTACTCGCTACCCTCTTGACCGACCTTGGTGTAAGCACCCAGGCCTGCCAGCCAGATCTTGCGGGCATACGATTTGACGTCGCTCGGAGCGTTAGTCTCGACGTCGACTTTTTTCTTCAAAATAACTTTGGCCATGGTGCACCTCACGCGCAGAAGGGTTGAGGAACTGCCCGCAAAGAGTCGGGCTCAGGCACAAAGTAGTGAGAATAATTAGAAACGGCACCCTAACAAGTGACATAAACCTTTGGGCACACCACAAACAAATGTGGGAGCGAGCCTGCTCGCGAAGAGGCAGGCACATTCAACATTGATGTCGACTGAAAGACCGCTTTCGCGAGCAGGCTCGCTCCCACAGGGATCGCATTTCGCAGAAAGAAGTGGATCAGGTCAGTGCTTTATCGAGAGCCCTTTCGATTTCCGATTTGATGGTGCCGCTCATGGCGGACATCAACAGGCCCAGTTCAACGTCGACCCTGATCGAGTCCTCGCCCACATGCACCGCGCCTTTCACACCGGAACGTCTGAGGTTCAGGGTGTCGCCGGACCACTGTGGCTCCAGGCCATATTGATCGGACAGTTTCTGCGCCAACTTGTCGGCCTTCTCGCGGGCCGCTTCCTTACCCAGGCCGTGGGCACGCTCAACACTAATACGGGCCATCGAATGACTCCTGCTTTATGAATACTTCCTGAAGCATCTTGACCGGTGCTGCGTCAAAACGTCCCGGTGGTTGCCTATCTTACCTTCAGCCTTGCCAAGACAAAGCAGGCCACCGGGATTAGAATGTCCCGCATTCTCTTTTGGTGACAGCGATATGACTGATCAGCGCAAAGGCAGCGATGCCGAACCCACCACTCACTTCGGCTTCAAAAACGTTCCGGAAAGCCAGAAAGCGGAAAAAGTCGCTGAGGTTTTTCACTCGGTAGCCGCCAAGTACGACCTGATGAACGACCTCCTGTCGGGCGGCATGCACCGTCTGTGGAAGCGTTTCGCGATCGAACTGTCGGGCGTGCGCCAGGGTAACCGCGTACTGGACATCGCCGGTGGCACTGGTGACCTGACCAAAAAGTTCTCGCACCTCGTTGGCCCGACTGGCCAGGTCGTTCTGGCCGACATCAACGAATCCATGCTCAGGGTCGGTCGTGACCGCCTGCTGGATCTGGGTGTGTCCGGCAACGTCGAATTCGTCCAGGCCGATGCTGAAAAGCTGCCGTTCCCGGACAACCACTTCGACTGCGTGACTATCGCTTTCGGCCTGCGCAACGTGACGCATAAAGAAGACGCCCTGCGCTCGATGCTGCGCGTGCTGAAACCGGGCGGCCGTTTGCTGGTGCTGGAATTCTCCAAACCGACCAACGCGCTGATGTCCAAAGCCTACGACGCCTATTCGTTCGCCTTCATGCCGCTGATGGGCAAGCTGATCACCAATGATTCGGAAAGCTATCGCTACCTGGCCGAATCGATCCGCATGCACCCGAACCAGGAAACCCTGAAGTCGATGATGGTCGAGGCCGGTTTCGACCGCGTGACTTACCACAACATGACCGCAGGCATCGTCGCCCTGCACCGCGGCATCAAGCCCTGATGTTGCAGGCCGGCCTGCTCGCCAGCGTTGAACTCGGTTTGAACCGGGTGCTGCGTCTCGACAGCACGGCACTGCCGCGGCTGGCGCATTTGAGTGGCAAGGTGATTGCCGTCGACTGCCGCAGCCCGACGTTGCAACTGTTCATCCTGCCCAGCGATGAAGGCCTGATGCTGGCGTCCCACTGGGAAACCGGCGCCGACTGCACCTTGCGCGCACCGGCCTCAAGCCTGCTGAAGCTGGCGACGAGCAAAGACAAGACGTCGGTCCTGCATACCCCGGAAGTCGAACTCGACGGCGACAGCGGCGTGCTGCTGGAACTGGCGGCGATCCTTCAGGACCTCGAGCTGGACTGGGAGTACGAACTCTCACGCTGGCTGGGTCCGGTGGCCACGCAACTGGTCGGCGGTCATCTACGCAGTCGCGCCCGCTGGTATCAACAAGGGTTCGCCAGCCTGAACCAGAACCTGGGCGAATACCTGGCCGAAGAATCGCGCGCCCTCGTCGGTCAGCGCGAAGCCGAAGCCCGTTTCAGTGAACTGGACCAGATCAAGCTCGATCTTGAACGACTCGAGGCGCGTTTCGAGCGCCTTTCCCGATCCCTCGACCCAAGCGATAACGCATGAAGCTGCTTGCCGTCCGCCGTTTGTTGCGCATCCAGCGCGTCGTGATCCGCTACCGCCTCGATGACCTGCTGTTCGCCCTGCCGCTGCCCTGGTTTCTGCTGGCGCTGCGCTATGCCTTGCCGTGGCGCTGGTTCCCGCGCAAGCCGCTGGACCTGAGCCGTGGCTCGCGACTGCGCCTGGCCTTGCAGGACCTGGGGCCGATTTTCATCAAGTTCGGCCAGATCCTCTCGACGCGCCGCGACCTGCTGCCCGAAGACATCGCCGATGAGCTGATGATGTTGCAGGACCGCGTGCCGCCGTTCGACTCGCAAGTGTCGGTCCGGCTGATCGAAGAGCAGCTCGGCAAAAAGATCAGCGAAGTTTTCTCCCGCTTCGACGTCGAACCGCTGGCCTCGGCCTCGGTGGCGCAAGTGCATGCCGCACAGTTGAAAACCGGTGAAGAAGTCGTCGTCAAAGTGATCCGCCCGGGCCTGAAACCGATCATTGCTCAGGATCTGGCATGGCTGTTTATCCTCGCCCGAGCAGCGGAAAAGCTCTCCGCCGACGCCCGCCTGCTGCACCCGGTGGACGTGGTCAGCGACTACGAAAAAACCATCTACGATGAACTCGACCTGCTGCGCGAGGCGGCCAACGCCAGTCAGTTGAAGCGTAACTTCGACGGTTCGCCGCTGCTTTATGTGCCGCAAGTCTATTGGGACTGGTGCCGGCCGAAAGTGCTGGTGATGGAGCGCATCTACGGGATTCAGGTCACCGACCTCGCGACCCTGGCCGACCAGCGCACCGACATGAAAATGCTCGCCGAGCGTGGCGTGGAGATCTTCTTCACCCAGGTGTTCCGCGACAGTTTCTTCCACGCCGACATGCACCCCGGCAACATCTTCGTCAGCACCGTGCAGCCATGGAGCCCGCAGTACATCGCCATCGACTGCGGCATCGTCGGCAGCCTGACCCCGGAAGACCAGGACTATCTGGCACGCAACCTGTTCGCGTTCTTCAAGCGTGATTACCGTCGCGTTGCGCAGTTGCACATCGATTCGGGCTGGGTGCCGGCGGAAACCAAACTCAACGAATTCGAAGCGGCGATCCGCACGGTGTGCGAGCCGATTTTCGAAAAACCGTTAAAAGATATTTCCTTCGGTCAGGTGCTGATGCGCCTGTTCCAGACCGCCCGCCGCTTCAACATGGAAGTGCAACCGCAGTTGGTATTGCTGCAAAAAACCCTGTTGAACATTGAAGGCCTGGGTCGTCAGCTGTACCCGGACCTCGATCTGTGGAACACCGCCCAGCCGTTCCTCGAACGCTGGATGCGCGAGCGCGTCAGCCCCAAAGCCTTGATCGGCAATGTGCAGAGCCAGTTCGAGCAGATCCCGCACCTGGCCAACATGGCCCGCGACCTGCTCGAGCGCATGTCCCAACCCCACGCCAACGCCCCGCCCCCCCCTTGGCACAAGCGCAAGGACGACTGGTTCCTGCGCCTGCTCGGCACCGCTCACCTGGCGGGTGGCACGATACTCGCAGCCGGTGGCCCGTTGCACGAACTGGGGCATTGGCCCGCCGGAATCATGGTGGCGGTCGGTTTGTATCTGGTCGTTCGCCGATAGCCAGAGCCCCCCCACGCTGGCACACTGTTTCAACGCCTGGGCTTAGCTATTGAAGTAGAGCCCGCTGTCGGAGTCGAAGATGAAAAACTGGCTGGACGAGATCAAGTGGGACGCCGATGGCCTGGTGCCGGCGATTGCCCAGGATCACAAGACCGGACGCGTCCTGATGATGGCCTGGATGAACCGCGAAGCACTGCAATTGACCGCCGCCGAGAACCGTGCCATTTACTGGTCACGTTCCCGTGGCAAGCTGTGGCGCAAGGGCGAAGAGTCCGGCCATGTTCAAACCCTGCATGAGATGCGCCTGGACTGTGACGCTGACGTGATCATCCTGATGGTCGAGCAGATCGGCGACATCGCCTGCCATACCGGCCGTCAGAGCTGCTTCTACCGCGTCTTCGAGAACGGCGACTGGAAAACCGTCGACCCGGTTCTGAAAGACCCGCACGCTATCTACTCCGCAGGACATACCCATGAGTGACACCCTGACCCGTCTGGCCCAGGTGCTGGAAGAGCGCAAAGGCGCCGCCGCCGACAGCTCGTATGTTGCCAGCCTGTACCACAAAGGCTTGAACAAGATTCTGGAAAAAGTCGGCGAAGAGTCGGTCGAAACCATCATTGCCGCCAAGGATGCCGCCATCAGCGGCGACTGCAGCGATGTGATCTACGAGACCGCCGATTTGTGGTTCCACAGCATGGTCATGCTCGCCCAACTGGGGCAGCATCCACAGGCTGTGCTCGATGAACTGGACCGTCGCTTCGGTCTGTCCGGACACGCCGAGAAAGCCTCTCGCCCGTCCGCCTGAACAACTATTTAGAGAGGAACGCAACATGGGCATTTTTGACTGGAAACACTGGGTCGTCATCCTGGTTGTCGTGGTGCTGGTGTTCGGCACCAAGAAACTGAAAAACCTCGGCACTGACGTCGGCGAGTCGATCAAGGGCTTTCGTAAAGCCATGAACGACGACGAGAAACCGGCTGACCCGACAGCAACCCCGGCCCAACCGGTTCCACCTGTTCAGCCACAGACCACTCAGTCCGTGAACCCGCCGCACACCATCGACGTGCAGGCGCAAAAAGTCGAAGAGCCGATCCGCAAAGACTCGTGAGCACTGACTAATGTTTGGTATCAGCTTCTCTGAACTGCTGCTCGTCGGCCTCGTCGCCTTGCTGGTGCTGGGCCCCGAGCGTCTGCCGGGTGCTGCGCGCACCGCCGGCCTGTGGGTCGGGCGACTAAAGCGCAGCTTCAACGCGATCAAACAGGAAGTTGAACGTGAAATCGGTGCCGACGAGATCCGCCGGCAACTGCACAACGAGCACATTTTGTCGCTTGAGCAGGAGGCGCGGAAGATTTTCACGCCGACTCAGCAGGAGGCTACTGCGGTTCAACCGGTTGAGCCAGTGATGGAGCAGACGATTCATGCTCCGGTAGCTGCAGAACCTGTACCTGTTGTTGCAACGACGCCAATTGAACCTGTTGCTCCTGCCGCCGCGCCGACAACGCCGGCGCCTCACGACACCACTTTGCCGCCGCGAGCCCCATGAGCGATCTCCCTGAAAACGACCAGCACATGCCGCTGGTTTCGCACCTCACCGAGTTGCGTACCCGTCTGCTGCGCTGCGTAGCGGCGATCTTCATCATCTTCGCCGGGTTGTTCGCCTTCACCCAGCAGATCTACACCTTCGTCTCCACGCCGCTGCGCCAGTACCTGCCGGCCGGCGCGACGATGATCGCCACCGACGTGTCGTCGCCCTTCCTGACGCCGCTGAAACTGACCATGATGGTCTCGCTGTTTCTGGCGATCCCGGTGATCCTGCACCAGATCTGGGGCTTCATCGCGCCGGGCCTGTACAAGCATGAAAAGCGCATTGCGGTGCCGTTGCTGGTCTCCAGCATTTTGCTGTTTTACACCGGCATGGCCTTCGCCTATTTCCTGGTGTTCCCGCTGATCTTCAAATTCTTCGCCGCCGCCACCCCGGCCGGCGTGGAAATGATGACCGACATTACCAGCTACCTCGATTTCGTCATGACGCTGTTCTTCGCCTTCGGCGTGGCGTTCGAGATTCCGGTGGCCGTGGTGCTGCTGGTGTGGATCGGCGTGGTCAATGTCGCCTATCTGAAGAAGATCCGCCCGTATGTCGTCATCGGCTGCTTCGTGGTCGGCATGATCCTGACACCGCCGGACATCTTCTCGCAGACGCTGTTGGCCGTACCGATGTGGTTGCTGTTCGAGATCGGCATCCTGTTCGGCAGCCTGATCAGCAAGCGTGGTGAGCACCCGGACGATCAGCCGGCTGACGATCACAACGACCAGCCGCCAGCGACCCAAGCGTGAACCTGCTGCTCCTTGAAGAGGCCGACTTCATTGCGGCCGACCGGGCGATCCTGCGCGATCGACGGTTGACTCATATGCAGGAAGTCCACCGCTGCGTCGTTGGTGACAGCATGCGCGTTGGCCGTATCGGCGGGTTGATGGGGTCGGCCGAGGTGCTGCGCCTGGAGGCTACAGAAGCCGAACTGCGTGTCACCCTCGACCAGCCTCCACCAGCCAAGCTGCCACTGACTCTGATACTGGCCCTGCCACGACCGAAAATGCTCCGTCGGGTATTCCAGACCGTGGCCACCATGGGTGTGCCGCGAATCGTGCTGGTGAACAGCTACCGCGTCGAAAAAAGCTTCTGGCAAACCCCGTTCCTGGAGCCGGAAGCGATTCGCGAGCAATTGATCCTGGGGCTTGAACAAGCCCGGGACAGCGTGCTGCCAGAGGTTATTATCGAGAAGCGCTTCAAGCCCTTTGTCGAAGATCGCCTGCCAGCGATCACCGAAGGCACCCTCGGCCTGGTCGGCCATCCCGGCAACTACCCGCCCTGCCCCCGCGGCCTGAACGAACCCGTGACCCTGGCCATCGGCCCCGAAGGCGGCTGGATTCCCTACGAAATCGACCTGCTGGCCAAGGCCGGCCTGCAACCGGTTCAGCTTGGCGAGCGCATCCTGCGGGTCGAGACCGCCGTCACTGCGTTGCTCGCACGCCTCTTCTAACCCCAGACACTTACCCTGTGGCGAGGGAGCTTGCTCCCGCTCGGCTGCGAAGCAGTCGTAAACCGGTGAGTGCAGTCTTGCTGGAAAAAAGCGGTGCCCGCTTCGCGCCCAAACGGGAGCAAGCTCCCTCGCCACAAGTGTTGACTCGCCTACAGAATCTCGTCTGCCTGCCGATACAGCCCCCATAAAACCGATTAATGGTCCGAGGGAGTAGCAGCATGTACCGATGGCTGGCCGAGAAACTGGGAAACGTAAGCGTCAATCGCAAGCTGGGTGTCGGCTTTGGCCTCGTGCTGCTCATGACTCTCCTGATCACCTTCACTGGCTGGAATAGCCTGAGCAGTGTGATCAGTCGCGCAGACAAGCAGAGTCACATCGCCAGTCTCAACGACTTGAGCAAGGATTTGCGAACCGCCCGTGTCGACTACGAAATGCGCCGTGGCGAACAAGGTCCGGCAGCCGTCAGCGAACTCCTGGGCAAGCTCGATGATGGCGTACAGGTCGGCCTCAAACTGCTTGTGCTCCCCTCGAACCAGGAAATGCTCAATCAGCAACTGGTCGCCATCGGTGAGTACAAACGCGCCTTTACCGACATGACTCAAGCGACGCAGAACCGCGAATCGGCCCGTTCCAAGCTCGGCGCCACCGCCGACAACGCCGTGGCCAGGGTCGCAGAAGTCGAAAAGTCCTTGCTGCAAGGTGACAGCGTCGTTCAATTCAACAGCGTGGTCGAGCTGAGCAAACTGATCCAGCAAGCGCGCTTCCAGGTTCGCGGTTACACCTACAGCGGCAAGGTCGAAGCCGAGCAACCGGCACTGGACGCCATCGACAACGCCCTGAAAGACCTTGAAAGCCTGCCGGGCAAACTGCCGGAACAGCACATCGCCAACCTGCAACAAGCCACCGAATCGCTTAAGGGCTACCGCGCCGCTGTCAGCCAGTTCCGCGACTCGCAGGTGGCCAGCGCCACAGCCCTCAAGAAGATGGTGGATCAAGAGATCCGTTTGAATGACCTGAGCGCACAATTGATTCGCTCGCAAACCGAGAGCCGTGACCAAGAGACGGCCCAGGCGAAAAGCACGCTGATCATCGTGACCGTCCTGGCGTTAGCGTTTGGCCTGCTCGCCGCCTGGGTCATTACGCGGCAGATCGTCGTTCCACTGCAACAGACTTTAACAGCTGTCGAACGTGTCGCCTCGGGCGACCTGAGCCATAACCTGGAGGTCACTCGCCGCGACGAGCTGGGTCAATTACAAAGCACCCTGCAGCGGATGGTCGTCAGACTGCGGGAACTGATCGGCGGCATCAGCGATGGCGTGACGCAAATCGCCAGCGCCGCCGAAGAACTGTCCGCCGTCACCGAGCAAACCAGCGCCGGGGTCAACAGCCAGAAGGTCGAAACCGATCAGGTGGCCACCGCCATGCACGAAATGACCGCCACCGTGCAAGAAGTCGCGCGCAACGCCGAGGAAGCGTCCGAGGCCGCCGTCGCCGCCGACCAGCAGGCCCGCGAGGGCGACAAGGTCGTCGGCGAAGCCATCGCCCAGATCGAACGCCTGGCCCTCGAAGTTGGCAATTCCACTGCTGCCATGGCCGACCTGAAGCGCGAAAGCGACAAGATTGGCAGCGTGCTCGACGTGATCAAATCTGTGGCCCAGCAAACCAACCTGCTGGCCCTCAACGCCGCTATCGAAGCCGCCCGCGCCGGTGAGGCCGGACGCGGCTTTGCGGTGGTCGCTGACGAAGTCCGCAGCCTGGCCCAGCGTACCCAGAAGTCCACCGAAGAAATCGAAGAGTTGATCGTCGGCCTGCAAACCGGCACTCAGCAAGTCGCGACCATCATGGACAACAGCCGCACCCTGACCGACAGCAGTGTCGAGCTGACCCGCCGTGCCGGTGGCTCGCTGGAAAGCATCACCCGCACTGTGTCGGCGATCCAGGCGATGAACCAGCAGATCGCCGCCGCCGCCGAGCAACAGAGCTCGGTGGCCGGAGAAATCAACCGTAGCGTGCTGAACGTGCGTGATGTGTCCGAGCAGACCTCTGCCGCCAGTGAAGAGACCGCGGCCTCCAGCGTCGAGCTGGCGCGATTGGGGACGCATTTGCAGATGCTGGTGGGCAGGTTCAAGGTTTGAGGTGATACGAGTGCCTCGGTTCGCTTTGGACCGAGGTGATGCCATCGCGAGCAGGCTCGCTCCCACATTGATCAGCGCTGAACACAACATTTGTGTATGACGCATAACCCCTGTGGGAGCGAGCCTGCTCGCGATGGCGGTTCGACAGGCGCTGAATCTATAGAACCTGCCGCAAAAACGCCTGCGCACGCGGATCTTTCGGCGCATCGAAGAACTCGGCCGGCGAGGCGTCTTCCAGCAGTTTGCCGTGATCGAAGAACAGCACCCGATCCGCCACTTCCCGGGCGAAGCCCATTTCGTGGGTGACGCAAACCATGGTCATGCCTTCCACGGCCAGGGTCTTCATTACATCCAGCACTTCACCGACCATTTCCGGGTCGAGCGCCGAAGTCGGCTCATCGAACAGCATGACCTTCGGCTCCATGGCCAATGCCCTGGCAATGGCCACACGCTGTTGCTGACCACCGGACAGGCGCGATGGAAACTCTAGGGCCTTCTGAGCGATACCGACCTTCTCCAGCAACGCCAGGGCCTTGGCCTCGCGTTCCTTCTTGCCACGCTTGCGCACGACTTTCTGGGCCAGGCAGAGGTTCTCCAGCACGGTCATGTGCGGGAACAGATTGAAATGCTGGAACACCATGCCGACTTCACGGCGGTAGGCGTTGACGTCGGTTTTCGGGTCGGCCAGTTGCAGGCCGTCGATGCTCACCGAGCCGGAATCGAATTCTTCCAGACCATTCAGGCAACGCAGGAAGGTCGACTTGCCGGAGCCGGACGGACCGATCACCACCAGCACTTCGCCCTTGGCCACTTGGGTGGTGACGTTATCCACCGCGCGAACTACATGGCCGCGGGTGTCGAAGACTTTTATCAGATCGCGGACTTCAATCACTTTGCGCGAGCCTCCGCTCAAGCCGGCTGGCGATTTTCGACAGCGGGAGGTTGATCAACAGGTACAGCCCGGCCACGCAGAACAGGATTTCGAACGGCGAGAACGAGGTAGTGATGACTTCGCGGCCGCTTTTCAGCAGTTCGGTGATGGCAATCACCGACACCAGCGAGGTGTCCTTGACCAGACTGATGAACTGCCCGGCCAGCGGCGGCAGCACGCGCTTGAACGCTTGCGGCAGCACTACGTGGCGCATCGACTGGCCGGCACTCAGACCCAGCGAACGTGCGGCTTCGTTCTGGCCGCGTGCAATTGATTGCACGCCGGAACGGATGATCTCTGCCACGTAGGCGCCGGTGAACAGCGACAAGGCGGCGATCCCGGCGAACTCCCGGGAAAGGTTCATCACGGTACCGATGAAGAAGTAGAAAATGAAAATCTGCACCAGCAGCGGCGTGCCACGCACCAGTTCGACGTAGATCGTCGAGAGGTCGCGCAGGGTCGGGTTGTTCGACAAACGGCAAAGGCCGGTGGCCAGGCCGATCAGCAACCCGAGCACGCCAGATACCACCGACAACCACAACGTGGTCCAGAGCCCCCACATCAGCGGTCCTGCGGCCCAATGGCGGGTCACACCGATGACGTCGCCTTCAGCCACGTCATCGCCTTGGGCGACTTGCAGGCTGTTGTCGTCAACGATCACCCGCTGCTCGTCTCCGGCGTCATTGCGCAGAGTGACTTCGGCTTCATCGCCCTTGCGCACCAGTTCGCTGACGGTGGAGATGTCGGCGGCGCGCAGGGACTCTTCGGCGTGGTAGGCGAAGTACTGCGGCACGCGATTCCAGCGCCATTCGTAGGACATCAGCGAGGTGGCGTAGTACAGCGCACCGGCCAGGCCGATCAGCATCAGCACGGTTAATACGTGCCACGGCCATTGGGCTTTTTTCTGTTTCATTGGGTTTGCAGGTTCCGAGTTTTGTGTCGCCAGGAAGGCCGTCTTCGCGGGCAAGCCCGCTCCCACATTTGATCTTCAGTGAATACAGATTCTGTGTTCGACCGAGATCCAGTGTGTGCGGGCTTGCTCGCGAATGAGGCGACGCGGTCTATCTGACCGGTCGCCGTCCGTCAGCCTTATTCCATATCCTTGAGCCAGGCGGTGTCCTTGAACCACTTGTCATGGATGCGATCGTAGGTGCCGTCTTCGTGGATCTGGTGCAGGAAGTTGTTGATGAAATTGATGCTGTCGTAGTCACCCTTCTTCAGACCAAAGGCCAGCGGCTCGTAGGTGAACGGCTTGTCGAGGAACAGCAGTTTGCCGTTGCCGACCTTGTTCACCGCCACGACGTTGTACGGCGCGTCATAGATGAAGGCATCGGCCTTGCCGTTGACCACGTCGAGCACGGCTTCCTGCTCGTTGTCGTAACCGTGGTACTTGGCTTTGGAGATGAGTTTTTTGGCGACCATTTCACCGGTGGTGCCGAGCTTGGAGGTGATGCGGTAGTCGGCGGTGTTCAGGTCTTTATAGGACTTGATAGTGCCTTCCAGCTCCTTGCGGATCAGCAGTGTCTGGCCGACCACGATGAACGGTTCGCTGAAGTTCAGGCGCAGGTTGCGCTCCTGGGTCAGGGTCATGCCGCTGCCGATCATGTCGAACTTGTCGGTGAGCAGGGCCGGGATGATGCCGTCGTATCCGGTGGAAACCAGTTCCAGCTTGACGCCCATGGCCTTGGTCATGGCTTTGAGGATGTCGACTTCGAAGCCGATGATCTCGCCGCGCTTGTTGGTCATTTCGAACGGCATGTAGGTCGGGTCCATGCCGACTTTCAGCGTGCCGCGCTTGACCGCCTCATCGATGGCACCGGCCTGCGCCGCGCTGACTGCAACCAATGCCGTGACGCCGACCAGCAGCATCGCCAGATACTTCTTCATCATCAAGTCCCCAAAACCATCACGTTGTGAGGCACGCAAACCACGGGTTTCCCTCGGAAAACCGGCGGATACGAACAGAAAATTGTCCGGGCGCACCAATTCGGGGACGGATGCTAACGCACTCGGCCGTTTGCACAAGGGTTTTACAGAGGATTTTGATCAACACAAAAAAACCCCGCTTTCGCGGGGTTTTTCATTATGCCAACTGAGGCTGCGTGCTCACAGGCTTGAGCGGCAACAGCGGCGCATGGGGATCGGCATCCACCGATGTGCGCCAGGCTTGCAGCCACTCGGCGTGGCCTTCGCTCCAGACCTGCTCATGCAAGCGACCCAGTGCCACCGGATCACTCAGCAGGGCCACACGCTCGTTGTTGGTCAGCCCTGTTGGCCCGGCCTTCATCGCATGGCGAACCCGCTCGACCCGCAGCCATTCGATCGGCTCGGCCTGACGGTGACGGGACGTCGCCAGCGCGCACGCCAAGGCGTTCTGCTGTGGATCGACCACTGCCCGGATGAAGCCGTCGTTCAGCGCATGCCAACGGTTTTCGTGGGTGTACTGATCAGTTGCCAGCAACGCCTGTGGCGGATTGTATTCCTCAGGGATCAGGAACAGGCTTTCATCGCGGGACTTGAGGCCCAGACCCACACGACTGGAGATCACCGACACCGGGATCGACAGCATCAGCGAACCGACGATCGGCACCAGCCACCAAAGGAAGCTCGGGTTCAGCCAGATCACCAACAGCGCCCAGAAGAAGCCCAGCAAGGTTTGTGGACCGTGGCGCTTGACCGCTTCGCTCCACGGTGTGGAGTCGTCATCACGTTGCGGCGAGTTCCAGGTCGCGGCCCAGCCGAGGAACGCGGCGAGCACGAAACGGGTGTGGAAAATCATCCGCACCGGCGCCAGCAGCATGGAGAACAACATCTCCAGCAGCATCGACAGCGTCACCTTGAACCTGCCACCGAACTCTTTCGCGCCCTTGGCCCAGATCAGGATGATGCTCAGCAACTTCGGCAGGAACAGCAGCACGATGGTCGTCGAGAACAGCGCAATCGCCTTGTCCGGGTGCCATTGCGGCCACAGCGGATAGAGCTGACGCGGCTCCAGGAAGTATTGCGGCTCCATCAGTGTGTTGACCGCCAGCAGGGCCGTCGACAGCACGAGGAAGAAGAACCACAACGGCGCTGACAGATAAGACATCACGCCCGTCAGGAACACCGCACGGTGCACCGGGTGCATGCCTTTTACCAGGAACAGCCGGAAGTTCATCAGGTTGCCGTGGCACCAGCGACGGTCACGCTTGAGTTCGTCCAGCAAGTTCGGCGGCAGTTCTTCGTAGCTGCCCGGCAAGTCGTAGGCAATCCACACGCCCCAACCGGCACGGCGCATCAGCGCCGCTTCGACGAAGTCGTGGGACAGAATCGCACCGGCGAACGCACCTTTACCGGGCAACGGCGCCAGGGCGCAGTGCTCGATGAACGGTTTCATGCGGATGATCGCGTTGTGGCCCCAGTAGTGGGATTCACCCAACTGCCAGAAGTGCAGGCCGGCGGTGAACAACGGACCGTACACACGGGTGGCGAACTGCTGCATGCGCGCATACAAAGTGTCCATGCCCGACGCACGTGGCGCGGTCTGGATGATCCCGGCGTCCGGCGTGGCTTCCATCAGGCGCACCAGACTGCTCAGGCATTCGCCGCTCATCACGCTGTCGGCGTCGAGCACGACCATGTATTTGTAGTCACCGCCCCAACGACGGCAGAAGTCGTCGAGGTTGCCGCTTTTACGTTTCACACGGCGACGGCGGCGGCGATAGAAGATCTTGCCGAAGCCCTTGGCTTCACGGCAGACGTCCAGCCAGGCCTGCTGTTCGGCGACGCAGATATCGGCGTCGTTACTGTCGCTGAGCACGAAAAAGTCGAAGCGATCCAGGTTACCCGAGGCCGCGACCGATTCGAAGGTCGCCCGCAAACCGGCGAACACCCGCGGCACGTCTTCGTTGCAGATCGGCATCACCAATGCGGTGCGCGCGTCCTTGGCGATCGGCTCGTTGCCGGCACTGGCGCCGGAAATGCGGTATTTGTCACGACCAGTGATCAGCTCGAGAAAGCCCATCAGCGCCGTCCAGAAACCGGCCGACACCCAGCAAAACAGAATCCCGAACATAATCAGGATGGTGGTTTGCAAGGCGTAAGGCAGCACCTGGGCCGCGGTTTGCAGGAGCGGTTGGTGCAGGACTTCTTCAAGATCGACGAACGACCAGCCCTGGTACGGCATGATGCCCTTCATGTACCAGCCGGCGACGATCGTTTGACCGAGCATCAGCACCAACAGAATGTAGCGACGGATCGAACCGACGGTGCGCCAGCGAGCGGCCGGCAGCACGTTCTCATCCTTCGGCGGGGCCGGCGGGTTGGTGCGCCCGGTCAGCCGACGCCAGCCACGCACCAGAATGTTGGTGCGCCACGGCTCGGGCACGACTTTGGTCCGACGGATCGGCGGGGTTGCCTTGAGGCAAACCCGACCACTGGCGTCGAGCACCAGCATTTCCGCATCCGCCAGCTCTTCGGCGGTGTTCAGGGTCAGGCGCCGGCCGACCGAGGCTTGAGCAGCCTCGGTCGGCGCGTCGAACGTCGAGGACGACAGACGTTCGTGCAGTTCACTGAAGGACTTGCAGCCCGCGAGTTCCGCGCGCTGCTCGTCGGTCATGGGCAAATGCGCCAGGTACTCGGCAAGCGTTTGTGGCTGTACGTGTGAATTACTCATCGGCAGGCAACTGATAGCTCCAGGTCTCGGTCAGGACTTGTTCAGTCGGTGCCGATTCCGGTGTGGCTGGGGCCGCTTCGGCAGCGACAGGCTGCTTGGCGTCTTTGTTGTCCTTGTCCTTGGTGTCCTTGACTTGCTGGGCTTGTGCTTCAGCCTGCTTGGCTTCCTTGTCCTTCTTCTCTTGCTGGCGGGCGGCGATCTTGTCGGCCTTGGCAACGGAAGAACTGGACGCTGGCGCCGCGGTCTTGATCGTCTCGGCAGGCGTGATGGTCTTGACCAGCGCAGCCCGCATTTCGGTAGCCTTGCTCGGATCCTTGATCTTCATCCGCAAAGTCAGGCGCCAGCCCTTGGTTTCAGGGTTGTAACGGACGCTGTTCTCGACCAGCTCCGCGTTGTCGCCAACGCTCACCTGGCTGCGCACTTCGGCATTTTCCGACAAGTCTTGCAAGGACGGACCTTCGAAATCCACCAGGTACGCCACGCTGCCGTCCGGCTGACGAATCAGGTTCGACTGCTTCACGTCACCTGTGGAACGCAGGGTCTGTTGAACCCAGGCGCTGTCCGGCGAATGCAGGGAGGCTTCATCGATGGTCCAGTGCATGCGGTAGGCAACGTCCAGGGACTGGCCAGGCTCAGGCAGTTTTTCCGGGCTCCAGAAAGCGACAATATTGTCGTTGGTTTCATCGGCGGTAGGAATCTCTACCAGATCGACGGAGCCTTTGCCCCAATCGCCTTTCGGTTCGATCCAGGCACTTGGGCGCTTGTCGTAGCGGTCATCGAGGTCTTCGTAGTGGCTGAAGTCACGGCCACGTTGCAGCAAGCCGAAACCGCGCGGGTTCTCGATCGAGAAGTTGCTCACGGCCAAGTGTTTCGGATTGTTCAGTGGGCGCCAGATCCATTCGCCGTTGCCGGCATGGATCGACAGGCCGCTGGAATCATGCAGTTCACGACGGTAGTTCAGCACTTTCGACGGCTGGTTGGCGCCGAACAGGAACATGCTGGTCAGCGGCGCAACGCCGAGCTTGGTGACCTTGTCACGCAGATACATCTTGGCCTTGACGTCGACGACCGTGTCGCTGCCCGGACGCAGGGTCAGGCGATAGGCACCGGTGGCACGCGGCGAATCCAGCAGGGCGAAGATCACCAGATGCTTGTCGCCCGGCTTGGGCTGTTGAATCCAGAACTCGGTGAAGCGCGGGAACTCTTCGCCGGACGGCAACGCGGTATCAATGGCCATGCCGCGAGCGGACAAGCCATAGGTGTGCCCCTTGCCGATGACGCGGAAGTAACTCGCGCCGAGCATGGTCATGATTTCGTCTTGCTTGTCGGCCTTGTTGATCGGGTACAGCACACGGAAGCCGGCATAACCTAACTGTTCGGTGGCTTTAGGATCGAACTTCACGTCGCCGAAATCGAAACGACTCGGGTCGTATTTGATCTCTTCGACGGTGTTGGCCGTGATTTCGTTGATTTTCACCGGCGTATCGAAGTGCATACCCTGGTGATAGAAGGACAGCTTGAATGGGGTTTTCTGGTTCGCCCATTCGGCTTTTTCAGTGAGGAACCGGATTTTTTGATAGTCCGCGAATTTCATCTCGCGAAACTCATTCGGCAGGTTACTGCGCGGGGCTTCGTATTTTTGCCCGGCCAGCTCTTTTGCCTTGACCGATACGTCATCCAGATTGAATGCCCAAAGTTGGCCGGCGCTGAACAGGCAAAGCAGTGCAGAGCCTGCTACCAGAGCGCTTCGAAACCGTTTGGCAGACAATTTTGGTGCATTACAGGGACTAACAATCACGAGCAACCCTCGCCGAAAACAGATCAAAAAACCAACGGCCAGTTAAAGTGCCAGCACGGTGTGCGGTGGAAAAAACCGACCCTGCGAACCACTCTTGCCAAGTTGGCGAGCATTGTTCCGACTCCTATGGGGCAAAATGATTCCCCAACAGGTTCCGGACAAGTCTCTACCTAAGTCAAAATGGACCAACGAACGCTGATCCCCGTAGCGCGCGATTATCTAGTAGGCCGCGTTACAACGCATCAGGGGAAACCAAGTATTTATCGGGAAAAGCCCCTGTTTTCAGCCGAAATGCCCTTAAAAACATGTTTCAAGCACTTTCACGTCTGTAACAGGAAGGTTACCGGGCCATCATTGACCAGGTGCACCTGCATATCCGCGCCGAATCTACCTGATGCCACAGTGCCATGCACCTGTTTCGCTTTGCCCAATAAATAGTCGAAAAGCGCCTCGCCCAAGGCCGGAGGGGCCGCCGTCGAAAAACTCGGACGCAATCCGTTTTTGGTATCAGCGGCCAGGGTGAATTGCGAGACCAGCAATAACCCGCCGCCCACATCCGCCAAGGACAGATTCATCTTGCCCTCGGCGTCACTGAATACTCGATAGTTAAGCAGTTTATGCAGAAGTTTGTCGGCGCTGGCCTGCGTGTCGTCGGGTTCGACCGCCACCAGCACCAGCAACCCCTGATCTATCGCACCAACCACCTCTCCCGCGACCTCGACTCGCGCGCCACGCACGCGTTGCAGCAGGCCCTTCATGCTTCGTCAGGCGACAAGTCGAGCAGTCGACGTGCCATCTGATCAGCGGCGCGTACCAATGCATCGGTGATGCCCGGCTCGGACGCGGCATGGCCAGCGTCGCGGATCACCTGCAATTCGCTGTTCGGCCAGGCCTGATGCAGTTCCCAGGCGTTGTCCAGCGGACAGATCACGTCATAACGACCATGGACGATGACACCGGGCAAATGGGCGATCTTGCCCATGTCGCGGATCAGCTGGTTCGGCTCCAGGAAAGCGTTATTGGTGAAGTAGTGGCATTCGATACGGGCGATGGACAACGCACGTTGAGGTTCGGAGAAACGATCGACCACCAGCGGATTTGGACGCAGGGTCGCGGTACGGCCTTCCCAGATGGACCAGGCCTTGGCCGCATGCATCTGGGCGATCTGGTCGTTGCCGACCAGGCGTTTGTGGAATGCCGTGAGCAAGTCGTCGCGTTCGTCCAGCGGGATCGGCGCAATGTAGTCCTGCCAGTAATCGGGGAACAGACGACTGGCGCCACACTGGTAGAACCATTCGATTTCCTGGGGACGGCAGAGAAAAATCCCGCGCAGAATCAGACCGTGCACGCGCTCCGGATGGGTTTGCGCATAAGCCAGGGCCAGGGTCGAACCCCAGGAACCGCCGAACAGCACCCATTTGTCGATACCCAGGTGTTTGCGAATCCGCTCAAGGTCGGCGACCAGATCCCAGGTGGTGTTGTTTTCCAGGCTGGCGTGGGGCGTGGAGCGACCGCAACCGCGCTGGTCGAAAGTAACGATGCGATAAAGGTTCGGATCGAAATACCGGCGGCTCTGGGCATCACATCCGGCGCCAGGGCCGCCGTGAATGAACACCACCGGCAAACCTTCCGGCGAACCGCTTTCGTCGACATACAGCGTGTGGGTTTTATCGACAGCCAGATCGTGCCGGGCGTGGGGTTTGATCTGCGGGTACAAAGTCTGCATTGCGCGCTCCGTAAGGGGTCGAGGTCATCCCTGGGGGGACTTCTATTATTCTGCCGTCCGGCATCATAAACCCGAATTACGTCTATGAGCATGCCCCTCGCAGCGTCAGCGTTTGTCAGCCTGTCTTCTCAGCCAAATAGTCGAGCAGGGTTTCATAGAGTCGGTCGACCTCGGCGACCTGCCCCCGCGCGCGCAGACAGCCGTGAACCAGCCCCTCCCCGTAGTAAAGCGTTGCACCCACGCCGGCGGCGTTGAGTCGATCGGCGTAAAGCACGCCGTCATCGCGCAGCGGATCGAACTGCGCGACGGCGATCAACGCCGGTGGCAGACAGCTGAAATCGTCGGCGAGCAAGGGCATCGCATAGGCAGCCGGTTGTCGGGTTCCGCCTAAATACAACGCTTGATAACAATCCAGATCGCTGCTACTGAGCAATGGTGCATCGGCGCATTCGCTGCGCGACGGCAATCGGTGATCGCCGCCCAGCCCCGGATAGATCAGAACTTGCGCGCATGGCATTGGTTCGCCGGCATCGCGCAAGGCGAGGCACAACGCAGCGGCGAGGTTGCCGCCAGCGCTGTCCCCTGCCACCAGCGTCCGCGCCGGATCGAGCTGAAACGGTCCTGTGCGCAGCGCACGCCAGACACTCAGGCAGTCCTTGAACGCCGCCGGAAACGGGTGCTCCGGTGCCAGTCGATAATCAATGGCGATCACCAGCGAGCCAAGCACCGACGCCAGTTCGGCGCAGATAAAGGCGTGGGAATCCAGATCCCCCACCACCCAACCGCCGCCATGCAGATACACAATGCATGGCCAACCGTTGGTCGGCGGCGGAACCGAGGGTTGCCAGGCGCGCACCGCCACGCCCGCCAACTTGAGATCGATCACTTCAAGCCCTGCGGGACATGGCGGGGTAAACGCCCGGCACATCTCGCTGTAGGCCTGACGCAAACCGGGGAGGCTGCTGTCAGTGCTGTTGAAGCTGAGGGTTTTCTCGACGAAAGCCGCCATGTGTTCGGAAATCGAGTAAGGAGCCATGAGCCTGGAGCCAGTCAGTCAACGGTTTGGGATTGGAACTCAGTCCTGTGGCGAGGGAGCTTGCTCCCGCTGGGCTGCGTAGCAGCCCCAAAACCACTCACGACCAGCCGGGTTCACGACGGCTTCGCCGCCGAACGGGAGCAAGCTCCCTCGCCACAGACAGCATACTTTGCGAAGAAATGGTGATCAGTTTTTCAAACTGGCCTGAACGGTTGCCACACCCTCCTTGCCATCAACACTGCTGACACCCGCCAACCAGCGCTGAAGATCTTCGGGATGATCGCGCAGCCACTGTTTGGCAACGTCCTGCGGCGTCTTGCGCTCCATGATCGGCACCATCAACTGGCTTTCCTGAGCGGCGGTAAAGGTCAGGTTTTCCAGCAGGCGGTTCACGTTCGGGCAACGCTCGGCATAGTCCGATGCGGTCACGGTGGAAACGGTCGCCGCGCCTTCGTTCGGGCCATAGACGTCTTCGCTGCCGGTCAGGTAGGCGATGTTCATGTTGATGTTCATCGGATGCGGGGTCCAGCCGACGAACACCACGAACTCCTTGCGATTGACCGCCCGTTGCACGGCGGCGAGCATCCCGGCCTCACCGGACTCGATCAGTTTGAAATCCTTCAAGCCAAAGCGGTTGGTCTCGATCATGGTCTTGATGGTGGTGTTGGCGCCGCTGCCCGGCTCGATACCGTAGATCTTGCCGCCGAGCTGGTCCTTGAATCTGGCGATATCGGCGAAGGTTTTCAGGCCGGCGGCAGCCACGTAGTCAGGTACGGCGAGCGTTGCCTGGGCGTCGGCCAGGCTCGGTTTGTCCATGACCTTCACTTGATTGGCGGCCACGAACGGAGCGATGTTCTTGTCCATCGCCGGTTTCCAGTAACCGAGGAAGATATCCAGACGTTTGTCGCGGATGCCGGCGAAGACGATTTGCTGCACGGCACTGGTTTGCTTGCTTTCGTAGCCGAGGCCGTTGAGCAATACGTCAGCCATGCCGCTGGTGGCGATGACGTCGGTCCAGTTGACCACGCCCATACGCACAGTCTTGCAGGAAGCGGGGTCGTTGGCGAAAACGCTGGTGCTCAGAAGAGCATTGCCACAGAGGATTGAGAGACAGCAGGTGCACAGTCTTTTCATCGGGAGAGTCTCGTGCGGCAGATTATTGTGGGGTTCGGTGTCTTCGTGCACCGTGCCCAGAACATTACGCAGCGTCGAGCGGGTAAAAGCGAACTGTAGCGACCGAGATTTGCACGGTGGCGACTGTCTCAACCGATCGTTCCCATGCTCTGCGTGGGAATGCAGCCCGTGACGCTCCGCGTCACTGGACGCGGAGCGTCCCTAGAGGCATTCCCACGCGGAGCGTGGGAACGATCAGTCAGCCGTAGTGCTTTGCGCCCCACGCCAACAGCCCTTGCAACAACTCCTTGAGCACCACTTGCGTCGGCTCAGCCAAATCCTGGCGGTAACGGAACGGCTCGAACTCTTCCATGTACGTGCACTGCCCCAACTCCAGCTGCACGGCATGAATGTTTTCGGCCGGGTTGCCGTAATGCCGGGTGATGTGCCCGCCCTTGAAGCGACCGTTCAGCACATGGCTGTAATCGAGGTGCTTCGCGCAGATCGCTTCCAGTTGAGTGGCCAACTGTGGATCGCAACTGGCGCCATTGAAGGTGCCGAGGTTGAAGTCCGGCAGCTTGCCGTCGAACAGGTGCGGGATTATCGAGCGGATCGAGTGCGCATCGAACAGCAGCGCGTAGCCGAACTCGGCTTTCAGCCGCGTCAGTTCTTCCTGCAAGGTGCGGTGGTACGGCGTCCAGATCTGCTCCAGATACGTCGCCCGCTCTGCTGCCGACGGCTCCTGCCCTTCGCGGAACAACGGCACGCCATCGAACAGCGTCGCCGGATACAGACCGGTGGTGGCGCCGACATATAAGGGCTTGTCGTCGGACGGCCGGTTCAGGTCGATGACAAACCGCGAGTACTCGGCCGCCAGGGTGCTGGCGCCCAGTTCGGCAGCGAACTCATAAAGCCGTGGAATGTGCCAGTCAGTGTCCGGCAGGCTTTTCGCGTCGGGGATCAACCCCGCTTCCACCGTCGGGGTCAGGCGCAGGCCGGCGTGGGGCATGCTGATCAGCAGCGGCACACGGCCTTGTTTGAAGCTCAGAACCTTATCCACAACCGCTCTCCTACAGATTTGATTCAACGCCGTGACGCACGACGCGTTTTTCCAGGTCGCCGCCCAGCCAGTACGACAGGTCGGCCGGACGATCGATTTGCCAGGCGACGAAGTCTGCAACCTTGCCGGCTTCCAGCGAACCGTGGGTTTGGCCCATGCCCAACGCGGTGGCGGCATGAATAGTCGCGCCCGCCAGCGCCTCTTCCGGGGTCATACGGAAACAGGTGCAGGCCATGTTCAGCATCAAGCGCAACGACAACGCCGGCGAAGTGCCCGGGTTGAGGTCGCTGGCGATGGCGATTTTCACGCCGTGTTTGCGCAGGGCTTCCATCGGTGGCAATTGGGTTTCCCGCAGGAAGTAAAACGCGCCGGGCAGTAATACCGCGACGGTGCCGGACTTGGCCATGGCGATGGCGTCGTCTTCGGTCATGAATTCCAGATGATCGGCGGACAGTGCGTGGTACCGCGCCGCCAGGCTCGAACCGTGCAGCGACGACAATTGCTCGGCATGCAGCTTCACCGGCAGGCCGAGGTTTTGCGCAGCGACGAACACCCGTTCGACCTGCTGCGGCGAAAACGCCAGGTATTCGCAGAACGCATCCACCGCATCCACCAGCCCTTCGGCCGTCAGGGCCGGGAGCATTTCGCTGCAGATGTGATCGATGTAGTCGTCGGCCCGATCCGCGTATTCCGGTGGCAAGGCATGAGCGGCCAGGCAGGTGCTGCGCACGCTGACTGGCAGCTCGGCGCCGAGACGGCGGATCACTCGCAGGATTTTGCGCTCGCTGGCCAGATCCAGGCCGTAACCGGACTTCATCTCGACCGTGGTCACGCCGTCGCGCATCAGGCTCTTCAGGCGCTTGGCGGCGCTGGCGAACAACTCGTCTTCGGATGATGCGCGAGTGGCGCGCACGGTGCTGGCAATGCCACCGCCGGCGGCGGCGATTTCCGCATAGCTGACGCCTTGCAGGCGTTGCTCGAATTCACCGCTGCGGTTGCCGCCGAACACCGTGTGGGTGTGGCAGTCGATCAGGCCCGGAGTCACCCAGGCCCCTTTAAGATCATTGACTGCCGGGTACTCGCCTGACGGCAGTTCGCCGCGCCGACCAATCCACTCAATGTGCGCACCTGACGTCACGATGGCCGCGTCCTCGATGATCGAGTAGACGCCTTGCGCCATGGTTGCGACGTGGCAATGTTGCCAGAGCGTTTTCATCCTTGGTCTCCATTAGGTTATCGATGAGAAAAAACAGGATCGCGCGCTACCAAGGCTGCCTGGCCTGCCGCCGGTTTCACCCATATCAGGTAGGCCAGTACCAGCAGCACGATCCAGACTATGCCGACGATCAGCGCCGCTTGGGTATTCGGGAAATAGCCCAGCACGCCGAAAATGAACAGCATGAAGGCAATCGCCGCCATCGGCGCGTAAGGCCAGAACGGCACCGGGAATTTCAGTTGGGTGACCTGCTCGGCATTCATGGAGCGACGCATGGCCACCTGGGTGCACAGAATCATCAGCCAGACCCACACCGTGGCAAAGGTCGCGACAGAGGCGATCAACAGAAACACGTTTTCCGGAATCAGGTAGTTCAGCAACACGCCCAGCAGCAGCGCGGCACTCATGACCGCCACGGTCATCCATGGCACGCCAGTGTGCGACAAGCGGGCAAAGCCTTTGGGTGCGTGTCCTTGCTGGGCCAGTCCGTACATCATCCGGCCAGCGCCGAAGATGTCACTGTTGATGGCCGACACCGCCGCCGAGATCACCACGATATTGAGAATGGTCGCCGCCGAGCTGATCCCCAGATTGTCGAAAATCTGCACAAACGGACTGCCCTGACTGCCAATCTGCTGCCATGGAAAAATCGACATCAGCACGAACATCGTCAACACGTAGAACAGCAGAATACGCAACGGTACGGCATTGATCGCCCGCGGCAGCACGCGCTGCGGGTCTTTGGCTTCACCAGCCGTTACGCCGATGATTTCAATGCCGCCAAAAGCAAACATCACCACCGCAAACGAAGCGATCAGGCCGCCCACGCCATTGGGCATGAAGCCGCCATGGCTCCAGAGATTGCTGATGTCGGTCGCCTGGGCGCCAGGCGCATTGCTGATGCCGAACAGCATGATGCCGAAACCGCCCAAGATCATCGCGACGATGGCTGCCACCTTGAGCAGCGACAGCCAGAACTCCATTTCACCGAATACTTTCACGTTGCACAGGTTCAAGCCGCCGACCACCGAAACGATACCCAGCACCCAGATCCAGCGGGAGACTTCCGGAAACCAGAAACCCATGTAAATACCGAACGCGGTCACGTCGGCCATGCCGACGATGACCATTTCGAACGCATAGGTCCAACCGAGGATGAAGCCCGCCATCGGCCCCAGATAAGTGCTGGCGTACTGGCCGAATGAGCCGGCCACCGGGTTATGCACCGCCATCTCGCCGAGGGCGCGCATGACCATGAACACCGCCGCGCCACCGATCAGGTAAGCGAGCAATACCGCAGGCCCGGCCATTTGTATGGCCGAGGCAGAACCGTAAAAAAGCCCGGTGCCGATAGCCGACCCCAGCGCCATGAAGCGAATATGTCGGGCAGAGAGCCCGCGTTTCAAACCTTTTGCTGGCTGTTGCATTTCTCGTCCTTAATTATTTTTATTGGCGACTGATCGTTCCCACGCTCCGCGTGGGAATGCCTCTGGGGACGCTCCGCGTCCAGTGACGCGGAGCGTCACGGGGCTGCGTTCCCACGCAGAGCGTGGGAACGATCATCAGAGAAGAAGCCGTTACAGGCTCGGCAGCAACTTCGCCGAGACCAGTTCGCTCAGGCAACGGGTCGCCAACAACTCGCTCGCTGCGTTGATATCAGGAGCGAAGAACCGGTCCTTCTCATAGAACGGCACTTCGGCACGCAGGATGGCGCGGGCCTTTTCCAGTTTTGGCGAAGTCTTCAGACCATCGCGCAGATCCAGACCTTGGACCGCAGCCAACCATTCCACCGCGAGAACGCCGCGAGTGTTTTCTGCCATTTCCCACAGACGCTTGCCTGCCGCCGGAGCCATGGACACGTGGTCTTCCTGGTTTGCCGATGTCGGCAAACTGTCCACTGAGTGCGGATGAGACAGCGCCTTGTTCTCGCTGGCCAATGCCGCCGCGGTCACCTGGGCGATCATGAAGCCGGAGTTCACGCCGCCATTGGCCACCAGGAACGGCGGCAGTTGCGACATGTGCTTGTCCATCATCAGCGAGATGCGGCGTTCGCTCAGGGAACCGATTTCGGCAATGGCCAGGGCCATGTTGTCGGCGGCCATGGCCACCGGCTCGGCGTGGAAGTTACCGCCGGAGATCACGTCGCCTTCAGCGGCGAACACCAATGGGTTGTCCGATACGGCGTTGGCTTCGATGGCGAGCACTTCGGCAGCCTGACGGAATTGAGTCAGGCAGGCGCCCATGACTTGCGGCTGGCAGCGCAGGGAGTACGGGTCCTGGACCTTTTCGCAGTTCTGGTGCGAGTCGGATACTTCGCTGCGCTCGCCCAGCAGATCGCGGTAAGCGGCAGCGGCGTCGATCTGGCCTTTCTGGCCGCGAGCAGCATGAATGCGCGCGTCGAATGGCGAGCGCGAGCCCAGTACCGCTTCGACCGTCAGGCCGCCAAGGGCCAGGGCGCCGGCAAACAGATCTTCGCCTTCGAACAGGCCACGCAGGGCGTAGGCGGTGGAAACCTGTGTGCCGTTAAGCAGCGCCAGGCCTTCTTTCGCCGCCAGAGTCAGCGGCGTCAAACCGGCGACTTTCAGCGCTTCGGTGGCGGGCAGCCATTCGCCTTTGTAGCGCGCCTTGCCTTCGCCCAGCAGCACCAGCGACATGTGCGCCAACGGCGCCAAATCGCCGGATGCACCGACCGAACCTTTCAAAGGAATGTGCGGGTAAACCTCGGCGTTGATCAGCGCGATCAGTGCGTCGATCACCTGGCGACGAATGCCGGAAAAACCACGGCTCAGGCTATTGACCTTGAGCACCATGACCAGCCGCACCAGGGCGTCGCTGATCGGCTCACCGACGCCAGCGGCGTGGGACAGCACCAGCGAGCGCTGCAGGTTTTCCAGGTCTTCGCTGGCGATACGGGTCGAAGCCAGCAGGCCGAAACCGGTGTTGATGCCGTAAGCCGTGCGGTTCTCGGCGAGGATCTGTTCCACGCAGGCAACGCTGGCTTCGATCTGGCTCGAGGCGCTGTTGTCGAGGGTGATTTTGACCGGTTGCTGATAAACATCACGCAGTTGGGCAAGGCTCAGTTGGCCAGGAATCAGGTTAAGTGCAGTCATTTTGTGCTCCTTTTGAGAGTTTGTTATTTAACTCACCAGACGCTCCGGAGATGTCCGTTGTCCGTCGCGTCTGCCTTTTGGGGAGCCGCGCCTTGGCACGCTGGTGTTGTGGAAATCAGTTCAGTTCTGGAAAAGCCTTGTGCAACAAAATCGGGTCTTTCAAAACACTGGCAGCGGCAGCAATGTCCGGTGCCAGCCAGCGGTCCTGGTCGTAGGCCGGGACTCGCTCACGCAGCAGACGCCACGCGGTATCGGTGCCAGCGCCAAAACGTTGCTCTTTGAGGAACTCAAACGCCTGGGATGCCAGCAAATATTCAATGGCGAGGATCTGCGTGCAGTTTTCCAATGCGCGATGCAGCTTCAGCGCCGCGTTGGTGCCCATGCTCAAGTGGTCTTCCTGCAAGCCCGAAGTGACGTAGTTATCGAGCACCGCCGGTTGCGCCAACTGGCGGTTTTCCGCACACAGGGAAGCGGCAACGTATTGCACGATCATCATCCCGGAGTTCACTCCCGGATTGGCCACCAGAAACGCCGGCAGACCGCTGACATGCGGGTTGATCAAACGGTCCAGGCGACGTTCGGCGATGGAGCCGATTTCCGCCATGGCGATGGCGAGCAAATCAGCAGCCAGCGCAACGGATTGGCCGTGCGGGTTGGCCTGGGACACGACGCGGTAGTTGTCCGGCGTGCCCAGCAGCATCGGGTTGTCGGTGACAGCGTTGAGTTCGGTTTCGATCTGCTTTTTCGCGTGCTCAAGCTGATCGCGAGCCGCACCGTGAACTTGCGGGATCGAGCGGATGCTCAACGCATCCTGAGTGCGAATACCCTTGCTGCTGGCGATCACTTCGCTGCCATCGAGCAAGGCGCGAAGGTTGATTCCCACCTGCTGCATGCCCGGATGGGGTTTAAGCGCGATGATCTCGGCATCGAATGCCGCGATCTGGCCGCGCTGGGCTTCGAAGCTCATGGCACCGACCACGTCGGCCCACTGCACGAGTCGGGTAGCATCTGCGAGTGCCAGGCAGCTGAGGCCGGTCATGCATGGCGTGCCGTTGACCAGGCACAAGCCATCTTTAGCGCCCAGTTGCACCGGTTGCAGCCCCTCTTCGGCCAAGGCTTGCTGCGCAGAAACGATCTGCCCTCGATAGCTGACATTGCCGACACCCAGCAGCGTGATTCCGATATGGGCCATGTGGGTCAGGTAACCGACCGACCCCTGAGACGGCACTTGCGGAGTGATGCCGCGATTGAGCAGTGCCAGCAGGGCTTCGACCACGCGGCGATGAATGCCGGATTTGCCATGGCTATAGTTGCGAATAGCGGCGCAGATGATTGCGCGGGTCTGTTCGTCGGCCAGTGGTGCGCCAACGCCACAGGCGTGACTGAGCAAGGTGTTGCGCGACAATTGGCTGAGTTGTTCACCTTTGAGCGAGACGTTGCACAAGGCGCCCAGGCCGGTGTTGACGCCGTAGGCGCGCTCGCCGCTGGTGACGATGCGCTGGACGATCGCCTGGGCATTCTCGATCCGCGCCCAGATCTGGGGCGACAGCTCGAGCTGTGCGCCGTGACGAGCGACTGCGACCACATCCTGCCAACGCAATGGAGCGTCGGCGATAACGATTTTTTCAGCCTGGGACATCATTAACCTCTTGAACTTGATCGTTCCCACGCTCTGCGTGGGAATGCCGCCTGGGACGCTCCGCGTCCCGTTGTCAGCGCAAGGCTCTAGCCCTGCGCATGTGTGACGCGGAGCGTCACGGGATGCATTCCCACGCAGAGCGTGGGAACGATCGGCCTTTAAACCACCGCCGCCCGCCGCTGTACGAACCGGTCTACATACTCATCCGCCGGCGAATGCAGGATCTCTCGTGGCGTACCGACCTGAATCAGCCGGCCATCCTTGAGGATCGCGATGCGATTGCCGATGCGCACGGCCTCGTCGAGGTCGTGGGTGATGAACACGATGGTCTTGTGCAGGGTCTTTTGCAGTTCCAGCAACTGGTCCTGCATTTCGGCGCGGATCAACGGGTCGAGGGCGCTGAAGGCTTCGTCCATCAGGATGATGTCGGTATCCGCCGCCAGTGCGCGAGCCAGGCCCACACGCTGGCGCATGCCGCCCGAGAGCTGGTGCGGGTATTTGTTTTCGTAGCCCTTCAGGCCCACGGTGTTGATCCAGTGCAGCGCACGCTCGGCGCACATCTGCTTGCTCTCGCCACGCACTTTCAGGCCGTAGGCGACGTTATCCAGCACGGTCTTGTGGGGCAGCAGGCCGAAGCTCTGGAACACCATGCTGATCTTGTGCCGACGAAATTCGCGCAGGGCTTCCATGTCGTATTGCAGGATGTCCACGCCGTCCACCAGGATCGCGCCGCTGGTGGGGTCGATCAGGCGATTGAAGTGGCGCACCAAAGTCGACTTGCCAGAACCGGACAGACCCATGATCACGAAGATCTCGCCGGTGCTGATGCTCAGCGACAGGTCGTTCACACCGACCACGCAGCCGGTTTCAGCCAGCACCTGGTCTTTGGTTTTGCCCTGGCCAATCATGCCCAGCGCTTCCTTGGAGCGGTTGCCGAAAATCTTGAAGACGTTTTTGACTTCGATCTTGCTGATGGCTGCGTTGCTCATTTGCTCACCTCATGCCGTGCACGACCGTACGCCTGTGTAATGCGGTCGATCACCACTGCCAGAATCACGATCGCCAGACCGGCTTCAAGGCCACGTCCGACGTTGAGGGTCTGAATCCCCACCAACACGTCTTCACCCAAGCCACGGGCACCGATCATCGAGGCGATTACCACCATCGACAGGGCCATCATGGTGGTCTGGTTGATCCCGGCCATGATGCTCGGCAGGGCCAGCGGCAGTTGCACGCCGAACAGTTGCTGCCAGCGGTTGGCACCGAAGGCGTTGATCGCTTCCATCACTTCACCGTCGACCTGACGAATGCCCAGATCGGTCAGGCGGATCAGCGGCGGCGCGGCGTAGATCACCGTGGCAAAAATCGCCGGGACCTTGCCCAGACCGAACAGCATCAGCACCGGAATCAGGTACACGAAGCTCGGCATGGTCTGCATGATGTCCAGCAGCGGCATCAGCACCGAACGCAGGCGATTGCTGCGCGCCGAGAGAATGCCCAGCGGAATGCCGATCAGCACCGAGATGACCGTCGCCACCATCATCAGCGCCAGGGTCTGCATCAGCTTGTCCCAGAGACCGACCGCGCCCACCAGGAACAGCAAGCCGACGATAACCGCCGTGGTCACGACTTTGCGGGTCGCGTGCCAGGCCACGCCCGCCACGATCGCCAACATCAGCCACCAGGGCGCCGCGCGCAGCAGCCCTTCTAGATTGACGATGGCCCACAACAGGGTGTCGGAGATGCTGCGGAACACGTCGCCGTAGTTGGTGACCAGCGAATCGACCCAACCGTTGACCCAGTCGGCGATGGAAAAGGTAAAGCTTTCGGGAAACATAAGAGGCTCTCAATCAAGGGGTTGCGATCAAGCATCCGACTGCCGTCGCCGACAGTCGGAGAGGCTCAACCTACAAGGCCGCGTCGATTTTCTTGGCTGCGTCGTCGCTCACCCATGCGTGCCAGACTTCAGGATGTTCCTTCAAGAAGATCTTGGCCAGTTTTGGCGACTCGATCCGCTCCTTGGCCATACGCCCCAGGTTCTGGTTCAGCAGGTCGATTGGCAGGTTGACCTTTTCCAGCACGGCCACCAGTTCCGGGGCTTGCTCGTGGAAGGTCTTGGACAGGCCGACCTTGATGGTCACGCGCTTGTCCACGCCCGGTTTTTCTTCCAGTTTGACCACGTCGATCTGGCCCATCAGCGGGGTTGGCGACCAGTAGTAGAACAGGATCGGCTCGCCACGCTTGTAGCTCGACAGTACCGCCGCATCCAGCGCCGGGCCGGTACCTGGACGGAAGTTGGTGTAGCTGTTTTCCAGGCCGTAGCTTTTCAGCATTTCGCTGTTATCCAGCTCGCAAGTCCAGCCGGCCGGGCAGTTGTAGAAGCGGCCCTTGGAGGGTTCTTCCGCATCCTTGAACACAGCGGAATATTTGGCCAGATCGGCAATGTTTTTCAGGTCCGGTGCTTTGGCTTCCAGCTTACGCTTGGCGTCGCCTTCAACCACATAGCGCGGCACATACCAGCCTTCGACGGCACCCACCACCGGCGCACCGACACCGACGACTTTGCCGGCCTTCTCGGCCTTGTTCCAGACTTCGCTGCGGCCGACCCACTCTTCGGCGAACACTTGGATGTCGTTGCTGCTCAGGGCGTTTTCCATGGTGATGGAGTTACCCGGCAGGCTGTCGGTCTTGCAGTCGTAGCCTTTCTCCAGCACGACTTGCAGCACGTCGGTCAGCAGCATGGCGCTTTCCCAGTTCAGGCCGGCGAATTTCACCGGTTTGCCCGATTCGCACCAGCCTGCCGCCTGAGTGGCGCCGGCACTGGCCAACAGGCCCATGGAAAGCAATGTGGTCAGCAGGGTCTTGTTCGATTTCATTGTGTGACGCTCCTAATCATGAATTGGCTTACGGCAGTCAAGAGGCATCCGGCCCTGTCCACGTCCAATCAGGTCTGCGCAACCGCGCGACCCGCCCTGCTTGTTGTTGGGTCTGCAACATCGTCCTGCTCGACCGGCAAGATCAAACACTCGGGTACTGCGCTATGGTTCAATCAGGAATTCGCTGTGAAACCGTTTTCCATGGAACTGCTTTTTTTGTGAGAGCGGGCTTGCTCGCGAAAGCGGCGTATCAGCCAGCACAGATGTTGAATGTGGCGGCCTCTTCGCGAGCAAGCCCGCTCCCACATAAAGCAGTTTCCACAGGTTCGTTTTATTTGCCGGTAATCATCGGCAGGTTCAGCCCCTGCTCCTTGGCGCAATCGATCGCGATCTGGTAACCGGCATCGGCGTGACGCATAACGCCAGTCGCCGGGTCGTTGTGCAGCACGCGAGCGATACGCTCGGCCGCTTCATCCGTACCGTCGCAGACAATCACCATGCCCGAGTGCTGGGAGAAGCCCATGCCGACGCCGCCGCCGTGGTGCAGGGAAACCCAGGTCGCGCCGCTCGCGGTGTTGAGCAAGGCGTTGAGCAGTGGCCAGTCGGACACGGCGTCGGAACCGTCCTGCATCGATTCGGTTTCGCGGTTCGGGCTGGCAACAGAGCCGGAGTCCAGGTGATCGCGACCGATCACGATTGGCGCGGACAATTCACCGCTGCGCACCATTTCGTTGAACGCCAGACCCAGCTTGGCGCGCAGGCCCAGGCCAACCCAGCAGATACGTGCCGGCAGACCCTGGAAGCTGATGCGCTCGCGGGCCATGTCCAGCCAGTTGTGCAGGTGGGCGTCGTCCGGGATCAGTTCTTTGACCTTGGCGTCGGTCTTGTAGATGTCCTGCGGGTCGCCCGACAGTGCAGCCCAACGGAATGGGCCGATGCCACGGCAGAACAGCGGACGGATGTAAGCCGGTACGAAGCCTGGGAAGTCGAATGCGTTTTCCACGCCCTCTTCCTGGGCCATCTGACGGATGTTGTTGCCGTAGTCGAAAGTCGGTACCCCCATTTTCTGGAAGTCCAACATCGCCTTGACGTGCACAGCCATCGATTGCTTGGCAGCTTTGATCACAGCGGCGGGTTCGGTCTTGGCGCGAGCACGGTACTGGTCCCAGGTCCAGCCGGCCGGCAGGTAGCCGTTGAGTGGGTCGTGGGCGCTGGTCTGGTCGGTGACCATGTCCGGGCGCACACCGCGCTTGACCAGTTCCGGCAGGATTTCTGCCGCGTTGCCCAGCAGGGCAATGGAAATCGCTTTGCCTTCCTTGGTGTATTTGGCGATGCGGGCCAGCGCGTCGTCGAGGTCGGTGGCTTGCTCGTCGACATAGCGGCTTTTCAGGCGGAAATCGATGCTCACTTGCTGGCATTCGATGTTCAGCGAGCAAGCGCCGGCCAGGGTTGCGGCCAGAGGCTGGGCGCCGCCCATGCCGCCGAGGCCTGCGGTCAGGACCCAACGACCTTTAAGGTCATCGTTGTAGTGTTGGCGACCGGCTTCGACGAAGGTTTCGTAGGTGCCCTGGACGATGCCCTGGCTGCCGATGTAGATCCAGCTGCCGGCGGTCATCTGGCCGTACATGGCCAGGCCTTTGGCGTCCAGTTCGTTGAAGTGTTCCCAACTGGCCCAGTGTGGTACCAGGTTGGAGTTGGCGATCAGTACGCGCGGGGCGTTGCTGTGGGTCTTGAATACGCCGACCGGCTTGCCGGATTGCACCAGCAGGGTCTCGTCGTCGTTCAGGTTGGTCAGGCTTTCGACGATCTTGTCGTAGCATTCCCAGTTACGTGCCGCACGACCGATACCACCGTAAACCACCAGCTCTTTAGGGTTCTCGGCGACTTCCGGGTCGAGGTTGTTCATCAGCATGCGCAGCGGCGCTTCAGTCAGCCAGCTCTTGGCGGTCAGCTTGTTACCGCGAGCAGCGCGGATTTCGACATTGCGGTATTTAGTAGGTTTCTGGGTGTTGTCAGTCACGAAAAAGACTCCTCAGCGATCAAATCCAAACCAACCCTGGCGGTGGGCGAGCCAGCCTGTGCGCATCGTTGCGCCACAAGCGAATCAGTGGACGTTACGAGGAGTCTCGATCGACTCATACGCATACGTCTTTACTTGTACATACAAGCATATGCAATCAAGCGGCCAACTTGCCGGATAAACATTCAATAAAAATTCTGAAAGGGCAGGAAAGCGCCTGGATCAAGGGCTCTGGCGCAGATGAAATTTTTCGAGGGGATTTGGCGGAAGGGGCGAAGGCTGTTACTTGAGCGGGGTTTTGCGCCACGCTGGGGCGTTCGGTAACAAAGTGGTGCGCGATGGGAAACGAGGTTCAGGCCCTGAAAAGCATCGCGGGCAAGCCCGCTCCCACAAGTACGATGATGTCCCTGTGGGAGCGGGCTTGCCCGCGATAGAGGCGACTCGGTGCTGGATCAGCGCGCAATCAGCTCGATCACACAGCACTGACCCTTGATAGAGATATCCAGCAGCCCGGCGTTACCATCCAGTTGCAGGCAATCATGGCGACCGAGTTGCGATGCGCTGTTACCGACCTTCACTTCAAGCGCTTCACTGACACTGAATACCAGCAGAGTCCCGGCCTCACTAAAAAACCGCTGCTTACCTTCCAGCCACTGCAACCGCGCGCGGTAACGATCCGGCGCATAAATCAGGTTGAAATCGCGAATCGGTCCGCCGAGCAATGCGCAGAACACGTGACTCTCGCCACTGAAAGCAAACGGGTCCAGCGGTAACAACGCCCGCGTGTCCTGACCATCGACGCGCAAGGTCATGCCCTCGCCTTGCAGCACGGTGATCACCCGCTCATAACCGGCAAAAGTGGAAAACCCGCCCGACTCGCCGATGTCGGCAATCGACAGGCGCCAGCCAAAACCATCAAGGCCCACACCGGTATCGCGGGTGATTTCTTCGGTGCTGCCGCCGCCGTTTTTCCACGGCATGCGCGGGTAATCTTCAGCGCGTAAAACCTTCAACTGACCCATTTATATCTCTTTGTTATTGATGGCTCTTTATTTATGAAACCGTCCTTCCAGACGATGACGGGAACCGGGGTGGATCAAACGGGCGGCGGTCACTGGCTGACGGCCGGACCAGGTGCGGCGACGAATCAGCAGGCACGGCTCGCCCTTTTCAATCTGCAGCAACTTGCACTCGGACGGCTCAGCCAGAATCGCTTCGACCACGTGCTCGCCTTCGGTCAACGGCGCAACCTGATTCAGATAGGCGTAAGGCGTTTGCAGGGTAAAGTCTTGCTTGAGGTAGTCCGGTGCCACCAGCGCGTTGACGAAACGGTCTTCGATTTGCACCGGAATATCGTTTTCGAAATGCACGATCAGCGAGTGGAACACTTTCTGGCCTTCGCGCATGTCCAGGGCCAGGGCCCGCTCGGAACCGGCGGCCTCTTCTTCGAGGGTGATCACCTTGCAAGTGTGACGATGGCCACGGGAGGCGATCTCGTCGGCGATGTTGTGCACTTCAAACAAGGCAGACTGACTTTTCGGCTCGGCGACGAACGTACCGACACCCTGCATACGCACCAGCAAGCCATCGGCAGTCATCTCGCGCAGGGCGCGGTTGATGGTCATGCGGCTGAAACCCAACTGGCTGACCAACTCGCTTTCCGACGGAACGCGGTAGTGCGGTGGCCAGTTTCCACTGTCGATTTGCTGGGTGATCATTTGTTTTACGCGGGCGTACAAGGGCGCCGGACTGTCGCCCAGATTGGCGCTCAGATTGGCATTCGGCGGCAATGTGGCAGAGGGAGTCGGCACGGTTAATCCTTGTTCGTTTAGTAAAGGTTGCTAGCTTGCCGGAGTTTACCGAGCAGGCAAACGTCTGTATATGTATATACAAATAACACACGATGGGGTGCTGAACCATGTCCGCCTTCTTTGCCGAACGCGCGCTGCTGCCTAGTGGATGGGCCAACAATGTACGTCTTGAGGTCAGCGCCGATGGCGTACTGACCCATGTCCAGGCCGATTCCCACGCAGATGGCGCCGAACGGTTGAGCGGCCCGCTGCTGCCGGGGATGCCGAATTTACACTCCCACGCCTTCCAGCGGGCCATGGCCGGGCTGGCGGAAGTGGCGGGAAATCCGAACGACAGTTTCTGGACCTGGCGTGATTTGATGTACCGTCTGGTCGGAAAAATCAGCCCGGACCAACTCGGCGTCATCGCCCGTCAGCTGTACATCGAAATGCTCAAGGCCGGCTACACCTCGGTCGCGGAGTTTCATTACGTACATCACGACAATAACGGCCAGCCTTATGCAGACCCGGCCGAACTGGCGCTGCGCATCAGCCAGGCGGCCAGCTCTGCCGGTATCGGGTTGACCCTTTTGCCCGTGCTCTACAGCCACTCCGGTTTCGGTGGCCAGGCCCCGAATGAAGGCCAGCGCCGCTTTATCAACAGCACCGAAAACTACCTGAAACTTCAGTCGCGCTTGCAGCCGATCCTGGCGCAGCAACCGGCGCAGTCGCTCGGCCTGTGTTTCCACTCGTTACGCGCGGTCACACCGCAGCAGATCAGCGAAGTGCTGGCGGCCAGCGACAAGCAGTGCCCGGTACACATTCACATTGCCGAACAGCAGAAAGAAGTCGACGACTGCCTGAGCTGGAGCGGTCGTCGTCCGCTGCAATGGCTGTACGAAAACACCGAAGTCGATCAGCGCTGGTGCCTGGTCCACGCCACTCACGCCAACCCGGAAGAAGTCACGCTCATGGCCAAAAGCCGCGCCATCGCCGGCCTGTGCCTGACCACCGAAGCCAACCTCGGTGACGGGATTTTCCCGGCGGTGGACTTCCTGGCTCAGGGTGGGCGCATGGGCATCGGTTCCGACAGCCATGTGTCGTTGAGCGTGGTGGAAGAGTTGCGCTGGCTGGAATATGGCCAGCGTCTGCGCGATCAGCGGCGTAATCGGTTGTATGGCGCGGATCAGCCGATGGTCGGCCGCACGCTGTACGACGCGGCGCTGGATGGCGGTGCCCAGGCATTGGGCCAACCGATTGGTGGCCTGGAAGTCGGCAAACGTGCCGACTGGCTGGTGCTGGACGGCAACGATCCGTACCTGGCGACAGCCAGTGGCGACGGAATTCTCAATCGGTGGTTGTTTGCCGGCGGCGATCGCCAGGTGCGGGATGTGCTGGTCAACGGCCAATGGGTCGTGCGTGACGGGCGACATGCCGGTGAAGAAGAAAGCAACCGCGCATTCACCCAAGTCCTGCGCGACCTCTTGGGCTGACGCAAAAAAATGTGGGAGCGAGCCTGCTCGCGATAGGGCCGTCAAATTCAACAGATATGTTGACTGACATTCCGCTATCGCGAGCAGGCTCGCTCCCACCATTTTTGATCTTCAGCGGCAGCCTAATTCGAAGTCTTCGCCATCTTGGTATCCGACGTGCGCCAGATCAGTCGCGTCGTGTCATACCCCTGCTGACGCGCCTTGCTCAGCAGTTCTTCGCGCACCACGCCATTGACCGTCGGGGTCCGTGACAGCAGCCAGAGGTGACGCCGGCCCGGGTCGCCGACAATTGCGGTCTTGTAATCATCGCTGACGTACAACACCCAGTATTCTCCCTTCGCCACACCGGGTATCAGTCGCGAGAACCAGGTATCGAATTCGACCCAGAGCTTGTCAGCCTTGCCGGGCACCTGTGGATAAGCCGTGCCTTTGGCCTCTTCCCATTGCCAGTCCGACGTCAGGCAGCGATTCAGCACTGCCATGTCGCCATCAGGCTTGAGGGTGTAATGGGCCTCGGATTGTGCACAGTTACGCTGGAAATACACCGGCAGACGCGCCAACTCGTACCAGGTTCCCTGGTAGCGCTTGAGGTTGACCGTGTTGACGGTCTTGGGTGCCAACGGATCTACGCCAGAAGTGGCGCAGCCGGCCAATACCAGGCCGGCAAAAAGAACGATCAGTAACCGCTTCATTATTTTTTTCTCCCGTGGGCGCGTAGCCCCGGTTTATTTCAGGCCTTGGCCAGAGAACATCAGCACTTTGTCACCGGCGTACTGCACGCTGATAAAGCTGTTTTTGTCACCCCAGGTGCAGCTGGACATGCCGAGCGCGCCCGAGCAGTCGGTGGGTTTGCCCAGCAAGGTTTCAACCTCGGCCTTGGGCATGCCGGTCGACAGCTTCGAGTAGTTTTCCTGATTGATCTTGCCGCACGCGGCCAACAACACGCAGAACGAGAGCAAGGCGATAGATCGCAGCGACATGGTGTAACTCCTGGTGCGAAGGGAATGGCATGGCTGCCAAGCTGAAGCTTAGAAGAGAAAACCCCTGTCTGGTTCCCTGACCCTCCGGCTATTTGTTCGGCCGCCCGTCAGGCTTTTGCCGATAAATCAGCCACTTTCTCGTGTCGTTGAGTATTTCGTCGGTTTTCGTCAAACCCGCCTAATCTTTGGCGCTGGCCAGTCGACATAAAAGCAGCGCCAAGCCTTCTACTGTGGCAAATTGACGCCTCTTTGCTGACCAGCCCCTGCGCGGTAGATCATTTAATGACCAGAAATATGAAATTCAGCCACAAAATCTTGCTGGCAGCCGCTCTCGTGGTGGCCGTCGCATTTGCCTGTTTCATCCTGTTCAACGATTACCGCCAGCGGCAGACCCTGCGCAGCAGTACCGAATCCTCGATGCAGGAACTCGGCAGCCTGACCACCAGCAACATCCAGACCTGGCTGGAAAGCCGCATCCAATTGCTGCAATCGCTGTCCCAGCAGATCGCGGTGGACGGCAGCGCCCAAGCCAACCTCAAGCGCGCCATCGACCTGCCGGCCTACACCAGCAACTTCCAGCTGAGCTACTTCGGCGGCACCGATGGCGTAATGTTCTCGGTCCCGGCCGGCAATCGCGCCGCGGACTACGACCCGCGTGCCCGTGGCTGGTACAAAGCGGCCAATAGCGCACAACAGACCATCGTCACCGAACCCTATATCGCGGCCTCGTCGGGCAAACTGGTGATCACCGTGGCCACGCCGGTGAAGCACCAGAGCCAGATGATTGGCGTCGCCGGCGCGGATATTGACCTGTCCAGCGTCAGCGCGATCATCAACTCGCTGAATTTCGGCGGTCATGGCCATGCGTTCATTGTCAGCGCCGACGGCAAAATCCTGATCCACCCCGACAGCAAACTGGTGCTCAAGAACCTGGCCGACGCCTACCCCAACGGCGCGCCAAAAATCAGCCCGGAGCTGAAAGAAGTCGAAGTGGACGGCAAAGCCCAGTTCATCTCCTTCACCCACATTAACGGTGTGCCTTCGGCGGACTGGTACGTAGCACTGGTGCTGGATCAGGAAACCGCCTTCTCGATGCTCAGCGAATTCCGTACTTCGGCGATTATTGCCATGGTCATCGCCGTGGTGATCATCATCGCGCTGCTGGGCATGTTGATCCGCGTACTGATGCAACCGCTGCTGATCATGGGCCGCGCCATGCATGACATCGCCGAGGGCGAAGGTGACCTGACCAAACGCCTGACCATCCACGGCCAGGACGAATTCGGTGCACTGGGCACCTCGTTCAACCGTTTCGTCGAGCGTATCCATACCTCGATCCGGGAAGTGTCCTCGGCCACCGGCCAGGTCAACGAAGTGGCCTTGCGGGTGGTGGCGGCCTCCAACTCGTCGATGTTCAACTCCGACCAGCAAGCTTCGCGCACCAGCAGTGTGGCAGCGGCGATCAACGAACTGGGCGCCGCCGCCCAGGAAATCGCCCAGAACGCCGCCCTCGCCTCCCAGCACTCCAGCGACGCGCGGGCCCTGGCCGAAGACGGTCAGCAAGTAGTGGATAAAACCATCGCCGCCATGCAGCAACTGTCAGCGAAGATCAGCGATTCGTGCGGCAACATCGAAACGCTCAACAGCAACACGGTGAACATCGGTCAGATTCTGGAAGTGATCACCAGCATCTCGCAACAGACCAACCTGCTGGCGCTCAATGCGGCCATCGAGGCGGCCCGTGCCGGTGAAGCCGGCCGTGGTTTTGCCGTGGTCGCCGATGAGGTGCGCAACCTCGCCCACCGCACTCAGGATTCGGCGCAGCAAGTGCAGAAGATGATCGAGGAGCTGCAAGTCGGCGCCCGAGAAGCGGTCAGCACCATGACCGACAGCCAGCACCAGAGCGAAAGCAGCGTCGGCATCGCCAACCAGGCCGGCGAACGCTTGGGCAGCGTGACGCAGCGCATCGGTGAGATTGACGGGATGAACCAGTCGGTGGCCACCGCGACCGAAGAGCAGACGGCCGTGGTTGAGTCGATCAACGTCGACATCACCGAAATCAATACGCTGAATCAGGAAGGTGTGGAGAACTTGCAGTCGACCTTGCGTGCGTGTGCCGACCTTGAGCAGCAGGCGGCGCGATTGAAGCAGTTGGTGGGTAGCTTCAGGATCTAAGGCGCTCTTGATGACCTCATCGCGAGCAGGCTCGCTCCCACAGTGGATCTCCAGAGCGACAAAGATCCATGTGGGAGCGAGCCTGCTCGCGATGGCGGTATCAGCAACAACGAAAAGCTAGAAGCGGGATCCGGGACCTGAAAGAAACTCCAGCTCCTCAGCCGTAGACTCACGCCCCAACACCACATTGCGATGGGGAAACCGCCCAAACCGCGCAATGATCTTCTGATGCCGCTCGGCATAATCCAGGTTATCGGCAAACACCGCCCGATCCGCCTCCGGTTGCTGTTCAACCAGATCAAGAAACCGCGAAACCGCTTCGTTCTGCACGGCCAGATTTTCGCAATGCTCGAACACCAGGTAGATAAACACCTGCTGGATCGGTCGCAGTTGCCGATCGAAATCCGCGGCAGTGCCCTGCGCTACCAGTGCCTGAGCCCTGAGATCGCCGGAAAAGGATTTGGGGGTATCGCGAAAGATCATACGCGGCAGTTGATCGAGTAACAGCACCAGAGCCAGCCAACCTTCGGGGCGTTGCGCCCACTCGGTCAATCCACCGGCCAGTGCCTGCTCGACCAGGTCCCCGAAACGCATCCGCGCTTCGAGGTCCTGACTGTCACGCTTGCCGAACCATAACTTGCCCTTGTCAGCCGCTATTTCGTTGGGTGATTCGAAAGATCCGAACCACCATTCGAGTAACGGCTGCCAAGGCGCGGTCATGGTTTACTCCTTGTGGTAAGCCGTGACGCGGGCAACTTCTTCTTTCGAACCGAGGAACACCGCAACACGCTGGTGCAGGCCTTCCGGCTGGATGTCGAGGATGCGCTGGTGGCCGTCGGTGGAGGCGCCGCCGGCTTGCTCCACCAGGAACGACATCGGGTTGGCTTCGTACATCAGACGCAGTTTGCCCGGCTTGGACGGCTCGCGGCTGTCGCGTGGGTACATGAACAGGCCACCACGGTTCAGGATGCGGTGCACGTCGGCGACCATCGCGGCAACCCAGCGCATGTTGTAGTTCTTTTTCAGCGGGCCTTCGTCGCCTGCCAGCAATTCGCCGACGTAGCGCTGTACCGGTGCCTCCCAGTGACGCTGGTTGGACGCGTTGATGGCAAATTCCTGGGTGGTTTCAGGAATGGTGATGTTTTCGTGGGTCAATACGAAGCTGCCCATTTCACGGTCCAGGGTGAAGCCTTTCACGCCGTCACCCAAAGTCAGGATCAGCATGGTCTGCGGACCGTAGATCGCATAACCGGCGGCCACTTGCTGGGTACCTGGCTGCAGGAAGGCCTTTTCATTCAAGGGTTCGTTCTGGGTCAGGTATTCGTTCGGGCAACGCAGTACCGAGAAGATGGTGCCGACCGGGGCGTTGATGTCGATGTTCGACGAACCGTCCAGCGGGTCGAATACCAGCAGGTACGCGCCTTTCGGGTATTTGCCCGGGATCTGGTAGGCATTGTCCATTTCTTCGGACGCCATGCCGGCCAGGTGACCGCCCCATTCGTTGGCTTCGAGCAGGATCTCGTTGGAGATTACGTCGAGCTTCTTCTGCACTTCGCCCTGGACGTTTTCAGTGCCCATGCTGCCCAGAACGCCACCCAGGGCGCCTTTGGACACGGCGTGGTTGATCTCCTTGCAGGCACGCGCCACCACTTCGATCAGGAAGCGCAGATCGGCAGGAGTGTTGTTGCTGCGGGTCTGCTCAATCAAATAGCGACTCAGGGTAACGCGGGACATGGAAGGCTCCGGAGGAATGGGGGGGCTAAAAACCCGTGCAGTTTAACGCGAGTCAGGGCGCATTTCCTCCTATCAGACGTGATACACCCAATAGAGTTCATGCGCGGGGTTGAGCGTAGTTCGAAAAGGGGCCGATGTGGCTTGTGGATCAGCGGCGGATTGAGGTTTTTTTATGGCTGACAGACCGCTTTCGCGGGCAAGCCCGCTCCCACATTTGATTGCAGTCGTTCACAAATAGTGTGCCCACTGAAGATCCAATGTGGGAGCCGGCTTGCTCGCGAATGGCGTGCAGCGCCAGCCATCCTCAGGGTTTAGCAGCAGGCTTGCGCAGCAAACTGAACGCCATGCCCCCCAGAAACAGCACACTGAGCAACAACACCGCCCACAGCCCGAACTTCTTCCAGTTCATGCCCACCAGCGCGGGCGCTGTCGCCACCGGGATCACCACTGCGGCTCCATCCACCGTCGCCTTGCCCAACGTCGCCAGCTTCGCCGCGCTGTAATCCGGAATCAGCGTCGACAACGGCAAGCTCGCCGCCTTCACCGTCGCACTCCCCAGCGCCAGCGTATAAGGCCCGGCCCCGCGCGCCAGGAACACCAGTTGCGTGGAGCGCACGGCAAACCGCACGGTTGGCGCTTCAGCGCCCAGGCCACCGCCGCGCTCATCCACCGTCAGCTTCAATTGCTGCACAGTCTGGCCCGACAACTGCAATTCGTTCTGCACCACGTCCTGGCCATTCTGGGTCAGGCGATACAGCAAACCGCTGGTCAGCGGTTGCCACGGCAGGCTGGTCTCCCGCCGCCCCGACAACGTCACCGGGGCCAGGCTGTTGGGCTGACTCAGCTCGATCTGCAGCCGCTGGACGTTCAATCCCATCGGCAATTGCCAGATGTACTCACCAGCCTTCACGCTGGTGCCGGCCAACGGTTGCGACCAGACCAACGGCAGCGGCAAGGTGCGTGGGCTGGCGCTTTCCAGTTGCGCCGACGTCAGCATCGGCGCCGACTGAGGCGAATTCCATAGCAAGCGCAAATAGCGCGCCGATTGCCCCGGCAGGCCGACTTCATGTTGCTCGACCCGTTCGTCGGCAAACGTCAGACGCGCCACCTGCCCTTCACCCCACGACTGCCAATGCTGCAAATCGTCGCTGGCTTCGATGCTGAAACGCTGGAAACCGTCGCGCTCGCTGGTCCAGTCGAGAATCAATTGCTGCAACGGCGCCTTGATGCTGCTGGCATCGAGCAACCAGCCGCGCAGCTCTTCTTCGCCCGCCTCCAACTGGCTGGACGGCTGCACTTCGATCAACGTGCCGTTGGTGTTCGATTGCACGCGCACACTCGGCGCATGTTCGGTGGCATCCGCCGAGTTATACAACGGAAACCACTTCACGTCGGTTTGCGTGCGGTTTTCGCGGGTCTGCGCGGGTTCCCGGGCCAGGGCGTACGCCTGAGCCTCACCGGCCGCATTGAAGACGCGTAGATCGCTGAGATCGGTCTGTCGCGCTTTCAATTGCACGCCCAAGGGCAATTCCAGGCGATACCACGGGCCCTCGCCACTCACGGACAACGGCACCTGTGCGGCAAAGTCCGCCGGTTTCTCCTGAGCGCCGGCCGACAGCGTCACACCCAGCACCACAGCACCCCACCAGCCCAGGTTCAGCTTCTGACTCAAGATGACACTCCTTCGGTTTCAGGGGCCGGTTTTTCAGCTTCCGGCACAGCCTCGGTGCGCTTGGGTGGCAACGGGGCGAAATAGCCCACCACCAGCAGCAATACGCCAACGCCGATAAACGACACGATCCGCGCCAGCCCGCCGCGGTTACTCAATTCAACGAAGAACAACTTGGCAACCACCAGTGCGATCAACGCCGCGCCAATCAGCCAGACTTCGCGACGATGACGCAGATGCCCACCGATCATCAGACTCAAGGCCATCAGGGTCCAGACGATGGACAGGCCCGCCTGCACCAGCATCGATTCAAGCAGCAGATCCAGCGCGAACGGCACGCCGCCCCAATGGTGAGCCGCGCGCATCACCAGCGCGGTGAAGAAGGCGAACAGCGATACACCGGCAATCACTTGCGTGGCGTTATCGGCGTAATCCTTGCGGATCGCCAATTGCGTGACCGCGTTGCGGGACCACACGTACACCCCGAACAGGGCAAACAACAGACCCAGCTCCAGAGGGTTGATCAGCGGCACATACGGCAACGGCTCGGCGGTGCCGTCACTGGCGATGTTCGCCAGCCAGAACCAGCCGAGCATCAACAACGCCAGAGGCGCAGCGGCATAGACCCGGTACTCGCGGGAATAAGCCGACACCGGCCATGGCCACGCGCGCGGTGCAGCCATCAGCACCAGATACAGGCTCGGCAGAATCGCCCAGCCCAACCAGCGCCAGGCGTTGTACTGTTCCGACAACAGCAGCAAGCCGTAACGCAACTCCAGGGCCAGCACGCCGATCAACAGCCAGCTGCCGAGCACATGGGCGGTGCTCAGGGCGCTTGCAGGCAGCATCGGCGCCAGACGCCGCAGGGAGAAGAAATGCACGACGAACACCGCAGCCCAAACCAGCCAGCCGAAGTTGCCTGCCGGGTGATATCGCGAATGCCAAGCGGCGAGTAATACCAGACCGGCAGCGGGAATCAGCAAGGTGCAGAGCAAGCCCAGCGACGACCACTTCAGGCGCAGCGCCAATACCGCCCACAACGCAACACTCACGGCTGCGACTGCCAGCAACAACGTCGCTTGCAGATTCACCGGCGCAAAGCGCAGCACTTCGCTGACCCACGCCAGTGCCCACCAACCCGTGCCCCACACCAGCAACACTTCGGACAAGCGCTGCAAGCTCAACCTATCGAAGGCCGAAGCATGATTACCGAGCTGCAAACGCCAGGCGCCGACGAATGCGGCCAGACCCAGCACCAGCGGCGTCCAGAAACCGCTATGCGCCAGCGGTCGCAGCCCTTCGCTGAGCAGCGGCCCGAGCAAGTCCGGCCCGGCGAACAGGAACGCTACGCCGCCAATCACCTGCAACAGCAGACCAAAGACAAAACTCACGCGCTGCTTCAGGTACAGACTCAGCCAGATGATGAACAAACCACTGGCCGCCCATACCGCACTCGCGGTTTGCCACGGCAACACGAACAGCACGGCAAGGTTGATCAGTACCAGACCGGCCAGTAACACCACCGACAAGCCGCGCAGCAAGCGCACATCACTGCGCACCATTTCGTCCCGGGCTGCCAGCAACATACCGGCGATCAACGCCAGCCCGATCAGGGATGCGCTGAGCAAACCGCTCCAACCAGCGCTGAACACGGCGGCAGAATCACCGTTGGCCCCTTGCAGCCGCAACAGGAACAACACACCACCGAGCAACTGCACAGCGAACGCGGTGAACAGGAACGCCCGCGATTGCAGGCGCAGGCCAATGAACAGCGTCGCCAACCCGGCCAGCGCCCAACTGATCGCCGTGCCGTGGGTGAAGAAGAACAGCGGCGCCAGCAAATAGAGAAAAGTCAGCCCCAGGCAGGCCAGCACTGGCAACCCTTGGCGCTCCCACTTTGATGCCTGTTCGGGCAACGCTTTGCGCAATTGGTAGAAGCTGAACAACAGCGCCACGCCGAGCATCAACGCCCCCAGCGGCGCGCCATCGAGCAGGCTGCTCTCGCCGCTGCGCAGCTCACTGAGGAAGGCCAGGGCCGAGCCCAGTTGCAGCAGCAAGGCGAAGGCTCGCGCCAGCGGTCGCTGTTGACGCAGGCCGAGCCAGAAAATCCCCGCGCCTTCCACCGCCCAGGCTGCGGCGGTCCAACGTGCGTCGAGCCCCAAGGGGATCGCCAGGCTGGCGAAGATCACCCCCAGCGCCAGACAGGTTTCCGCCAACAACAGCGCTCGACCGCCCATCAACAACCGGGCCAGGCCCATGTAAATCATGCCCAGTGCCAAGGCGCTGAAGGCGGCGGCAAACTCCAGATGCTCCACCAACGCGAACTGCAAACCGAAGCCCACCAGCGGTGGCGCGAACAGCATCGTGCCATCGACGTAATCGCCCTTGCGCGCCGACCAGCGCAACAGTGCATCGCGGCTGTCGTCCTCGGGCGCGTCGCTCATTTCCAGCAGCTTGCGCCGGGCGAACAACAGGCCGATGGCCAGGTACATCAGGAAAAACAGAATCAGGAACGGCTCGGTGCTCCACAGCAATTCGGGCTTGTAGGAACGCAGGCCCCAAGCCAACCCGATGCCGAAGGTGCCGACAAAACCGATCAGGTTGAGTAGCCGCCAGGCCTTGAACCATGCGATGGCGAGGATGCCGGCGTTGAGCAGGGCGAAATAGCTGAACAGCGCGACATGATTGCCAGCCCCGGTGGAGGTCAGGATCGGCGCGGCGAAACCGCCGAGCGCGGCAGCGGCGGCCAGGCCCATCGCGTTTTGGGTAATGGCGAGAATCGCCGAGAACACCGTCACCACCACCAGCAAGCCCAGCGCCGCCGTGGGGTCGAGCAATGGATGCAGACGCATCGCGGCAAATACCGTGAGGTACAACACCGCAATCCCGGTGCCTTGCAGCATCAAGGCGTAATTGCTGTTGCGCAATCGCAGCCACCAGCCCAGAGCGAGCAAGCCCAAGGCCGTCGCCGCGACACCGGCGTAACGCAGCTCGACCGGCACCACCATGCCTTCAGTGGCATAGCGCAACAGGAAGGCCAGGCCGAGGAACAACAGCACCACGCCGACCCGCAGCACGGTATTGCCGCCGAACAACCAGTTGCGCGCGCCGCTGATGGCCCGCTCGATGAAGTTCGGACCGCGAGGCGCCGCCGGTTGCTGTGGTTCGCGGGCGATCGGTTCGGGTTTCCACGCATCATCGGGCAGAGGACGACTAGCTTCGGTAGCGGCCGCCGTGATGGGTTCGAGTTCGGGCGGTAGTTCCCAGATCAGCTCCGGGGCTACGACAGGGGCTTGCTCGAGAATGATTTCAGGGGACGGAACGGGCTCGCTGGTCGCAGGTTCACTGGTTTCGGGCGTTTTGACGCCAGACACCTCCAGCAACGCCAGACGTTGCTGCACCGCGTTCAGCGCAACCTGCGTCTGCTCCAGCAGAAGGTGCTGTTCGGCAGCTTTTGAACCCAAACGGGCAATGCCAATGGCCTGGCCAATACCTAACCCAAGCAACGCACCCAACAGCGCATCGCTGAACGACTCGTCGAGTATCCAGCCCAGCACCAGCCCAATCAGCATGAAAATCCATTGCATGGTCGATATCCCTAAGCGGCCCATTGCCTTGTGGCGCCTGCACGGACGTCATCGCGGGCAAGCCACGCTCCCACAGGATTTACATGCGCCGTAAGAACGACATATGACCTGTGGGAGCGTGGCTTGCCCGCGATGGCGTCCGTGAAGCGCTCACAGAAACTGGCGCTTAGTATATCGGTCCGGCCCAACAACCGTCGGGCCTGACTCGCAATTATTGCTAAAAGTTACTCCAACGCCTTCCAAATATCCGTGGCGTACTCGCGAATGGTCCGGTCGGACGAGAACCAGCCCATCCGCGCACTGCTCAATACCGCTGAGCGCCACCACTCTTTCGAGTCGTGCCAGTGGGCCTCGACCCGCATCTGCGCGTTCCAGTAAGCGTCGAAATCGGCGCAGACCAGGAAGCGGTCGTAGTCCACCAGCGAATCGATCAGAGCGGTGTAACGGGACGGATCGTCTGGCGAGAACACCCCGCCGCGAATCGCTTGCAGCACGTCGTTGAGTCGATGGGAGGCGGCAATGTCCGGCGCCGCGCTGAATTCATGGTTGCGCTTGCGCGCTTCCACTTGCTCGGCGCTGAGACCGAAGATGAACATGTGCTCTGCGCCGATGCGCTCGCACATTTCCACGTTGGCGCCGTCCAGGGTGCCAATGGTCAGCGCGCCGTTGAGGCCGAATTTCATGTTGCTGGTGCCCGAAGCTTCAAAGCCTGCGGTGGAAATCTGCTCCGACAAATCCGCCGCCGGAATGATGCTTTCGGCCAGGCTCACGTTGTAGTTGGGCAGGAACACCACTTTGAGCAAACCACGCACGGTCGGGTCGTTGTTGACCACCCGGGCGATGTCGTTGGTCAGTTTGATGATCAGCTTGGCCTGGTGATAACTGGCCGCCGCCTTGCCGGCGAAGATTTTCACCCGTGGTACCCAGTCGATTTCCGGTTCGGCACGAATCGCCTGATACAGTGCGACGGTGTGCAGCAGGTTGAGCAACTGACGTTTGTATTCGTGGATCCGCTTGACCTGCACGTCGAACATCGCCGCCGGGTTGATCGCGATCCCCAGCCGCTCATGAATCAGGTACGCCAGGGCTTTCTTGCTGTGCAGCCGCTGTTCGGCGAACTGTTTGTGGAATGCAGTCTTCTCGGCAAACGGCTCCAGAGCCAGCAAACGCTCCTCGGGGTTGTCCAGCACACCCTGGCCGAGGGCGTCGACCAGCATGGAGGTCAGCTCGGGGTTGGCCTGGTAGAGCCAGCGGCGGAAGGTAATGCCGTTGGTTTTGTTGTTGATCCGCTCCGGGTAGAGCTTGTGCAGTTCGGAGAACACCGTGCTGCGCATCAGTTGCGTGTGCAGACCGGACACACCATTGACGCTATGGGAGCCAAGGAATGCCAGGTTGCCCATACGCACACGACGACCGTTGTCTTCCTCGATCAGCGACACCGCACGCAGCACGTCAAAATCGTGAATGCCCTTGGCCCGCAGCGAGTCGATGTGCTGGGCGTTGATCAAATAAATGATCTGCATGTGCCGTGGCAGCATTCGCTCCATCAAACCGACCGGCCAGGTCTCCAGCGCTTCCGGCAACAGCGTGTGGTTGGTGTACGACAGCGTGTCGACGGTGACCTGCCACGCCGCATCCCACGCCACGTCATAGACGTCGACCAACTGACGCATCAGCTCGGCCACGGCAATCGAGGGATGGGTGTCGTTCAGTTGAATGGCCGCGTGATCACCCAGGGTCAGCACCGAGGTGTGCATGTTGCGATGGCGACGCAGCAAATCCTGCAGGGACGCGGCGACGAAGAAGTATTCCTGGCGCAAACGCAGTTCCTGGCCGGCCTCGGTGCTGTCCGCCGGGTAGAGCACCCGGGAGATACTTTCGGCCCGGGCCACTTCAGCTACCGCGCCCAGGTGGTCGCCAGCGTTGAAGCGTTCCAGGTGCAACTCTTCCATGGCCCGGGCACGCCACAGTCGCAGCGTGTTGACACTCGCACCTTTCCAACCGACCACCGGGGTGTCATAGGCAATGGCCCGCACGGTTTCCGCCGGGGACCAGACTTGCCTGGACTTGCCGCTTTCATCGGTCACGGTTTCAACACTGCCGCCAAAACCGATCGGGTAGGCGACCTCCGGCCGTTCGAACTCCCAGGGGTTGCCGAAATCCAGCCAGTGTTCGGTCTGCTCCTGCTGCCAACCATCGACGATGGCCTGGCGGAACAAACCGTGTTCGTAACGAATGCCGTAACCATGGCCGGCGATGCCCAGGGTCGACATGCTTTCCATGAAGCACGCCGCCAGACGCCCGAGGCCTCCGTTACCCAGTGCCGCATCGGGTTCCAGCAGACGGATGCGTTCCATGTCGACGCCAAGTTCGGTCATGGCCTCGCGGGCCACATCGAGCAGGCCGAGGTTGCTCAGGCTGTCGTAGAGCAAGCGGCCGATGAGGAATTCAAGGGAGAGGTAATAGACCCGTTTCTGGCCTTTGCGGTAAATCTGCCGGGTGTGGTCCATCCAGTGCTCGACCATGTGATCGCGCGCCGCCAGGGCAATGGCTTCGAACCAGTCGTGGTCGAAGGCGTGATCCGGGTCTTTGCCCACCGCGTAGGTGAGCTTGGTCAAGACGGCGTCGCGGAATGCGGCCACCTCTGCTTCGCGAACAAGTGGTTCTTGAGTCATCGATAGGACCTCGAGCGAGCGTGAAGTTGTCTGAGCCTAGTCGGTCTGACAGACCTTAGAGACTCTGGTTCGGCAGTTTTCCCTGTTAGTGCGAGATAGATCGACATTAGGTTATCGCGTGCCTGAAACAATGCAGGGGCCGTGCCGGACACAGTGCCTATTTTGCGACAAGCAAAAAAATCTGGCGAAAGGTTGTTCAAAAATCCACCAGTCCCGGTATGATCGCGCGCCCTGATGCACACGCTGGTAACAACCGATGATGAAGCCCAACCTGATTGCCGCCGCGGAGATCGATCGCCTCGATACCTGGGCCAAGTACTCTGCCCCGATGTGCGGCGCCTGCGTGTCCAGCTGCTGCACCTTGCCGGTCGAGGTCAAGATCAAGGATCTGATCCGTATCGGCATCGTCGACGAATTCGAGCGTGGCGACCCGCCGAAGAACATCGCCAAGCGTTTGCAAAAGGAAGGGATCGTCGAGCGCTATAACCAGAAGTCCGAGATCTTCACCCTCCAGCGCATGAGCAACAACGATTGCCTCTACCTGGATCGTAAAAGCCGTCTGTGCACTATTTATGATAAGCGCCCGGACACCTGCCGCAACCACCCGAAGATCGGACCGCGGCCGGGGTATTGCGCGTACAAGCCCAAAGAAGTGGTGCGCGAGAACAATCCGCGGACGCTGGACAAGTTCTGATCCAGAATCCCGCTGTCTGACGGGGCCTCATCGCGGGCAAGCCCGCTCCCACAGGGTTCGGCGCTGAACACAGATTATGTGAACACCACAAATCCCTGTGGGAGCGGGCTTGCCCGCGATGGGGCCCGAACTGACACCGCAAAAAAACCCAGACAAACAAAAACGCCCCCGACCTTGCGGTCGGGGGCGTTTTTTTAGCTGCTAACTAAGTCGAAACTCAGTTACCGCTTTTCTTGGCAGCGCGGGTACGCTCGCTTTCGCCCAGGATCTTCTTGCGAAGACGGATGGACTTAGGAGTGACTTCACACAGCTCGTCTTCCTGTACGAACTCCAGAGCTTGCTCCAGAGTGAACTTGACAGGCGGAACCAGAGCGATGGTTTCGTCTTTACCCGAAGCACGCATGTTGTCGAGCTTCTTGCCTTTAGTCGGGTTAACACCCAGGTCGTTGTCGCGGCTGTTCAGACCAACGATTTGACCTTCATAGATGTCCTGGCCGTGTTCTACGAACAGCTTGCCACGCGCCTGCAGGGTTTCCAGCGAGTAAGTCAGTGCCTTACCGGTCGCTACCGACACCAGTACACCGTTCTGACGGCCGGACATGTCGCCGGACTTCATCACGTCGTAACGGTCGAAGATCGAGGTCAGGATGCCGCCACCGGAAGTGAGGGTCAGGAACTCGTTACGGAAACCGATCAGGCCACGTGCCGGGATGTTGTACTCAAGGCGCACACGGCCCTTGCCATCCGGAACCATGTTGGTCAGGTCGCCTTTACGCAGGCCCATTTGCTCCATGATCGCGCCCTGGGATTCTTCTGGCAGGTCGATGGTCACGTTTTCGTACGGTTCGTGCTTGACGCCGTCAACCATGCGGATGATCACTTCCGGACGACCAACACCCATTTCGAAGCCTTCGCGACGCATGGTTTCGATCAGTACCGAGAGGTGCAGCTCACCACGGCCGGAGACTTTGAACTTGTCAGCCGAGTCGCCTTCTTCAACACGCAGAGCAACGTTGTACAGCAGCTCTTTGTCCAGACGTTCCTTGATGTTACGGCTGGTCACGAACTTGCCTTCTTTACCGCAGAAAGGCGAGTCGTTTACCTGGAAGGTCATGGAAACGGTTGGCTCGTCGACGGTCAACGGCTTCATCGCTTCAACGTTCAGTGGGTCGCACAGCGTGTCGGAGATGAACAGTTGCTCGAAGCCGCTGATGCAGACGATGTCGCCGGCAGCTGCTTCTTCAACGTCGATACGGTGCAGACCGTGGTGACCCATCAGCTTCAGGATACGACCGTTGCGTTTTTTGCCGTCGGCGTCGATAGCGACAACCGGAGTGTTCGGCTTGATGCGGCCACGAGCGATACGGCCAACACCGATAACACCCAGGAAGCTGTTGTAGTCCAGAGCGGAGATCTGCATCTGGAACGGACCGTCACGGTCAACAGCCGGAGCTGGAACGTTGTCGACGATCGACTGGTACAGCGGGGTCATGTCTTCAGCCATGTCGGTGTGGTCCAGACCGGCAATACCGTTCAGGGCCGAGGCGTAGACGACTTTGAAGTCCAGCTGTTCTTCGGTGGCACCCAGGTTGTCGAACAGGTCGAAGATCTGGTCCAGAACCCAGTCCGGACGCGCGCCTGGACGGTCAACCTTGTTGATCACCACGATTGGACGCAGGCCGGCTTCGAAAGCCTTCTTGGTCACGAAACGGGTTTGCGGCATAGGGCCGTCTTGAGCGTCAACCAGCAGCAGAACGGAGTCGACCATCGACATAACGCGTTCAACTTCGCCGCCGAAGTCGGCGTGGCCCGGGGTGTCCACGATGTTGATGTGGTAGCCGTTCCAGTTGATGGCGGTGTTTTTCGCCAGAATGGTAATACCGCGCTCTTTCTCCTGGTCGTTGGAGTCCATCACGCGCTCGTCGTTGAGCTCGTTGCGCTCCAGGGTGCCGGATTGACGCAAGAGTTTGTCTACCAGGGTGGTTTTACCATGGTCAACGTGAGCAATGATGGCGATGTTGCGTAGATTTTCGATCACTTGTGTATCTCGATCAGAGGATTCGGTGTGCTGACAAGTCTTGGCAGCGATTTACAGTAGAGTCAGGCCTTGCCGTTACAGCTTGACGGCAGAGTCGGGGGGCCGGTGACGCAGGCCACAGGCAAACAGCCCCGGGCTCTTAGCTCGGTCGATAAACGCGCACATTGGCATGCCCCTCACTGAGCAAATGGTGAGCATGCAGGCGACTCATCACGCCTTTGTCGCAATACAGCAGGTACTGGCGAGTAGGGTCCAGTTCCTTGAAACGAGCGTTCAGTGCATAAAACGGCATCGCTTGTACCTCGATGCCAGCAAGCACCAGCGGGTCGTCTTCGGCGGCATCCGGGTGACGGATGTCAATGATGATCTGGCCCGCCAGCGCTTCGCTGACTTCTTCAATCTGCAAGTCCTGGCCCAATTCGTCGATCACGCGATCGATCGGCACCAGCTTGGCGTTCTCGAGCGCACGCTCGAGCACCGCCATGTCGAACTCTTTCTCTTCATGCTCCACGCGCGGACGCTTGGCGTGGGTCTTGGGGTTCACCGAGATGACCCCGCAGTATTCCGGCATGTGCTTGGCAAAGTCGGCGGTGCCGATTTCGTTGGCCAGGTCGATGATGTCCTGCTTGTGACTGGCGATCAGCGGACGCAACACCAGCTTGTCGGTCACACAGTCGATCACGGACAGGTTCGGCAGTGTCTGGCTCGACACCTGGGAAATCGCTTCGCCGGTGACCAGCGCTTCGATGTCCAGCCGATCGGCAATACGGGAAGCAGCGCGCAACATCATACGCTTCAAAACTACACCCATATGACTGTTATCGACTTTCCCGAGAATTTCTCCCAGTACTTCCTCGAACGGCACACTGACAAATAACACGCGTTGGGAGCTGCCGTACTTCTTCCAGATGAAGTGCGCGACTTCCATCACGCCCAGTTCGTGGGCACGTCCGCCCAGATTGAAGAAGCAGAAATGGCTCATCAGCCCGCGGCGCATGATCTGGTAGGCGGCGACGGTGGAATCGAAGCCGCCGGACATCAGCACAAGTGTCTGCTCCAGGGCACCCAGCGGATAACCACCGATGCTGTTGTGCTGGCTGTGGATCACGAACAACCGTTTGTCGCGAATTTCGATGCGAACTTCGATTTCAGGCTCTTTCAGGGAGATTCCGGCGGCGCCGCACTGACGACGCAACTGGCTGCCGACGTATTTCTCCACGTCCATGGAGCTGAATTCGTGCTTGCCGGCGCGCTTGCAGCGCACCGAAAAAATCTTCCCGGCCAGCGCATCGCCGAAGTGCAGCTTGCACTTCTCGACGATGTCGTCGAAGTCGCCCAACGGGTATTCATCCACCTGCAGGAAATGCGCGATGCCCGGCATGCAGCTCAGGCGCTCGGTCATCTCCTTCAGGGCTTTCGGGTCGCTGACGCGGGTTTCCAGCTCGAGATTGTCCCACACACCGTTCACCACCACGGCCGGGTCCAGATCGCGGAGCACGGTGCGGATGTTTTTGGCCAACTGGCGGATGAAACGCATCCGTACCGGGCGGCTCTTGATGGTGATCTCGGGGAAGACTTTTACGATTAGTTTCATGAAAACAGCGCGCGCAGGGCCAGCCGAAAAAGGGGGGCGCGGATTATAGCGGAAATTGCTCAAGGTTTAACCAGTTAATGTGCAGAAGGTTTTGCTCGCACCAAAACAGGTCATTTACGGAGTTAGACGCTACATTACAGGGCGATATTTTGCGCTTTCTGGCGCCTTGCACCGTTATAAGCGCGATATAGGGGCAAAAAACCCATGGTGGGGCACTGGCATGCAATTTGCTCCCTTGTGAGGCAGGTTGCCATGGCAGAGTATTCGCGCCGGCATCACCCACATTCTAAGGGCATCCATTACTAAGCCCGAAGCCACCCGGAGGACACTATGTCGAAGTCGGTTCAACTCATCAAAGATCATGACGTCAAGTGGATTGATCTGCGCTTCACGGACACCAAAGGCACTCAGCACCACGTGACCATGCCGGCTCGCGATGCGCTGGATGAAGCTTTCTTCGAAGAAGGCAAAATGTTCGACGGTTCCTCCATCGCAGGCTGGAAAGGCATCGAAGCTTCCGACATGATCCTGATGCCGGACGACAGCACTGCCGTTCTCGACCCGTTCACCGAAGAGCCGACCCTGATCCTGGTTTGCGACGTGATCGAACCTTCGACCATGCAAGGCTACGACCGTGACCCACGTGCGATCGCCAAGCGTGCCGAGGAATACCTGAAGTCGACCGGTATTGGCGACACCGTATTTGTGGGCCCGGAGCCTGAGTTCTTCATCTTCGACGAAGTGAAGTTCAAGTCCGACATCTCCGGCTCGATGTTCAAAATCTACTCCGAACAAGGTTCGTGGATGTCCGACCAGGACGTGGAAGGCGGCAACAAAGGCCACCGTCCAGGCGTCAAAGGCGGCTACTTCCCTGTTCCGCCGTTCGATCACGACCACGAAATCCGTACCTCCATGTGCAACGCCATGGAAGAAATGGGCCTGACCATCGAAGTTCACCACCACGAAGTGGCGACTGCCGGTCAGAACGAAATCGGCGTGAAGTTCAACACCCTGGTTGCCAAGGCTGACGAAGTTCAGACCCTCAAGTACTGCGTACACAACGTTGCTGACGCCTACGGCCGCACCGCGACCTTCATGCCCAAGCCTCTGTACGGCGACAACGGCTCGGGTATGCACGTTCACCTGTCCATCGCCAAAGATGGCAAGAACACCTTCGCTGGCGAAGGCTATGCCGGCCTGTCCGACACCGCTCTGTACTTCATCGGCGGCATCATCAAGCACGGTAAGGCCCTGAACGGCTTCACCAACCCGTCGACCAACTCCTACAAGCGTCTGGTCCCAGGTTTCGAAGCGCCAGTGATGCTGGCCTACTCGGCTCGCAACCGTTCCGCTTCGATCCGTATTCCTTACGTGTCCAGCCCTCGCGCTCGCCGTATCGAAGCCCGCTTCCCGGATCCGGCAGCCAACCCGTACCTGGGCTTCGCTGCACTGCTGATGGCTGGCCTGGACGGCATCCAGAACAAGATCCACCCAGGCGACGCGGCTGACAAAAACCTGTACGACCTGCCGCCTGAAGAGGCGAAAGAGATCCCACAAGTTTGCGGCAGCCTGAAAGAAGCCCTGGAAGAGCTGGACAAAGGTCGTGCGTTCCTGACCAAAGGCGGCGTTTTCAGCGACGACTTCATCGACGCTTACATCGCCCTGAAAAGCGAAGAAGAAATCAAGGTTCGCACCTTCGTACACCCACTGGAATATGAGCTGTACTACAGCTGCTGATCCGGTAGCGCCGCGGTACGCGGCGTGACAAAAGAGAGGCCTCCTTCGGGAGGCCTTTTTTGTGGGCGAACGTCTGTCATCGGATACCCGGTTGCGTGCATCATGCCCTTCATCCGATAAAGCCGAGATCCCCCATGCGCCTACGCCCATGCCTTGCCTTGCTCACTGCCTTACTGACCAACAGCGCTTTTGCCGACCCGGCACCTGCCGCCCTCGCCCCATTACTTGGCACCATCGAGGAGCGCCTGGCGATTGCCGATCAGGTCGCGTTGAGCAAATGGGACAGCGGCAAACCCGTCGAGGACCGTCAGCGCGAGCGCGAGGTGATTGCCGGTGCCGTCACCCTGGCACCTGCCTATAAATTGAGCAACGAAGCTGTCGAGCAATTTTTCTCGGCGCAGATCGAGGCCAATAAACTGGTGCAGTACGCGCACCTGTCTGACTGGCATGCCCAAGGCAAGGCACCCGACGCCCCTCGCCCCGATCTCGTCGGGCAGATCCGCCCACAACTTGATCGGTTACAAAAACGCCTGCTGCAACAACTGGCCGACTTCAGCCCTTATCGCAACGACCCGCAGTGCCCCTCCTGGCTGGCCAAGGCCAATAAAACCGGCGCCCAAGTGTCGCTGCGCGAACTCGCCAAGGTGCGCGCCACCGCTGAGTTGTGCAGCACCAGCCGCTGAGCCGGCCTGCCGACATGCGCTGATGTGCTCTATGCTCAGCGCTTAGTCGCCATGAACGGAACAGGGCCGGACACTTGCCCAACGGCCAATGGAAGCCTGCAATGCGCTCATTGTTGTTATGCCTGCTCGTACTGATCGCCCTGCCCGCCGCCGCGCAGATCTATAAGTACACCGATGCCAACGGCAACACTGCCTACAGCAATCAACCGCCCGATGGCGTTAAAGCTCAACCGGTCGAATTGCCACCGCTCAACAGTGTCGAGCGTCAGTCGCCAAGCGAGCCGGTAGCACCTGTACAAGCCAGTAGCCGCGACCAGCCCCACAGCGCCTATCAAGTGTTGGAGCTGACTGGCCTGCCCACCGAAGAAGCCTTGCGCGCCAACAACGGCACGTTCACCGTCAGCGTATTGATCAATCCGCGCCTGCAAGGCTCTCACCGATTGAGGCTGTTACTGGACGATCAACCCTACGGCCAGCCGAGCAACGTACCGATTCTGCAATTGGTGAACATCGACCGCGGCGAACACCGCTTTGCGGTTCAGGTGATCGATGGGCAAAACGTCGTACAGCAGAGCCCCACCGTGACTCTCACCGTACAACGGGTGCATAAGCCTTGAGGGCCTGGTTGTTGGCCGCGTGCCTGATCAGCCTGCCGGCAATAGCCGAGGTCTTCACCTACATCGACGCCCAGGGCAATCGGGTCTTCACCGATCAACCGGGCACCCGTAACGCCAAGCGTGTGCCACTGGCAACGAGCAATCGAATGTCGGCCAACCCGAGCGGCGCGGTGCCCATGACCGCCGCGAAACAGAACCCGGCCAAACCACTGTTTCATTACGACATGCTCCGTGTGCTGGTGCCAGAGCCGGATGCCACGATCCGTAGCAATGCCGGTGAACTGATCGCCAGCGTTACCAGCGAACCCGCCCTGCAACGGGGCCATCGTTACCGTTTGCTGCTGGACGGCCAGCCCACCGCCGAACCCGGTCCGAGCCCGGTGTTCGCCCTGAGCAACATCGACCGTGGCACCCATAACCTGTCGGTGGAAATCCTCGACGAACAGGGCCGTATCGTCGAACGCACGGCCAATCAACCGTTCCACATGCTGCGCATTTCCCTGGCACAGAAACGCCAGGCCAAACCCTGCGTGCTCACCGACTACGGCCAACGGCCGGAATGCCCTCTCAAAGACAAACCCGAAGAAGAAAAGAGCTTCTTTTAACTTCGTTCAGGCTCACGCACTATATTGGTGCAAATATCCGCACCGCACTCATGCCTTCAACCCATTTTGGTTCGAAAGCACGTGCAAAAACTGGCAGAGCGCCACGCAAACGAGCGTAAAACGCCTATTTCAGGCTCTAAACGCTTCTTTTCGGAGCCTTGGTTTGGTTTTTGCATTTTCCTCGTATCAGCGCGTTATCCACGCGCATGCCCTGCTCCAAAAGAGGTCCTGATGACCATTAGCGACGCACTACACCGCTTGCTACTCGACAACCTGACCACCGCAACCATTTTGCTCGACGCCGAACTGCGCCTCGAGTACATGAACCCCGCGGCGGAGATGCTCTTGGCCATCAGCGGCCAGCGAAGCCATGGGCAGTTCATCAGTGAGTTGTTCACCGAATCCACAGAAGCGCTGAACTCCCTGCGCCAGGCGGTCGAGCAGGCGCATCCGTTCACCAAGCGCGAAGCGATGCTCACCGCCCTCACCGGCCAGACCCTGACCGTCGATTACGCGGTGACGCCGATCCTGAGCAATGGCGACACGATGCTGCTGCTGGAGGTTCACCCTCGTGACCGCTTGCTGCGAATCACCAAGGAAGAGGCGCAGCTGTCGAAGCAGGAAACCAGCAAGATGCTGGTGCGCGGCCTCGCTCACGAGATCAAGAACCCTCTCGGAGGGATTCGCGGCGCAGCTCAGTTGCTCGCCCGTGAATTGCCGGAAGAAAGCCTGCGCGATTACACCAACGTGATCATTGAAGAGGCCGACCGCCTGCGCAATCTGGTGGATCGCATGCTCGGCTCCAACAAACTGCCGTCGCTGGCCATGTGCAACGTCCACGAAGTGCTGGAGCGCGTCTGTCATCTGGTGGAGGCCGAAAGCCAGGGCTGCATCACTTTGGTGCGCGACTACGACCCAAGCATTCCCGACGTGTTGATCGACCGCGAACAAATGATTCAGGCGGTGCTGAACATTGTGCGCAACGCGATGCAGGCCATCAGCAGCCAGAACGAGCTGCGCCTTGGCCGCATCAGCCTGCGCACCCGCGCCATGCGCCAGTTCACCATCGGCCATGTGCGCCATCGCCTGGTGACCAAGATCGAAATCATCGACAACGGCCCGGGAATCCCCGCCGAGCTGCAGGAAACCATCTTCTTCCCCATGGTCAGCGGCCGCCCGGACGGTACCGGGCTGGGCCTGGCCATTACCCAGAACATCATCAGCCAGCACCAGGGCCTGATCGAATGTGACAGCCATCCAGGCCACACCACGTTCTCGATCTTTCTGCCACTGGAACAAGGAGCCACATCGACATGAGCCGTAGTGAAACCGTGTGGATCGTCGATGACGACCGTTCTATCCGTTGGGTCCTGGAAAAAGCCTTACAGCAGGAAGGCATGACCACGCAAAGCTTCGACAGCGCCGATGGCGTGATGAGCCGCCTGGCGCGCCAGCAGCCGGACGTGATCATCTCCGACATCCGCATGCCGGGTGCCAGCGGTCTGGACCTTCTGGCGCGGATTCGCGAACAACACCCACGGCTGCCGGTCATCATCATGACTGCCCACTCTGACCTGGATAGCGCTGTCGCGTCCTATCAGGGCGGCGCATTCGAATACCTGCCCAAGCCGTTCGATGTCGACGAGGCTGTGTCTCTGGTCAAGCGCGCCAACCAGCACGCTCAGGAACAGCAAGGCCTGGAAGTCGTCCCGACGCTGACCCGCACCCCGGAAATCATCGGCGAAGCGCCGGCGATGCAGGAAGTGTTTCGCGCTATCGGGCGTTTGAGTCACTCCAACATCACCGTGCTGATCAACGGCGAATCCGGTACCGGTAAAGAACTGGTAGCCCACGCCCTGCACCGCCACAGCCCACGGGCGGCGTCGCCGTTCATTGCGTTGAACATGGCAGCGATCCCCAAGGATCTGATGGAGTCCGAGCTGTTCGGCCATGAGAAAGGCGCGTTCACCGGCGCGGCCAACCTGCGTCGCGGGCGTTTTGAACAGGCCGACGGCGGCACGCTGTTCCTCGATGAAATCGGCGACATGCCGGCGGATACTCAGACGCGCTTGCTGCGGGTACTGGCGGACGGTGAGTTTTACCGCGTCGGCGGTCATACGCCGGTGAAAGTCGATGTGCGCATCATCGCAGCGACTCACCAGAACCTGGAAACCCTGGTCCATGCCGGAAAATTCCGTGAGGACTTGTTCCATCGCCTCAACGTGATCCGCATCCACATTCCACGGATGTCTGACCGTCGCGAAGACATCCCGACCCTGGCCAAGCACTTCCTCAGCCGCGCCGCGCAAGAACTGGCGGTGGAACCGAAGCTGCTGAAAAGCGAAACCGAGGAATACCTGAAAAACCTGCCGTGGCCGGGCAACGTGCGTCAGTTGGAGAACACCTGCCGCTGGATCACCGTAATGGCTTCGGGTCGCGAAGTGCACATCAGCGACCTGCCACCCGAGCTGCTGAGCCTGCCGCAGGATTCGGCACCGGTGACCAACTGGGAGCAAGCGCTACGTCAGTGGGCCGATCAGGCGTTGGCGCGCGGTCAATCGAGCCTGCTCGACAGCGCCGTGCCGGCCTTCGAGCGGATCATGATCGAAACCGCCCTCAAACACACCGCCGGCCGCCGCCGCGACGCCGCCGTGTTGCTGGGTTGGGGCCGTAATACCTTGACGCGCAAGATCAAGGAATTGGGGATGAAGGTAGATGGTGGGGATGATGATGAGGGGGATGAGGGTTAAACACCCTTTAGCTCTTCGTTGACCGCAAGATCCAATCGCGGGCAAGCCCGCTCCCACAGGATTTGTGCCAAGCCCATCTTTTGTGGCTGACCGAACCCATGTGGGAGCGGGCTTGCCCGCGATGCTTTTAAGGGCTGAATGCACCGCCGCAATGCACCATGACCCGCAATCGCGCACGACAACCGATCCAAAATTCGGCCTTCACCTGCAAAAAAAACATATCGCACAAACACCAAAGCCCCGGATCACGGGGCTTTCAGCGCTGCTCGACGGCTTTCTGTTGCAACTTGTTAAAAACTGGCACGCACCCTGCATCAGTCCAATCAGTGATTCGATTCACTACCCAGTTTCGGGGACCTTGGTACAGGCAGGCCGGGGATTCCCCTCTTTACACCGGGCTCATACCGCAACAGCGACGAGCCCATCCCGTTTTGGGGTCCTTGGTACAGGCAGGCCGGGGATTCCCTCTTTACACCGGGCTCACGACGCAATGCGCGAGCCCTCCCGTTTCGGGAACCTTGGTACAGGCAGGCCGGGGATTCCCTCTTTTATTGCTCTCGGAGATGGATCTCCAGCCGCCAGCGGTCATCGACCTCGCTACCGGCCCACTCGCCCTGCAGTGGCCGGGCCGCCACCACCGTCAGTAACAACCCCCCATCACTCAGCCGCGTTCGCCAGTTCACGTCCTTGCCGTTGAGCTTGAGCTGACCTTTCTGCGCACGGCCTTCAGCCTCGAACAACAGTGCGAGGCTACCGTCGACGAACTCGCCGTGGGTCTTGGGTTCGTTGTTGAACCACACCACCAGCCCGTTATTCGTCACCTCGACCTGCTGCAATTCGCTGGGGTCGGGGGTGGTCAGGCGACCGATCATCAGGCCCACCATCACCCCGACGATCGCCAATGAAGCCATCACCCGCGGGAATAGTTTCGAACGGGGGTCCGCTTGCGGCGTAGAATGCCCGTCATCTTTACCTTCGGAGCCGTGCATGTTTCACGTCATCCTTTTCCAACCAGAAATTCCGCCGAATACCGGCAACGTTATCAGGCTGTGCGCCAACAGTGGCTGCCACCTGCATTTGATCGAACCGCTGGGCTTCGAGATGGACGACAAGCGCCTGCGCCGGGCCGGCCTCGATTACCATGAGTATGCCACCCTGCAACGCCACGCAGACCTTGCCAGCTGCCTGGAAAGCCTCGGCCATCCTCGGCTGTTCGCCTTTACCACCAAGGGCTCGCGGCCATTTCACGAGGCCAGCTTCGCCGAAGGCGATGCGTTCCTGTTCGGCCCGGAAAGCCGTGGCTTGCCGGCCGAAGTGCTCGAGGCCCTGCCCGGCGAACAGCGTCTGCGCTTGCCGATGCGCGAAGGTTGCCGCAGCCTGAACCTGTCCAACACCGTGGCCATCGCCGTGTACGAAGCCTGGCGTCAGCTCGGGTTCAAGTAATCTCGAGACCTGATCGTTCCCACGCTCTGCGTGGGAACGATCACCCAAGAAAAAAGCGCCTGTTACGGCGCTTTTTTCGTTACTGCATCGAACACTTACTGAACAGTTGGAGTCTCGCCAGCCGCCTGCATGCGTTGCAGCTCTTGTGCGTACAGCGCGTCGAAGTTCACCGGGGCCAGCATCAGAGCCGGGAACGAACCGCGGGTGACCAGGCTGTCCAGGGTTTCGCGAGCGTACGGGAACAGGATGTTCGGGCAGAACGCGCCCAGGGTGTGGCTCATCGAAGCGTCATCCAGGTTCTTGATCAGGAAGATCCCGGCCTGTTGCACTTCAGCAATGAACGCCACTTCTTCACCGTTTTTCACGGTAACCGACAGGGTCAGCACGACTTCGTGGAAGTCGCCTTCCAGAGCCTTCTGGCGGGTGTTCAGATCCAGACCGACGCTCGGCTCCCACTGCTGGCGGAAGATCGCCGGGCTTTTCGGGGCCTCGAAGGACAAGTCACGTACGTAGATGCGCTGCAAGGAGAATTGCGGTGCGGTTTCTTCTTCGCTAGCTGCAGTGTTCTGTTGGTCAGTCATCTCAGATCCTTTCTGATCTCGGGTCTTGTAGGGTATGGCTATTTTCAAGTAAGGCAGTCAGGCCTTGAGCATGGCGTCGAGCTTACCGGCGCGCTCCAGGGCAAACAAATCATCACAGCCGCCAACGTGGGTGCTGCCGATCCAGATCTGCGGCACGGACGTACGCCCGGCCTTCTGAGCCATCGCGGCACGCACCTGCGGCTTGCCATCGACCTTGATCTCTTCGAAGGCTACGCCTTTGTTCTCGAGCAGGTACTTGGCTCGCGAGCAATAAGGGCAGTAATCGCTGGAATAGACGACGACGTTGTTCATGTCACTTCACCAGCGGCAGATTGTCGGCCTTCCAGCTGGAAATACCGCCGGACAGCTTGGCGGCGGTGAAACCGGATTTCATCAGTTCGCGGGCATGAGTGCCGGCAGTCTGGCCCATGGCGTCGACCAGGATAATGGTCTTGGCCTTGTGCTTTTCCAGTTCGCCGACGCGAGCGGTCAGTTTGTCCTGAGGAATGTTCAACGCGCCAACGATGTGACCGGCGGCAAAATCCTTGGTCGGACGAATGTCGACCACCACGCCTGCGTCCTTGTTGACCAGCCCGGTCAGTTCACCGGTGCTCAGGCTGCGGCCGCCGCCTTGCATCTGATAGGCCAATAGCAGGGCCGCCAGTACAACGAAGATACCCACGAGAATGTAGTGGTTGGTGGCGAATTGAATCAGGTGATCAACCATCGAAGGAGGTTCCAGGGCGTTAAAATGTCGGCCAGTATACACAGCCACTATGGTGGGCCAAACCCCGTCCGGCGGTGACGCGGTCGGAACTTCGCTTTAAACTGCCACTCCCTTTTCCATCGCCCTCTTTTTAACTCAGCCACGAGTGGAATCTATGACTACCACGCCTAAACCTTTGGTCCTGATGATTCTCGACGGCTTCGGTCACAGTGACAGCCAGGAATCCAACGCCATCTATGCGGCGAAGAAGCCCGTACTGGACCGCCTGTGGGCCACCGTGCCGAACGGCCTGATCTCGGGCAGCGGCATGGACGTCGGCTTGCCGGACGGCCAGATGGGTAACTCCGAAGTCGGCCACATGAACCTCGGCGCCGGCCGGGTGGTGTATCAGGACTTCACCCGCGTGACCAAAGCGATCCGCGACGGCGAGTTCTTCGAGAACCCGACCATCTGCGCCGCGGTGGATAAAGCCGTTGCTGCCGGCAAAGCCGTGCACTTCATGGGTTTGCTGTCCGATGGCGGCGTTCACAGCCACCAGGACCACCTGATCGCCATGGCTGAACTGGCCTACAAGCGCGGCGCCGAAAAAATCTACCTGCACGCCTTCCTCGACGGCCGCGACACGCCGCCGAAAAGCGCCCAGTCGTCGATCGAACTGCTGGACGCGACCTTCGAGGCCCTCGGCAAAGGCCGGATCGCCAGCATCATTGGCCGTTACTACGCCATGGACCGCGACAACCGTTGGGATCGTGTGTCCCAGGCCTACAACCTGATTGTCGATGGCGCCAGCGAATTCAACGCTGCCACCGCCCAGGAAGGCCTGCAAGCCGCTTATGAGCGGGGCGAGAGCGACGAATTTGTCAAAGCCACCAGCATCGGTGAGCCGGTCAAGGTTGAAGACGGCGACGCCGTGGTCTTCATGAACTTCCGCGCCGACCGGGCTCGCGAACTGACCCGCGTATTCGTCGAGGACGATTTCAAGGAATTCGAACGCGCTCGCAAGCCGAAGCTTGCCGGCTTCGTCATGCTGACCCAATACGCCGCCAGCATCCCCGCGCCGTCGGCCTTCGCCGCGGGCAGCCTGGACAACGTGCTGGGCGATTACCTGGCGAAAAACGGCAAGACGCAGCTGCGCATCGCCGAAACCGAGAAATACGCCCACGTGACTTTCTTCTTCTCCGGCGGTCGCGAAGAACCGTTCCCGGGCGAAGAACGCATCCTGATCCCGTCGCCGAAAGTCGCCACCTATGACTTGCAGCCCGAGATGAGTGCCCCGGAAGTCACCGACCGCATCGTCGACGCCATTGCAAACCAGCGTTACGACGTGATCGTGGTCAACTACGCCAACGGCGACATGGTCGGCCACAGCGGTGTGTTCGAGGCAGCAGTCAAAGCGGTCGAGTGCCTGGACCTGTGCGTCGGCCGCATCGTCGATGCGCTGGAAAAAGTCGGCGGCGAAGCGTTGATTACTGCCGACCATGGCAACGTCGAGCAAATGTCCGACGCCTCCACCGGCCAGGCCCACACTGCCCACACCACCGAGCCGGTGCCGTTCATCTATGTCGGCAAGCGTGACTTGAAGGTTCGCGAAGGCGGCGTGCTGGCCGACGTGGCGCCGACCATGCTGATGTTGTTGGGGCTTGAGAAGCCGGCCGAGATGACGGGCACTTCGATTCTGGTGTAACTCGGTTACCCTGAACACCGAAAAACCCTGTGGGAGCGAGCTTGCTCGCGATAGCAATCTGACAGCCAACATCCATGTTGAATGTCAGGACGCCATCGCGGGCAAGTCGAATCGTCGCACCGCCGCTCCCACAGTGGTTTGTGGTGGTTTCGAAGACTAATTGCCCCTGAACCCCACTCCAGTTATCACACAGCCCCAATTGGGCATTTTTTTTGCTGCGCATGGCGGGCATACTAGGCCGTCCCTTTCCCTGGTGTCGCCCGCCTCTATGCTTCGCGTCCTGATAGCCCTTGCCCTGACTTGCCTGCTCCAACCGGCCTTTGCCGACGAGCGCACGCAAACCCAACAACAGTTGGACGCCACGCGTCAGGACATTGCCGAGCTGAAAAAACTGCTGGGCAAGCTCCAGGAAGAAAAGTCCGGGGTGCAGAAAGATCTCAAAGGCACCGAAACCGAGATGGGCAAGCTCGAGAAGCAGGTCGAGGCGCTGCAAAAAGAGCTGAAGAAAAGCGAATCCGAGCTGCAGCGACTCGATGGTGAGAAAAAAAAACTCCAGAGCGCGCGCATTGAACAGCAACGACTGATCGCCATCCAGGCCCGCGCGGCCTATCAGAATGGCCGCCAGGAGTACCTGAAACTGCTGCTCAACCAGCAGAACCCGGAAAAATTCGCCCGCACCCTTACCTATTACGACTACCTGAGCCAGGCCCGCCTGGAGCAGCTGAAGAATTTCAACGAAACCCTGCGCCAACTGGCCAATGTCGAAAAAGACATCGGCCTGCAGCAAGCGCAATTGCTGGTGCAGAAAAGCAGCCTCGACAGCCAGCGCGACGAACTCGACAAGGTCCGCAAAGAGCGTCAGCAAGTCCTGGCCAAGCTCAACGACGACGTAAAGGCTCGCGATCAGAAACTGGCGACCCGCGAGCAGGATCAGGCAGACCTGTCTAAAGTCCTTAAAACCATTGAAGAAACCTTGGCCCGTCAGGCCCGAGAGGCAGAAGAAGCGCGGCAAAAAGCGCTGATCGCCCAGCAGGAAGCCGAAAAAAAGCGGTTACGTGAGGCTCAGGCTGAAGCAGATGCCACCGACGCCCCACGCAAACCCGCCAAATCGACACCCGGCGCACTGGTTTCAAGTTCAGGCGAGACCTTTGGCGGCCCCTTCGCTTCCACCCGCGGCAGACTTCCGTGGCCGGTTGATGGTCGACTGCTGGCGCGCTTCGGTGAAACCCGTGGCGACGATGCCCGCACCAAGTGGGATGGCGTGATGATCAGCGCCTCCGCCGGCAGCCAGGTGCATGCCGTTCACGGCGGCCGGGTAGTGTTTGCCGACTGGCTGCGTGGCGCCGGGTTGCTGGTGATTCTCGACCACGGCAACGGTTTTTTGAGCCTTTACGGTCACAACCAGACGCTGCTCAAGTCTGCGGGTGACGTGGTAAAAGCCGGTGAGTCCATCTCCACTGTCGGTAACAGTGGCGGGCAGGACACACCAGCGCTGTATTTCGCTATTCGTCAGCAGGGTCACCCGAGTGATCCAGCGCAATGGTGTCGTGCGCAAGGATAAGTACGCCATCTACTTCAGGAGTTCGTTCGACATGCTGTATTTGTCCCGCCTTACCTCGCTGGCCCTGACGATTGCCCTGGTGATCGGCGCGCCGCTGGCGTTTGCTGCTCAACCGACCCCGGCGGTCGCACCTGCCGGCACCGCCGCGACCACCAAGGCGCCATTGCCGCTGGACGAGTTGCGCACCTTTGCCGAGGTCATGGACCGGATCAAGGCAGCCTATGTAGAGCCGGTGGACGACAAGATCCTGCTGGAAAACGCTATCAAAGGCATGCTCAGCAACCTCGACCCGCACTCCGCCTACCTGGGCCCGGAAGACTTCGCTGAATTGCAGGAAAGCACCAGCGGCGAATTCGGCGGCCTGGGCATCGAAGTCGGCGCCGAAGACGGTTTCATCAAAGTGGTTTCGCCCATCGATGACACCCCGGCCTCCAAGGCTGGCATTCAGGCCGGCGACTTCATCGTCAAGATCAACGGCCAGCCGACTCGCGGCCAGAGCATGACCGAAGCCGTGGACAAGATGCGCGGCAAGATCGGCCAGAAAATCACCCTGACCCTGGTGCGCGACGGCGGCGCGCCGTTCGACGTGACCCTGGTCCGCGCCATCATTCAGGTGAAGAGCGTGAAGAGCCAACTGCTGGAGTCCGGCTACGGCTACATCCGCATCACCCAGTTCCAGGTCAAGACCGGCGAAGAAGTCTCCAAGGCCCTGGCCAAGTTGCGCAAGGACAACGGCAAGAAGCTCAGCGGCATCGTTCTCGACCTGCGTAACAACCCGGGCGGCGTGCTGCAATCGGCGGTGGAAGTGGTCGACCACTTCATCACCAAGGGCCTGATCGTCTACACCAAGGGCCGCATCGCCAACTCCGAACTGCGCTTCTCCGCCACCGGCAAGGACGAAAGCGAAGCCGTGCCAATGGTCGTGCTGATCAACGGTGGCAGCGCCTCGGCCTCGGAAATTGTCGCCGGCGCCCTGCAGGATCAGAAACGCGCGGTCGTCATGGGCACCACCAGTTTCGGCAAAGGCTCGGTCCAGACCGTGTTGCCACTGAACAACGAGCGCGCACTGAAAATCACCACGGCGCTGTACTACACGCCGAATGGCCGCTCGATTCAGGCTCAAGGCATCGTCCCGGACATCGAAGTGCGCAAGGCCAAGATCACCAACGAGCAGGACGGCGAGTACTTCAAGGAAGCCGACCTGCAAGGTCACCTGGGCAATGGCAACGGCGGCGCCGACAAACCGACTGGTTCTGCTGGCAAAGCCAAGGCCATGCCGCAGGATGACGATTACCAGTTGGCCCAGGCCCTGAGCCTACTCAAAGGACTGAGCATTACCCGCGGCCACTGAGATGCGCCTGCGGTTGCTCCTCGGTCTGTTGTGCAGCCTGGCGGGTGTTGCTCACGCGGCACCCTTCACGACAGCGACCACACCTCACAAGGCTTACCTGAGCCTGATCATCGATGACCTGGGGCAGAACCTGCCCCGGGATCGACGCGTACTGGCCCTGCCCGGCCCGGTCACCACGGCCATCATGCCGGATACGCCCCACGCCACCGAATTCGCCCGCGAAGCCCATCGTGCCGGCAAGACCGTCATCCTGCACATGCCCATGGACCCGGCCACCGGGCCGTTCGCCTGGCATCCCGAGTTGCCCATCGAAGAACTCGAAAAGCGCCTGAACGCGGCGTTCCAGGCTGTGCCGTATACCGCGGGCATCAACAACCACATGGGCAGCCGCATGACCGTTCAGCAACCGGCCATGGCCTGGCTGATGGCGGACTTGCAGCGGCGGCACAAGTTCTTTGTCGACAGTCGTACCAGCGCGCAAACCGTGGCAGCTGCCGAGGCGCAAAAAATTGGTCTGGCGAGCGTTTCGCGGGATGTGTTCCTGGATGACGAGCCCACTGAAGCCGCGATCTTCGCTCAGCTACAAACGGCTATCAGCCTGGCGCGCAAGCAGGGCTCGGCGGTGATGATCGGCCACCCTTATCCACAAACCCTGGCGGTGCTTGAGCGTGAATTGCCCAGGCTCAAGGCTCAAGGCATTGACTGGATCGATATCAAACAAATGATCAGCGTGCGCGGCAATCGTGCAACGGCAGCGCACGGCAAGGATGGCCAGTACCGCCTCCCGCTCGCCCGGTAATTCCTCGTAGCCCACTCCCTTTCGCGATAACTATTTATACCTGCCGGTACGCCGACCCGTGCCACGATATCGCTCACCCTGAATTTCATCACCAAGGAATGGATATGAAATACCTCAGCTTCTTTTGCTTCGCAGGCCTGATTGGCCTGCTGGCTATTTCCACAGTGCAGGCCCGCGACCTGGGCGAAGGCGCCGTCAACGACTCCCCTTCAAGAGCCCTGCAAAACAGTGAGCATCTTTATGAAATCTGGAGCGGTGTGGGACGACTCAGTCTCCAATCGGGCGAGACCTGCAGCGCCGTTCTACTGAATACGCGAAACAGGCAAGGCCGAGCCACTGGCCCTGCTTACCTGCTCACCAGCGGGCATTGCGTGTTCTTTCAGTACGGTTCGGCGCGGACCAATCTGCCTTTGAACGCCAGCGTCACCTTCCACTACTTTCATGACATGCCACAGCGTAAGCGCCGATACGCCATCCGCACTGCCCGATGGAGCAGCCTGGTCGGAACCGATCTTGCAGTACTGGAGGTCGACGCAACATTGGCGTCGCTGATACAGGCCGGGGTCAACCCGCTCAAGCTGGCGGCCCATCAAACCAACGAAAGTCATGATGCGCTTAACATTAGCGCGCCGAACGGCTTTACCGAACAAGGGCTTCGATTGAGCGCCTGCGCTGAACAAACCGCCGGAACGTTCATCGATCATCCCGGGGTGTTCCCTTTGGCCATGAAAAACAGCTGCGACCTTCACGCTGGCGGCTCCGGTAGCCCGATGCTGAACCGCCGCACCAATGAAATCACCGGCATCGTCAGTAAAATCGCGGTCTCGCGCAATACACCAGCGCCGCCCGACTGTGAGCACTCGACGTCTTGCAAGGCCGCCCGTTTCAACTACAGCTACTCAGCCAACTTTCTGCACAAGTGCTTTATAGACGGTGTATTCACCAGCAATGGATCGGACTGTTCGTTGGAGCCAGTCGAGCTGACTGTCACAGAGCCCTGGAAGCTCAAGTCATACGTTCATAGAACGCAAAACGCGGATGGACAAATCGTATTGCCTACGTGGGACTTCAGGTTCTCCCTCGAGGCGCCCTTCTATCGCTACAAAACGGTCCATAACGCCAGGGACTGCAAGGCTCCAAACAATTACAGTACCGCCATCAGCACTGAAGGTGCTTACATCAATACTGAAATCGGGCCACAAAGCGGCGCACATGCGCTCTGTATTATCGGTGTCGCCTCAGGGGAACAGCACCTGATAAGGGCGGCATTGAATAACGTATTTACAAGTGCCGTGTACTTGAGCGCGACACCGGACGCTACGCGTCAGACAACATTGAGGTAATTGCTACAAATAGCGCCCCATGATGTCGTCAACGACGCCTTCCTTGCGCAGTTGATCCAGCGCGGCTTGCAACTTGGCGACGGTTTCATCCGAAACGTCTTTATTCAACGCCAGGTACAACTCGGCGCTATTAAAGCGCAACACGGTCTTGAGCCCGTTCACGCCTTCCTGACGCGCCAGATAGCGACCTGCCGGGTCACCGGTGGCCCACAGGTCGATCTGGCCGTTAACCAGTTTTTTTGCGTTGTCCTGATCTCGCAGCACTACAATCGGTTTCAGCCCTTGCTTGGCCAGTGTCTCGGCAATTGCGTCGCCCTTGTAGGCACCAATCTTGTATTTGCGCGCCTGCGACAGCGACTCGAGGGTGATCTTGCTATCGGCCCTGGCCAGCATGATCCAGTCGTCTGGACCGATCGGACCGACCCACTTGAAGAGTTTCTCGCGGTCCGGCAACCGCGCCATCACGAACACGCCATAACCGGGGTTTTCCAGGGCGAGTTTGTAGATTCGCTCCCAAGGGAAGCGCAGCGTCAGGCTGTAAGTGATGTCGGCGCGCTTGAACATCTCGCGGACGATGTCCGCGGCAATGCCGTTGATGTTCTCGTCCTGAGCGAAGTTCTTGCCGTTTTTCGCCATGTTGTACGGCGGAAAATTTTCCGTCAGCAACACCAGGTCGGTGGCGGGACTTTCTTCGGCGCGGGCTCCATTGATGAGCAACAGAGAAGCGCTGGCGAGGACAAGAAGAAGAAGACGTTTAAGCATGTCGGGCTACCGGAATCCGTGGCGTGCTCAAGAGTGCCTTGAGCCCGCCATACTGTCCACTGGCCCGTACTGTTTAACGCATCACGATGCCGCGATGAGCCATGTAAGCCTTGGCTTCCTGCACGGTGTATTCGCCGAAGTGGAAAATACTCGCCGCCAACACCGCGCTGGCGTGGCCTTCGAGAATGCCGTCGGCCAAGTGCTGCAAGTTGCCGACACCGCCGGAAGCAATCACCGGAATCCCCAGCGCATCACTGATGGCGCGGGTGACGCCCAGGTCGAAGCCGTTTTTCATGCCGTCCTGGTCCATGCTGGTCAGCAGGATTTCACCGGCACCGAGGCCTTCCATCTTCTTTGCCCATTCAACAGCGTCGAGACCGGTAGGCTTGCGACCGCCATGGGTGAAGATTTCCCAGCGCGGTGGTTCGCCCGGACCAGAGACCTTCTTCGCGTCGATGGCGACGACGATGCACTGCGAGCCAAAATGCTGAGCCGCTTCGCCGACGAATTCCGGATTGAACACCGCAGCGGTGTTGATCGAGACCTTGTCCGCACCGGCATTGAGCAAGTTGCGAATATCCTGCACGGTACGCACGCCACCGCCCACGGTCAGCGGAATGAACACCTGGCTGGCCATGCGTTCGACGGTATGCAGCGTGGTGTCGCGGCCGTCGACGCTGGCGGTGATGTCGAGAAAGGTAATTTCGTCGGCACCCTGCTCGTCGTAACGACGGGCGATTTCCACCGGGTCGCCGGCGTCGCGAATGTTCTCGAACTTGACGCCCTTGACCACCCGGCCGTTATCCACGTCCAGGCAAGGGATGATGCGTTTGGCCAGCGCCATGGTCAGTCCTCAGCCTTTGTACGAATCGCAGAAAGCTTGCGCTTGCGCAACATCGAGGGTGCCTTCGTAAATCGCCCGCCCGGTGATCGCGCCGATGATGCCTGGCGCCTTGGCGTCGAGCAGCGACTTGATGTCACCCAGATTGTGGATACCGCCGGAAGCGATCACCGGGATCTTCGTCGCAGCGGCCAGGGCGGCGGTGTACGAAACGTTGCAGCCCTGCATCATGCCGTCTTTGGCGATGTCGGTATAAACGATCGCGGACACGCCGTCAGCTTCGAATTGCCTGGCCAGGTCGATCACCTGAACGGTGCTGATTTCAGCCCAGCCGTCGGTGGCGACAAAACCGTCTTTGGCGTCCAGACCGACAATAACCTTGCCCGGAAACGCACGGCAGGCTTCAGCCACGAAGGCCGGATCTTTCACGGCTTTGGTGCCGATGATCACGTAGCTCACGCCCGCTTTTACGTAGTGTTCAATGGTTTCCAGCGAGCGGATACCGCCGCCGATCTGAATCGGCAGGTTCGGGTAGCGTTTGGCGATGGCGGTGACCACTTCGCCGTTGACCGGCTGGCCTTCGAAGGCACCGTTCAGGTCGACCAGATGCAGACGGCGGCAACCGCCCTCCACCCACTTGGCAGCCATGCTCACCGGGTCATCGGAGAACACCGTGGAATCTTCCATGCGGCCCTGGCGCAGACGAACACAGGCACCGTCTTTGAGATCGATAGCGGGAATAATCAGCATCTGGCAAACCTTCAAATTCGAGTGTTCAGCTTCGCTCGGAAATCAGTTTTTCTCGAGCGCCCACAAGTCGCTTTCGATGCTTTCGAACCTCTCTTTGAGGTGCGTCTGCACATCGAAAATCGCCCTGTTGTAATAATGCGGAGCAATTTCGCGGGTAAACAGCTCAAGGATTTCAGCCGCTTCGAACGAACCCAGGTCCAGTTCGAAGCGGTCTTCCATGAAGCGTTTGATCTTGTGATTGGCCTCGCTCTCCTGTTCGGGAGTGAGGGTCAGGATCGGCGGCTTGCCCTTCTTGACGGCCATTTACCAGCGACCATCCCACGCGGCGAAGTTCTGCAGCAATTGCAGGCCATGGGTGTGGCTCTTCTCCGGGTGGAACTGCACGGCGAAACGCGAACCGTCGGCCAGCGCGGCGGCGAAATCGACCCCGTAGTGACCACTACCCACCACCTGCCGCGCATTGCCGGCAGCGATGTAGTAGCTGTGCACGAAGTAGAAACGCGCCAGGTCCGGAATGTTGTGCCACAGCGGGTGAGCCACCGTCTGCTTCACTTCGTTCCAGCCCATGTGCGGCACTTTCAGGTGCTCGCCGTCTTCGTGCAGATCCTTGCCAAAGAACTTCACCTGGCCTGGAAACAGGCCGATGCAATCGACGCCGTCGTTTTCTTCGCTGCTGTCGAGCAAGGCTTGCATGCCCACGCAAATGCCGAGGAACGGACGGTCCTGGCTGACTTCACGCACCAGCGAGTCGAAGCCCAGGCGACGGATCTCCGCCATGCAATCGCGAATCGCGCCGACGCCGGGGAATACCACCCGGTCGGCTTCGCGAATCACATCGGCATCGCTGGTGATCAGCACCTTGCCGGCACCGACGTGCTCGAGGGCCTTGGCCACCGAGTGCAGGTTGCCCATGCCGTAATCGATAACCGCGACCGTCTGCATTACAGAACGCCTTTGGTCGACGGCATCTGACCGGCCATGCGGTCATCCAGCTCTACCGCCATGCGCAGTGCGCGGCCGAAAGCCTTGAACACGGTTTCGATCTGGTGGTGAGTGTTGGTGCCGCGCAGGTTGTCGATGTGCAGGCTGACGAGCGCGTGGTTGACGAAGCCCTGGAAGAATTCCTGGAACAGGTCAACGTCGAAGCCGCCAACGGTGGCACGGGTGTAGGGGACGTGCATCTGCAGGCCAGGACGGCCGGAGAAGTCAATCACCACACGCGACAGCGCTTCATCGAGCGGCACGTAGGCGTGGCCGTAGCGACGGATGCCTTTCTTGTCGCCGATTGCTTTGGCGAAGGCTTGACCCAGGGTAATACCGACGTCTTCCACCGTGTGGTGGTCGTCGATATGCAGGTCGCCCTTGCTGACAATATCCAGGTCGATCAGCCCGTGACGGGCGATCTGGTCCAGCATGTGCTCAAGAAAAGGTACGCCGATATCAAATCGGGCCTTTCCGGTGCCATCCAGGTTGATCGAGGCTTTGATCTGGGTTTCCAGAGTGTCGCGCTCGACAGACGCCATACGTTCGGCCATCACCAGCTCCGCAAAATCATTGGGGCGAAAAAGGCAGCCATTATAGGGGCGCGGGCGCTAAACAGAAACATGAGAGGTGATATCACTGACGGAGTGAACCCCTGCTGTTGGGGATATACATGTCAGTACAAGCGTGCGAATCAAATTCTGCGGTCGCGGAAAACAAATGTGGGAGCGAGCCTGCTCGCGATAGGGCCATCACATTCAACATCTATGTTGACTGTCAGACCGCTATCGCGAGCAGGCTCGCTCCCACAGGGATGATGCGTTTACTTAATGAAACAGGACCGCTGTTTTCTGCAGGGTCACCCAAACACCCCACGCCAACGGAATACCCACCACCAGCCATGCCGCCACTGCCAAAGGCTTGGTGCCTGCATCCGCTTTCCACTCCAGCACGGTGCTAGCGTCAGCACCTTTGTCGTGGCCCAGCGCCTGTTCGGCAGCCAGTTCAGCGTCGGTCATGAAGTACTTGTCGGCCACCGGACGCACCAGCAGGTTGCAGATGAAACCCAGCACCAGCAGGCCCGCGAGGATGTACAAGGTGATGTCGTAAGCCGCTGCGCGCTCAACACCGATGCTCAGCTGATATTCTCGCAGGTAGTTCACCAACACCGGACCCAATACACCCGCTGCCGCCCAGGCCGTCAGCAGACGACCGTGGATCGCGCCGACCATTTGCGTACCGAACAGGTCCGCCAGATAAGCCGGCACCGTCGCAAAACCACCGCCGTACATCGACAGAATGATGCAGAACGCCGCCACGAACAGCGCAACGCTGCCCAAGTGACCGAGGTTCGGAATCAGCGAGTACAAGGCGAAACCCAGGGCGAAGAACACAAAGTAGGTGTTTTTGCGGCCCAGGTAGTCCGAGAACGAAGCCCAGAAGAACCGGCCACCGATGTTGAACAGGCTCAGCAAACCGGTGAAGCCGGCAGCGATTGCAGCGATCGAAGCCAGTTGCGAAGCGTCCAACTGACCGAACTTCAGGTCGTTGCCGAGCAGTTTACCGGCGAACACTTCCTGCAACAGCGGCGAAGCCATGCCGAGGATGCCGATACCTGCCGAAACGTTCAGGCACAGCACCAGCCACACCAGACGGAATTGCGGGGTCTTCCACGCCACATTCACATGGACGTGACGGTGAGTGATCATCGCGTTCGAGGCTTTTTTCGCCGGCGCCGTCCAGCCTTCAGGCTTCCAGCCGGTTGGCGGGACGCGGTAGGACAGCGCGCCACCGATCATGAACACGAAGTAGATCGCGGCCATCACCAGGAAGCTCTGCCATACGCCCACGCTGGTTGGCGAAGCGAAGTGGCCCATCAGTGCAGTAGCCAGCGGAGCACCGACCATCGCCCCGCCACCGAAACCCATGATTGCCATGCCGGTTGCCATGCCGCGCTTGTCCGGGAACCACTTGATCAGGGTCGAGACCGGCGAGATGTAACCCAGGCCCAGGCCGATACCGCCAATGACCCCGGAGCCGATCCACATCAGCCAGATCTGGTGGGTATAAACCCCCAGCGCTGAAATCAACAGACCGCCACACCAGCACAGAGCCGATACAACACCGGCCTTGCGAGGACCTGCGTGCTCCAGCCAGCCGCCCCAGATCGCTGCCGAGCAGCCGAGGAAGATGAAGAACAGAGTGTAGATCCAGCCGAGCATCGAGATCGGCCAGTCGCATTGAGACGAAAAGACCTGAGCGATAAAGCTCATGTCCGGCGCGCAAGTCACGGCTTTGGTGACGCCCAGGGCTTTGGACAGTGGCAACCAGAACACCGAAAATCCGTAGGCCATGCCGATGCACAGGTGGATGGCCAGAGCGGCCGGTGGAACCAGCCAACGGTTAAAACCGGGCTTGGCGATGATGCGTTCCTTGGACAGGAACGCGGGCTGGCCGGCAAAGCCGTCCGCCGTGATGCTCGTAGTCATGGTGTATCCCCCAATTTTTAGTATGGTTCGCCAGCCGCTCTTCGCCCCCAGCCTTTATGCACGCAGGCATGACTGTTTTTTAGGTGAAGCTCCATTTTGGTGCGACATCACGTCGCAGTAAGGACGGACGAACGGGCAGAGGTTACCATTTGCACGTGACAGAAAAACCAAAGTGATATCACCTTTTTGTAAGTCGTCTGTTCTCGTACAACTGCAACAATTTGTTTTCACGCGATTACTTTCAAGGGAGGCACCATGCCGATCATTGTCGAGCTGCTGAACCAGGCCACTTATCAGGATCAGCAAGATCTTCAGAAGATCTACCGCGACGCCCCGGACTGGCTGTTCGCGCCCTTCACAGGGGATACCGAGCTGATCGAAAGCTGCCTGCGGGACGGTTCGCTGATCGCCGGACGCTTCAACGATCGGTTGCTGGGCGCGGCACGTTTGCAACGGCACCACGACGTCTGGCATTTGTCCCAATTATGCGTACGAAAAATCACCCGTCGTCGTGGTGTTGCCGAGCGCCTGGTGAACGAAGCGCAAAAAATGGCGTCGCAATCGGGCGCGACGTTGCACCTGCTGGCACCCGCCGGGCACCTGGAAGCCCAAGCGCTGGCGGCTAAGCTGAACGTGCCGCTGGATGTGCTCCCAACGTGATCGCTGACCGGTCAGCCACTTCGGAGCGCTATACTCCCCGGCTAAATTTCGAATTCGACTAATACAAGGACTCGCCCATGAAAGCGTTCGGCAAAATCCTGGGTCTGGTACTTCTCGGGCTGTTGCTGATCATTGTGGCGCTGGGCTTTGCCCTGACCCACCTCTTCGATCCCAACGACTATAAAGACGAGATTCGCCAGATTGCCCGCGACAAGGCCCACATCGAGCTGACGCTCAATGGCGATATCGGCTGGAGCCTGTTTCCGTGGCTGGGCCTGGAATTGCACGAAGCCAGTGTGGCGACCCTCGCCAAGCCCACCGAACCGTTCGCAGACTTGCAGATGCTCGGCCTATCGGTTCGCGTGATTCCGCTGCTGCGCCGTGAAGTGCAGATGAGCGATGTACGCGTCGAAGGCCTTAACCTGCGCCTGAACCGTGACAAGGACGGCCACGGTAACTGGGAAGACATCGGCAAGATTCCGGCACCTGCCACTGCGACGACCTCAGCCACGCCAGGCGCCACTACCGGCGAACCTGCGCCAACGACTACCGCACAGGCAGAAAAGCCGACTCAGCCGATCCGCCTGGACATCGACAGCCTGACCGTCAACAACGCCCGCGTTGAATACAGTGACGAGAAAACCGGCAAGCAGTTCAGCGCCGAAAGTATCCAGCTGAGTACTGGCCCGGTACATGACTCGACCAACATCCCGATCAAACTCACCGCGTTTCTGGGCACCAACCAACCGGTTCTGCGGGTGCGGACCGAACTGGCCGGCGAGTTGCGTTTCGAGCGTGCGCTGCAGCGCTACAAATTCGAAGACATGAAACTCTCCGGTGAAGTCTCCGGCGATCCGCTGCAGGGCAAAACCATGACCTTCGCCGCTCAAGGTCAGCTGCTGCTGGACAAGGCTGCCAACGTCGCCGAATGGACCGGCATCAAGATCTCCGCCAACCAGCTGCGCGCCTTGGGTGAACTGAAGGCCAACGACCTCGACAAGATTCCGCAAATCAGCGGTGGCCTGTCGATTGCCCAATTCGATCTGGCGAAATTCGTCGACAGCATCGGCCAGAAACTCCCGGCGATGGCCGAGGGCAGCCTGAGCAAAGTCGAGCTGTCCAGCCATATCGCTGCCACGCCGACCAGTTTGTCGCTCGATAACATCAACCTGAAACTCGACGACAGCAACTTCAGCGGCCGTATCGCGGTTGAAGACTTTTCCAAGCAATCGCTGCGGGCAAACCTCAAGGCTGACACCTTCAATGTCGACCGTTACCTGCCGCCAAAATCCGCCGAAGCCAACAGCGCGACGCAGGTGCGCAAAGCCGAAGTGGCCAGCACCGAGGCCGATGCCCTGGCCGGCGCCGGCAGCACACCGCTGCCGCCATCACCGACCAAAGGCCCGTGGAGCACCGAACGCCTGTTGCCGGTTGAGCGCCTGAGCAAACTCGACGTGGACGTCGACCTGACCTTCGGCCAACTGACCCTCGACAAATTGCCGATTCAGAACGCAGTGCTGAAGGCTACTGGCCAGGACGGCCTGCTGACCCTGAAGAACCTGCGCGGCGATCTGTACGACGGCAACTTCGAAGCCAAGGGCACCCTGGACGTGCGCCAGCCAGTGCCGGCACTGAACATGCAGACACGCATCAGCAAAGTACCCTTGGAAAAAATCCTCGAAAGTCAGGGGAAAAATCCACCGGTCAAAGGCCTGGTTACGCTCGACAGCGCCCTGACAGGCAGCGGCAATAGCCAGAGCGCGCTGGTCGACAGCCTCAACGGCAACGCCAGTTTCGTCATCAGTAACGGCGTGTTGCTCAATGCCAACCTCGAACAGCAACTGTGCAAGGGTATCGCCACCCTGAATCGCAAAACCCTCAGCGGCGAACCGCGGGGCAAGGACACACCGTTCGAGGAGCTCAAGGGCAACCTGACGTTCCGCAACGGCGTGGCCAGCAACCCGGACCTGAAAGTGCGCATCCCGGGCATGACCGTCAACGGCAACGGCGACATCGACCTGCGGGTGCTGGGCATGGATTACCGCGTCGGCATCATCGTCGAAGGCGACAAGAGCGATATGCCGGACCCGGCCTGCCAGGTCGGCGAGCGCTACGTCGGCATCGAGTGGCCGCTGCGCTGCCGTGGCCCGCTGGAACTGGGCGCCAAGGCTTGCCGCCTCGACAACGAACGCATGGGACAAGTCGCCAGCAAACTGGCCGGCGAGCGGATCAGCGAAAAAATCGACGAGAAGCTTGGCGATAAAGTCAGCCCGGAACTGAAAAACGCGCTCAAGGGGCTGTTCAAGCGATGAGAGCCGAGCAGTTTTCAACGGCGGTGCTGGATTGGTACGACCGCCACGGTCGCCATGACTTACCGTGGCAACAGGGCATCACTCCCTACCGGGTGTGGGTCTCGGAAATCATGTTGCAGCAGACCCAGGTCAGCACTGTGCTGAACTACTTCGACCGCTTCATGGCCTCGCTGCCAACCGTCGAAGCCTTGGCCGCCGCGCCGGAAGACGAAGTGCTGCACTTGTGGACCGGCCTCGGTTACTACACCCGCGCGCGCAATTTGCAGAAGACCGCGAAGATTGTCGTCGCTGAATATGGCGGCGAGTTTCCCCGTGATGTGGAAAAACTCACCGATCTGCCGGGTATTGGCCTGTCCACGGCCGGCGCGATTGCCAGCCTGAGCATGGGCATCCGCGCACCGATCCTCGACGGCAACGTCAAACGGGTGCTGGCGCGCTTTACCGCACAAGAGGGTTATCCAGGCGAGCCGAAGGTCGCCAAACAGCTGTGGGCCAACGCTGAGCGCTTTACACCGTACGATCGGGTCAACGCCTACACCCAGGCGATGATGGACCTGGGCGCCACGCTCTGCACCCGCAGCAAACCGAGCTGCCTGCTCTGCCCACTGGAAAAGGGCTGCGAAGCGCACATGCTTGGCCTGGAAACCCGCTACCCGATCCCCAAGCCGCGCAAAGCCGTGCCACAGAAGCGCACGCTGATGCCGATGCTCGCCAATGGCGAAGGCGCGATTCTGCTTTACCGTCGCCCTTCCACGGGCCTGTGGGGCGGTCTCTGGAGCCTGCCGGAACTCGATGACCTCGACGACCTGCAACACCTGGCTTCGCAGCACTCGCTGGAACTGGGCAGCCAACAGGCGTTGCCGAGCCTGGTGCATACCTTCAGCCACTTTCAGTTATCCATCGAACCCTGGCTGGTCCAGGTCCAGGAGGTCGGCCATCACGTGGCCGAGGCCGACTGGCTCTGGTATAACCTCGCCACCCCGCCGCGCCTGGGCCTTGCCGCCCCGGTCAAAACCTTGCTCGAACGCGCGGCCGCCGTATTGAACGCAGGAGAGTCGTCATGACCCGCACCATCATGTGCCGCAAGTACAAAGAAGAATTGCCCGCCCTGGAGCGCGCTCCATTTCCGGGAGCAAAAGGTCAGGACATTTTTGACCACGTTTCGGCCAAGGCCTGGGCCGACTGGCAAAAACACCAGACCCTGCTGATCAACGAAAAACGCCTGAACATGATGAACGCCGAAGACCGCAAATATCTTCAGGGCGAGATGGACAAGTTCTTTTCCGGCGAGGAATACGCCAAGGCCGAAGGCTACGTTCCACCTGCTCAATAATTGATCAAAATCCGGGGTCGGCGCGTAAGCGACGGTAATAATTAAATATTTTTTGAAAACTTGCTTGACGACCCCCTGAAAAACCCGTTTAATGCGCCCCGTTGCCCAGATAGCTCAGTCGGTAGAGCAGGGGATTGAAAATCCCCGTGTCGGCGGTTCGATTCCGTCTCTGGGCACCAAATACCGAAAACCCTGAATCGCAAGATTCAGGGTTTTTTTATGCCTGCGATTTGATCAGACATCGCGCAAGCCACCTCTCCTGACTAGTTTTCGCCGCCCCAGTGGAAAACCAGGTTGCGAGCAGCACCACTGCCTACATCCGTTGTATCACGCCGCACCTCACCCTTGTGCGTGGCGACGACAGTGTACTTGCCGGCAGGCAGCTGAACGTATAACAACGGCCCAGCCCCACTCAGTGTCAGCACTGTTTGCCCTGCGGCTTTCTGGATGACCACTTCCACATCCGGGATGTATTCATCCTGAGGCCCGGTGGAGAAGGTCATGTGCAGGTTGTAACCCTTGGTTTGCTGAATGGCTTTAGCCTCGTCCTCTCCGATCCCACCGGATACGTAGGCAATCCCGTTTTGCTGTTGCTGCTGGACTTGCACGGCTGAGCTGTCGATCGGTTCAAGACTGGCGGCGTTAAGCACGGCTGGAAACATCAGTACGCCGACAGCGGCGATGGGCAGCATGAATGAATGGACGTACTTCATGGTGGCGACTCCCGGGTTGCACAGAACCCAATCGTTACTCCTTTTAGATTTGTTGCTGAATGCTCAAGTTTTAGATCGATTCGAACTTGGGCTCACTGCGAATCGGACTACACGATGTACTCCTCAAGCATGGGCAGCGGTCGGCCCGGTCCTGCAAGATGAGTCCGATATTTCCTTCCGGTTTACCAGCTGCGCCCGGCATCGCCGACTAATGCTCTCTTGCCATCCTCTTGCACCTGTTTCCTTCAGCCGCGGAAGATGTCATGAACCCTCTCAAACCCGATAACACCCAAGATCCACAAATAACTTCACTGCTCGGCAATCTTGGCGAGTTGATCCGTGAGGCACGTCAGAAGGTGCTGCGGGCGGTCGATACCGTTCAGGTGCAAACCTGCTGGCAGATCGGGCGGCATATTGTGGAGTTCGAGCAGGAAGGTGCTCGTCGGGCAGCTTATGGCAAGCAGCTGCTATCGACGCTGGCCAAAGTCCTTACTTCCGAATTTGGAAAAGGTTTTGATGAACGCAACCTGCGATACATGCGGGACTTTTATCAGACCTTTCCAATTTGGAACGCAGTGCGTTCCGAATTGAGCTGGACCCACTACCGCAGACTGCTGCGAGTCGACAACGAGAACGCTCGTCACTGGTACATGAACGAATCAGCTATTCAGAACTGGTCAAGCCGCGCCCTTGAGCGTCAGATCAACACCCTCTACTACGAACGCCTGCTGGCGAGCCGCGACCGGGCTGCCGTCAAGCAGGAAGCCGCCACCAACATCCAGCAAATGAACGCCAACCCTCGGGATTTCATCCGGGACCCCATGCTACTGGAGTTTCTCGGCCTGCCCAATGCAGGCCTGGTTCAGGAAAGCGAACTCGAACAAGCGCTGATTGATCAGCTTCAGGGCTTCCTGCTCGAACTGGGCAAAGGCTTCGCCTTCATCGCTCGCCAGCAACGCATCAGTACCGAGAGCAAAGACTTCTACATCGATCTGGTGTTCTACAACTACCTGCTCAAATGCTTCGTCATCTTCGACCTCAAGCGCGGCGTACTGACCCACCAGGATGTCGGCCAGATGGACATGTACGTGCGCATGTACGACGACCTCAAGCGCGGACCGGCGGATGGTCCCACCGTCGGCCTCATTCTCTGCGCGCAAAAAGATGAATCGGTGGTGCGCTATTCAGTGCTGCAAGGCAACGAACAACTGTTCGCCAGTACCTACAGACTGGTGCTGCCGAGCGAGGAGGAACTTCGCACAGAGCTGGATCGGGAATGGGCGGTGCTTGAGGAGCGGTTACTCAAGCAGAGGCCTCGATAAGCACGGGTGGATTGTTCATGAACGGCGTGAAGACTATGGTGGTTGGCTAGTCGCAAAGGTTCAAAGCCGATGAATTTGCAGGACATGCCCTCACTGGCCCCGACTCAACTCGAGTTGCCGTTACCCACCCGCACACCCGGTGAATCTTTCAAGGAGCCCGCCGCCGACGGCTTCCTCCTCGGCGGCTTCACCTGGCGGCATGTCCATCAAGACCCAACCCGTGCGGTGGTGATCATCAACGCCGCTACCTCAGTCCGCTGCCGGCATTACTCGCGCTTCGCCGATTACCTGTTCGCCAATGGCTTCGACGTGATCACTTATGACTACCGCGGCATCGGCGAGTCGCGTCCCGCATCGCTGAAAGGGCTTGAGGCCTCATGGTCCGACTGGGGCGCGCTGGATTTCGAGGCGATGCTGCAAAGGGCGCAACGCGAGTTTGCGGAACAACCCGTCGATGTTGTCGGCCACAGCTTCGGCGGTTGCGCGGCCGGGCTGGGAGCCTCTGGGCATGTGATCCGACGCCTGGTGACGGTGGGCGCGCAGTTCGCTTACTGGCGAGACTATGCCCCCGCCCATCGTTGGCGGATGTTTGCCAAGTGGCACGTGGCGATGCCGTTGATGACCATGATTTACGGCTACTTCCCCGGCAAACGTCTGGGCTGGCTCGAAGACACGCCAGCGGGTGTCGTCCGCGACTGGAGCATGCCCGCCGCCCGATATGAGAAACGCCCCAGCGGTCGCGTCATCCACGCCAAAAGCGGCCAGCTGCCGTTCGGGAATGTCACTGCACAAACCCTGGCCATCAGCCTCAGCGACGATCCCTATGGCACGATTGCGGCCATCGAACGCCTGCTCGACTACTTCACCGGCAGTACAAACACCCACCTGCGAATCGCCCCCGAAGACATCGGCGAAGAAGAAGTCGGACATTTCGCCTTTTTTCGCAGCGCATGCCAAGCCACACTATGGCCCATTGCATTGTCCTGGCTGCAAACCGGCGAGCTGGCCCCCGATACTCCCGGGCGGCGAGTGCCACGCAGTTGATTGATGCGCCCTCCCAACGAATTACGGAACGACGCCCATGGCCTCCGCCAACAAGCAGAACAAACGCGCCTCCCGCGCCAAAGCCAAGGCCAAGCAGAACCGCACCCAGCGGGCCGCCGCACCGGTCGAGCTGGACCCGAACGACGATCGCATCGACTTCGAATCGGTGGACCTGACCGAGCTGTTCAAAAAAATGATCGACGCCGAAAAAACCAGCCAGCAAGCGATGTGCGCAACCTTCCTCGAAGACCCGCTGCTGGAACTGGTGTATGAGCAGGAAGGCGAAGAAGGCGCGATGGACTTCATCCTCGCGGCACTGATCGAATACCGCCAATGGTCCACCGAGACCGACGAAGCCGGCGCCCTGGCGTGGATCGAATCCCCGGCCTTCCAGGCTGATTACGTGGCGGCGTCCGACGCCATCGCGGCCCAAACCCAACAGAAAACCAACTGAGCTCCCATGGCATCCCTGAACAAGCAACAGAAACGCGCCAAACGCGCAAAGGCCAAAGCCAAGCAAATCAATATCCACGGCAGAAAACCCGCCGCACTGGACGATGATCTGGGCGAACCCGGCGAGCCGATCCCGGAATACACCCTGGCGATGTTCAGCAAAATGCGGGACGCCGAAGCCACCAGCCGCAACGACATGCTGCTGACCCTGCTGTCGAACCTTGCCGGGATCATCAGCGACCACCCAGAACTGCTGGACATGGAAAACGCCGACAACGAAGCCATGGCCGCCACGCACCTGGCCGCCGACATGCTGATCGACTACCGCATGTGGGCCGATGGCATGGACCGCGACGCCGCCCAGGCCTGGCTGACCGATCCGCAATTCATCACCGACTTTGGCGATGCGCTGGACAGCTATCGTCAGTCGCTGGATGCGCAGGAAGAAAAGAGCGAGTAAACACCCCCTTCAGAAACAAAAACGGCCGCTTGTCATCACTGACAGCGGCCGTTTTGCGTCACGCGGTATGAATCAGTTCAGCACCACCGCGCCCACTTTCTGCAGCTTGCGACGGCGAGCCACAAACAACCCGGCAGCCACTACCAACACACTCAGCAAGCCAGTTGCGAGAATTTCCACGCGATGGGCGTCCTGGAACAGCATGATGGTCAGGGCCGCGACGATGAATACGATCACCGCATAGGTCAGGCCCGGGAACAGCCACATGCTGAAGGCGATTTTTTCACCGCGAGCCATACGCTGTTTGCGCATACGCAGCTGCGAAATCGCGATCACCAGGTACACCAGCAACGCGATGGCGCCGGAGCTGGCCAGCAGGAATTCGAATACAGCGGCCGGGGCCACGTAGTTGGCGAACACTGCAAGGAACGCAGCTGCGGTCGACAGCATCACGGCCCAGTAAGGTGTGCCGCTGCTGTTGGTGCGCTGGGAAACAGCCGGCGCATCGCCGCGTTTGCCCAACGAGAACATCATGCGCGAAGCGGTGTAGAGCGCCGAGTTCAAGCAGCTGGTTACCGCAACCAGAACCACGATATCGACGATCAGCTTGGCATTCGGGATGCCCATGCGCTCCAGCACAGTCTGGTAGGAACCGACGCTGGCAAGAATCGGGTCATTCCATGGCACCAAGGCCACAACGATGAAGATGGACACGAGGTAGAACAATCCAATCCGCCAGATGACCGAGTTGGTCGCCTTGGAAATCTGCTGGCCAGGGTTCTTCGATTCCGCGGCCGCGATGGTCACGATCTCGGTGCCCATGAAGGAAAACATGGTGGTCAGGATGGCACCCAACACCGCGCCCATGCCGTTTGGCAGGAAGCCTTGAGTGTCAAACAGGTGCGACACGCCGCTGACCTGGCTGGTTGGCAGCAAGCCAAAGATCGCCAGAATGCCAAGACCGATAAAGCCGATGATCGCCACGACTTTGACCAGGGCGAACCAGAACTCGAACTCTCCATAGTTCTTCACGCTGAACAGGTTGGTCACCGTTAGCAGCAACGTGATGACCAAGGTGAAAGCCCAGATCGCCACATTCGGGAACCAGGCATGCAGAATAGTCGCGGCGGCGTTAGCCTCCAGCGGAATGACCAAAACCCAGAACCACCAGTAAAGCCAGCCGATGGTGAAACCGGCCCAGTGACCGATCGCGCGATCGGCGTACGTCGAGAAGGAGCCGGTGTCTGGCGATGCAACAGCCATCTCGCCGAGCATTCGCATGACCAGAACTACCAAAGCACCGGCGGCGGCGTAGGCCAACAGCACAGCCGGGCCTGCAGCAGCGATGGCATGACCGGAGCCAACGAACAGCCCGGCGCCGATAACCCCGGCGATCGACAGCATGGTCACATGACGCGGTTTGAGCCCCTGTTCGAGGCCATTGGAGGAGCTTTGGCTACTACTCATTAAGACTACCTTTGCAAGGAAAGCGATGACGTCGGCCCGGTCTGACATTCCTTCTCGTAAAAAGAATCCAACAGGGCGTTTCTTATTCTGCACGCAATAATTGCGCCAAAATGTTTCATTCGCCCGGAAAACGGGGCCTGCGCATTGATCGAGCAGCCTTCGCAAGTCATTGAGATTAATGGCATTTCGCCAGAGCGTTACCCTGCCACCCACCTTAAGAACGAATCAGCACACCGGAAACACACCAAAAAATGCAGACACGCACAATAAAAGTGCAGATCAGGAACGTTTGGCCGGTTAGCGCTTCCAACACCCCGCCAAAGCTGGCAACATCGCGCCTTTTTTTACGCGACAGTCGCGCCAAAGCTTGTTCAAACGGCTGTTCGGTTGTTGATGGGGCGACAGTCTGCTGTACCGATGCGACAACCTGCCACAGGCCATCCGTTTACTGTCCGTAGCGCTGTTGGCTGCCATCCGAACGCTATGCTAGCTTGGCCGCCTCGCCAGGAAGGCCGCCAACAGCAGGAGCGCAACACACTATGAGGAACGCACATGGCCGAGGCCACGCCCGCGCTTGAAATCCGCAACTTGCACAAACGCTACGGACAGCTTGAGGTGCTCAAAGGCATCTCGTTGACCGCCCGCGACGGCGACGTGATCTCGATCCTGGGTTCCTCCGGTTCCGGCAAGTCCACGTTCCTGCGTTGCATCAACCTGTTGGAAAACCCGCATCAGGGTCAGATCCTGGTGGCCGGCGAAGAACTCAAACTCAAAGCCGCCAAGAATGGCGAACTGGTCGCTGCCGACGGCAAACAGATCAATCGCCTGCGCAGCGAGATCGGTTTTGTATTTCAAAACTTTAATCTCTGGCCGCACATGAGCGTGCTCGACAACATCATCGAAGCTCCGCGCCGCGTGCTCGGCCAGAGCAAGGCCGAAGCCATTGAAGTTGCCGAAGCCCTGCTGGCCAAGGTCGGCATCGCTGACAAGCGCCACGCCTACCCCGCGCAACTCTCCGGCGGCCAACAGCAGCGCGCGGCCATCGCCCGCACCCTGGCGATGCAGCCCAAGGTGATCCTGTTCGACGAGCCCACCTCCGCCCTTGACCCGGAAATGGTTCAGGAAGTACTTAATGTCATCCGCGCATTGGCCGAAGAAGGCCGCACCATGCTGCTCGTGACCCATGAAATGGGCTTCGCCCGTCAGGTTTCCAGCGAAGTGGTGTTCCTCCACCAGGGCCTGGTAGAAGAACAAGGATCGCCGCAGCAGGTGTTTGAAAACCCGCTTTCTGCGCGCTGCAAACAATTCATGTCCAGCAACCGCTAACGGAGCTACCCGCATGCAGAACTACAAAAAAATCTTCCTGGCCGCTGCTGTCACCCTGGCCTTCAGCGCCGGCGCCGTCGCCGAGACCTTGAAGATGGGCATCGAAGCGGCCTACCCGCCGTTCAACAACAAAGATGCCAGTGGCAATGTCGTCGGCTTCGACAAAGATATCGGCGATGCCCTGTGCGCCAAGATGAAAGTCGAGTGCAGCGTGGTTACGTCCGACTGGGACGGCATCATCCCGGCGCTGAACGCCAAGAAGTTCGACTTCCTGATCTCCTCGATGTCGATCACCGACGAGCGCAAGCAAGCGGTGGACTTCACCGCACCGTACTACTCCAACAAGCTGCAGTTCATCGCGCCGAAAAACGTCGACTTCAAAACCGACAAGGCTTCGTTGCAAGGCAAGGTGATCGGCGCCCAACGCGCGACCCTGGCCGGCACCTGGCTGGAAGACAACATGGAAGGCGTTGAAGTCAAACTCTACGACACCCAGGAAAACGCCTACCTGGACCTGACTTCAGGTCGTCTGGACGGCATCCTGGCCGACAAGTACGTCAACTATGAGTGGCTGAAAAGCGACGCCGGCCGGGCTTACGAATTCAAGGGCGACCCGGTGGAAGAAAGCGACAAGATCGGTATCGCCGTTCGCAAGAACGACCCTATCCGCGAGAAGCTGGACGCTGCGCTAAAAGAAATCGTCGCTGACGGCACCTACAAAAAGATCAACGACAAGTACTTCCCGTTCAGCATCTATTGATTCTGACCTGCCTGACCGGCGCCGTTCGCTGACGGCGCCAGTCCTTGGCATTGCCTGCCGCGATTTGAAAAGAAATCCATGATTATCGATCTCTACGGATTCGGCCCGGCGCTCGCCGCTGGTGCGCTGATGACTGTGAAACTGGCACTCTCGGCCTTGTGCCTGGGGCTGGTGCTCGGTCTGCTCGGCGCCTTGGCCAAGACTTCCCCGTACAAGCCGTTGCAATGGCTTGGCGGCACTTATTCAACGCTGGTTCGCGGTATCCCGGAATTGCTCTGGGTGCTGTTGATCTACTTCGGCACAGTCAACCTGATGCGTGCGCTGGGTGAGTTCTTCGGCAATCCCGACCTCGAACTCAACGCCTTCGCCGCCGGCGTGATTGCGCTGGGGCTGTGCTTCGGCGCCTACGCCACAGAAGTGTTTCGCGGTGCGATTCTGGCGATCCCCAAAGGTCATCGTGAAGCCGGCGTGGCCTTGGGTCTGTCGAAATTTCGCATCTTCACCCGGTTGATCATGCCGCAGATGTGGCGCATCGCCCTGCCCGGCTTGGGCAACCTGTTCATGATTCTGATGAAAGACACCGCGCTGGTGTCGGTCATCGGCCTGGAAGAAATCATGCGTCACGCGCAAATCGGCGTGACCGTGTCCAAGCAACCGTTCACCTTCTATATGGTGGCCGCCTTCATGTACCTGGGCCTGACCATTCTGGCCATGACCGGCATGCACTTTATGGAGCGACGCGCCGCTCGCGGCTTCGCAAGGAGCACCCAATGAACTGGGAAGTCATCATCAAGTGGCTGCCGAAACTGGCTCAGGGCGCGACGCTGACCCTGGAACTGGTGGCCATCGCCGTGATCGCCGGGTTGCTGCTGGCAATTCCGCTGGGCATCGCTCGCTCGTCGCGACTCTGGTACGTGCGAGCATTCCCCTACGGCTACATCTTCTTTTTCCGTGGCACGCCGTTGCTGGTTCAGCTGTTCCTGGTCTATTACGGCCTGGCGCAGTTCGACGCGGTGCGAAACAGCTCGATGTGGCCGTACCTGCGCGATCCGTTCTGGTGCGCCACCGCGACCATGACCCTGCACACCGCAGCCTACATCGCCGAGATCCTGCGCGGCGCGATCCAGGCGATTCCACCGGGCGAGATCGAAGCGGCCCGAGCGCTGGGCATGTCCAGGGCTAAAGCGCTGTTCTACATCATGCTGCCCCGTGCTGCGCGCATCGGCCTGCCGGCGTACAGCAACGAAGTGATCCTGATGCTCAAGGCCAGCGCCCTGGCCAGCACCGTGACCCTGCTGGAACTGACCGGCATGGCCCGCACCATCATTGCCCGCACCTACCTGCCGGTGGAGATTTTCTTCGCCGCGGGCATGTTCTATCTGTTGATGGCTTACGTGCTGGTACGCGGCTTCAAGCTGCTGGAACGCTGGCTGCGCGTCGATGCCTGCCAAGGGCGTTGATGCCTCCTACGTGCTGACGGGCGAGGCCCTGCCCGCCCGTTTCACTGCGCTGGATGCTTTTCTGACCGAGCATCAGGCGCTGTGGAAACCCCGACCGTTTACTCATCTGCAATTGCCCTGGGAAGCGTCCTACCCGGAATTGGCTCAATGGCTACGCGGGCGGTCGCTGGAGGATGCGGAAAACAGTCATAACCAACCGTGTTTGCTCGATGCGCCGGAGCCGTTTGCTTCATTGGCGGCGATGTCTCTTGAGCTGAGCGCAGTGGCTGAATTGCCGGCTCATGCACTCGAAGCGGCGGGCCATCGGTTGAATGTCGATGTACCAGGGCGCAAATGGCAGCAAATTGAAGCGTTTTCCGCTTGTTTGCAGTTTGCTCACGCGCCGACACATTGGCTGGATTGGTGTTCGGGCAAAGGCCATTTGGGGCGACGCCTGCTGCAAGCCGGGCAACAACTGACCTGCCTGGAATACGACCCGGCGCTGGTCGCCAGCGGCCAGGCACTCAGCCAGCGTCATCAGTTGCATGCACTGCATGTCGAGCAGGATGTACTCGCGCCTGGCGCAGCCTCTTTATTGAACGCCAATCACACGCCGGTCGCGCTGCACGCCTGCGGTGATCTGCATGTGCGGCTGATCCAGCTCGCCAGCGCCGTCGGTTGCAAACAACTGGCCATCGCACCGTGCTGCTACAACCGGATCAGTCTGAACACCTATCAGCCGCTTTCCGGTGCGGCTGAGCGCTCCGACCTACACCTTTCCCTCGATGATCTTGCGCTGCCAATGAGCGAAACCGTCACCGCCGGCGCTCGTGTCCGACGCCAGCGCGACACCTCCATGGCCCGGCGCCTGGCGTTCGACCTGCTGCAACGGCAACTGCGTGGCGTCGACGAATACCTGCCGACCCCTTCCCTGCCCAGCGCCTGGCTGGACAAACCTTTCGCCGATTACTGCTGCGATCTGGCCGCACTCAAAGACTTATCCACAGTCGGCACGCCAGATTGGGCCTCGCTGGAAGCCGCCGGGTGGCAGCGATTGGCCGAAGTACGCAATCTGGAGCTGCTGCGAGGCCTTTTCCGACGGCCGCTGGAGCTGTGGCTGGTACTTGATCGAGCACTTTTCCTCATTCAGCAGGGTTACACCGTTCGTCTCGGCACCTTCTGTGAAACTCCACTCACGCCGCGCAATTTCCTACTCCTTGCAGAACGTCCTTAAACAGCCACGACCTGTGGATAACTCTGTTGATGGAATTATCATGGATCCAATATCCACGCTGTTTTATGCCCTAAACACTGCTGGTCATTTTTTGTTCACACAAATAAAAAACCCGCAAAACAGGCATTTGCGGACAAATGAGAACGAGTCTACAAAATCGTAATGAACAGGTAGTCGCCCCTAGTCCATTGTGCATAAGCATTTCATCAAAACGACATAACCGCCGAATACCGGACACCCATAGCGGAAAATTGCGCCTTGTAGTGCGGCTATGAAAAAGAAAAATCTGACCAACAGGATCCGTGCAACCTGGACGACTTCCAGCTCTGCAAAGGCCACAACTTCAGCCACCCCATTACCAACACCCGAAAAACACCTCGCCACCGCCCTGCAACGCGCCGAACAAGCAGAAACGCAACTGCGAGCCATGCAAAACAGCCGAGCCTGACGCACCGCTCAGAAACTCAAGAAAGTGCTGGTTCGCGCCAGACCAAACGCCTGCGCAAAAATAGTCTGAATTCAGGGGTTTACAGAACCAACCCAATCGCTATAATCGTCGCCCAACACGCCGGTATAGCTCAGTTGGTAGAGCAACTGACTTGTAATCAGTAGGTCCCGGGTTCGACTCCTGGTGCCGGCACCACATTAGGCTCCATTGCATTCTACTGAATGCTCTGGAAGCCCCGAAAACCCGCCCTTTGGCGGGTTTTTTTCGTTCCAGGACCCTCTGTCGGGATCCAACAAAATCCCCCTTCCCCGAGGGTATGTTAGGGGTACTGCGATTTCCCGGTCAGGAGCGCGTACCCCTATGCCACGTCTTGCGATCCCTCTCAGCGACCTGCAATGCCGCACCGCCAAAACCCGCGAACGCGCCTACAAACTGTTCGACGGCGGAGGCATGTACCTTTTCGTCAAACCCAATGGCGTGAAGACCTGGCGCTTGAAGTACACCAAGCCCAGCGGCAAGGAAGGTACGCTCATCATCGGCAATTACCCCATCGTTACCCTTTCCGTCGCACGACGTAAGCGAGACGAAGCCAAGGCGTTGCTGCTCGACAACCTCGACCCAATGGAAGAAAAAAAGAAGGCCAAGATCGTAGCCCAGCGGGCGGCACTCCTTTTCGAAACCGTTGCCCTGGAGTGGCACGCCGACATGTCCCGTCGCTGGACCGAAGGCCATGCCAAAACCGTAATGAGCCGACTGCGCACCCACGTCTTCCCGCTAATCGGCCAACGACCCATCGCTGAACTCGATACCCATGACCTGCTAGAGATCACCCAGCGCATCAAGGAACGCGGCACCATGGATGTGGCGTTACGGGTACAGAACTACTTATCCACCATCATGCGCGGGGCCAAAAGGGCTCGGCAGATCACCATGAATCCTGCACTGGATCTGGCAGGCTCGATTCACGCGCCGCGCACAGTCCATCGCCCAGCCCTCTCCCCAAACCGCCTACCCGAACTGCTACACCGTATCGACAACTACAACGGCCGCGAGCTGACGCGCCTCGCCGTCCTGCTGACGTTGCATGTATTCGTCCGCTCCAGCGAACTGCGCTTCGCGCGATGGAGTGAGTTCGACCTCCAACGCGCCATGTGGGAAATCCCCGATACACGCGCACCGATTGAAGGGGTACGCAACTCCACACGAGGGACCAAGATGAACGGCGACATTCAAATGGTTCCGCTCTCGCCGCAGGTCATCGAAATACTGGAGCGCCTGCGCAGCCTCAGCCGCTTTTCAGAGTTGGTGCTACCGGGCGACCACAAGTACTGGAAACCCATGTCCGAGAACACGGTGAACACCATGCTCCGCAACGTCGGCTATGACACCAGCAAGGACGTGTGCGGCCACGGCTTCAGGACCATGGCCTGTAGCGCTCTGCTGGAGTCCGGGTTATGGACCGACGCTGCCATCGAAAGACAAATGAGCCACAAGGAACGCAACCGCGTGCGCGCCGCGTATATCCACAAGGCCGAATTCCTCGAACAGCGCAGGCTGATCATGGCGTGGTGGAGCAACTACATCGACGCCAACCGCCATGGGCATGTGACTCCCCACGAATTCGCTCACCCGGTCGGCGACAACATTACCGCCCTACAAAATAGCCATGGCGCATCCAAACGTGGGTAAGCCAATGAGATCACCGCAGTCCGCCCTTCAACGCGGGTCCATCCAAGCGGGGCTGCAAAGCCGCCCTGCTTGGACGGACCTCACTTAAAAAATCTAAAGCCCACGCAACTGTCTGTGGAAAACCACTGATTTCCACCGGTGGATAATTTCATCCACAGCCGCAGAACTCCCGAAAATTCGAGCCTTGACCCGAATTATCCACAGGCGTAGAAAAGATCGGGCAAAGCGCTGTCGTTGACAGCAACCCAGGTAGCCAGAACCTTTAAGGCTACGCCACACCGTGGTGGTTCTCCCAAAGTGCGATTAGCGTCCGGCGGCTCGCACGGTCACAGCGATGTGATGGATGCCTACTTCTACCAGAGTGCCACTGCGGCAACTCATACCCCTTTTTAGCTGCCCTGCAGCAACCTATCCGCTTGGCCATTTCCTTGCGCCAACCTGCGCCCGTCTCTTTCTTCCGGAAAGAGACGGGCGCTCCTACCGCTGCTGCAGCCCAGCTCGTACAAGGCTTTGCGGCATTCCCCCTCGTGACAATCGGCGTGACAAACACCGAAGTCACCATCAACAGCGATGCAGATGATGGTGCCGCAGCCCACGGAATGGACTGCACCTGACTGACAGTCAGGCACGCCCCGGTCATCGCTTCACTGCCTTCACCTGACTCAGGATCTCGCGGCGCCGGTCTCGTCAGCCAGCGCAGCCTCCACCCGCCCACTTCTTCGGAAGTGTTCAGGAGGCCAGATCATGAGATGCCCAAGCTCCCGGTCGTAAAGAGCCGCCAGTCCCGCGTTAGTGGACAGCCCTCACAGGTCGCAGGGGCCTTGATCCCTGATAACACTCAACATTCTTGGCGGGATGACGTGGGGAAGGTTTTAAAAGTTTTGGCTTCGAGAGGAGTTTGATCATGGCATTGGTCGGTAGACGGGATGGGCGGAATTTTGGCTATGGCCGGCAACTGAGTTATGCCGGACCGCAAGCGCTGCGCGACCTGTTTGGCGGCGGGCATTACGGCACGGTCAAGGCGCACAGTGATCGTTGGCAGGCGTTTGTACGCTGGTGTCGGTCGCAGGATGGACCAGGGTTTAACGATGCACGACAAATTGATCGGCAGACCTTGCTGGACTACGCCGGACATCTGCGTCAGCAAGTTGAACGTGGTGAGCTGGCCATCGCGACTGCGCAAAACCGGTTGTCCAGTGTGAATCGGACCATGGCCGCGCTTCGCGGTGATCAGTATGTGAAAGTGCCGAGCCCGAGCAAGGCACTGGGAATGCGGCGCACCAGTGTTCGTCGTTCAGTGCCGCAAGTCCAGGACCACGAACAGGTGAAGCGGATCGTAGAGGTGCTTTGCGAAGACCAGCAGCCACGCGCCGCGGCCATCGCTCAGTTAGCGCGAGCCACCGGTATGCGCTTGCGCGAGGCGATTTTGGCCGACCTTCCCCGTCTAAAACGTGAAGCCAAGCAATTCGGAAAGATCAACATCCAGGACGGCACCAAAGGTGGCCGTTCAGGCGTATCAGCACCTCGTTGGATTACGGTAAATGATCATATTCGTGACGCACTGAGGTTTGCCGAACAGGTCTCGCCCGACGGTAGCCGCAACCTACTTGCACCGAACGAACGCTACCTCGATTTCTTGCAGGGAATCGTCAGCCCCGCACGGAACATCATCCATAAGCACGACCTCAAAGGCTTCCACGAATTGCGGGCAGCCTATGCTTGCGAACGCTATGAGCAAATCACCCATCATCTCGCCCCCATCAACGGAGGCAATTGCTATCAACTCGACCGGCGCCTAGATCAGGATGCCCGAGTACAAATCAGCTATGAGCTGGGGCACGGCCGTATCGTCGTGGTGGCCGCTTACATTGGTGGTCGAGCGTGAGCACGGCATTCGATATGGATCTGTTCCTGGTGAGCGTCCTGACCGGGTCGTATACCACGCGTCAACGCCACCTGCGTCAGGCGAAGGCTATCCAAACAGCAATCGCTGAGCGCTGGCAACGCGACAATCCATGGACTTGGCAGAGAAAACACCTTGCGTGGTTTTTGAATCACCACCTAAACCAGCACACTGAATCGACGCGCTATTACTATTTGCTGACCATGCAATTACTCACTCATCGCTTAGGAAAACCCTGGCAGTTCAACCGCTAGACGAAGGTCAGAAAACAGCCAAAAGCAGCCTCTTTGGCGCGCCCACGCGCAGCCGAAAACACGTCAGTTCAATCAAGAATGGGACGAAGGAAACTGCGCTCGTAGCTCAGGATGAATTTTTGCTCGGTAGCCTGCGTCACCAATTGAACGCACTCAAGATCTACTCCGGCCTCCCTACGGTACTGCTCATAATCTGCCAGGCTGGAAAAGCTGAATAGACAGTAAGCGATGTTGTTGGCGCCTTCGGCTGGTAGAAAGTAGCCGTGGTGGTTTCCTCCCATACGGTTCACCACACGAATCCAATGACGAGAATAGCTTTCGAAAGCAGGGATCTGGTAGGGATCGATTACATACCTGACGTGGCAAGTGATCACTGGATCATTCCTTTGAAAATGAGGAAACCGCTATTCTACATATGCCATAAACTGAGTCGTCGATGGCAGTTTTGGGTCGATTTCAGCCCATATCAACAGGCAGCAATCGGCCCAGGAGCAGACCTACGGAATAATGTGCTGAACTCTGCACCACCCAGACTACAAATGCGAGAAAGCCTTGGAACCTAATTCAACGCCTGACCCGGTCGAAACGGCTGGACAACTAAGGGCACGTCGAGAGGCGATGCAAGCTGAGGCTGCATCGTTGCTCGGACAGATGCTCTTCGCGTTCTCGTGCGTCGATGTGAATTTAGGGCTCTGTTTGGCGTGGTTGGACAAGGGCACAAAATTGGAAACCTTATCGAATTCGATCGAAGGGCAGAGCATCCATACGAAACTCGAAATGCTTTCGACGCGAGTCGCAGAGAGCTTACCGGCCGACTCCAAACGCCGTGCGGCCTATGAACGCTGGATTGAGCGTGTGCATGCCGCTCGGGTACAGCGCAATCAGATGGTCCACGGTCGATGGGGCGTCGAGGCGCACCGTCACAAGATCGTCAATGTCATTGGACTTCCCTCCGGTGCGCAGCAATGCTTTGAATACAGCCTTGCGGAGTTGGCCGCGTTCAACAAAGAGTTGTGTGCATTAGAGCGAGAGCTAGCCAGGCTACGAACACACTGGCCCTTCTAGGCGGCTCGCCTGAAAGAGGCGGAATCACCGACTTCAATGTCTAGCGAAAACAGAGGATCCAGCACCAACACGGACACGTTAGCCACCGCCGAGTCTACAGGCTTTCTCAACGTCTGCTATCGGGATACAGCTACTTGCGCTTTGGGTCGAATGCGGTCATTGGCATGACCTTCGAGTAAAGCGAAGATAGGGATTCGAACCCCTTCCTACGTACGTCTAGCCCGCTTTATGCCAGAAAAATCGGCATTTTAGTTCTGTGTCGATGGCGTCTAGCGGACAACGGCGGCCTGGAATATGCCCTAATTTTGCCCTAAACGTCTCCGTGTGATTGGCGGCATTCGGCCGATCGTGACAGGCAGAAAACGGCCGATTCTGTTGAAAAAATCGGCCATGGTTTGCGCATCAAAAAAGTACGTGCCCGAGATTGAAATCTTTACTTTTGGCAGAGGCTTCCGGACTCGGATTTCACGTAGCTGCGTGCAAACAAGGCGTTTTCACCAGTCAATGATCAGGCCGTTTGGGCAGACCGACTTTTTCAACAGAATCGGCCAACAGCAGCCTCTCAAATGGGATCTACGAGGGTCGATTCACATCGTTGAGCCCAAGACGCCTAGTGATCTCGTCCAAGTTGCCTTCGGCCAGTAACATGTCATGGGCAAACTGAGCGGTTTGAGCCTTATATCGCTCCCATAGCTTCTGCTGCAGTGGTGTAGTCTGCTCGATTCCGGCCTCAATGAAGTCGATTGCCGTGGCTAGCTCCTCAAAAGCAACTGCACACCAAGCGGTGGACATTTTGCGCGGGAAGATCACTTCTGGTAACAGAGCAGCCTTACCAATCTTCGTCTCATTCATTTGCGTTTTCCTTAGTTTCAAAGCTGCATTGGTAAAGCCTTCAGTGAGTGCCCCGGCCAGTTTGACTGGGCAATGAACGCTTTCCGATTCAGCCCCGCAGGGCTGGTCGGATTGTCCGCGATCAGTCCGCCTTTTACCGGCTAGATGATCGGCCAACGGTCTGCTTCCGACCGAGGCTGTGTAAAAACGTTTTTGAGCGCGGCAGGTACTCAAAAACGGACTGGAAATCGCGACTTAACGTAGACGTGCACACTTCAATTTTGGCGAAGCGCTTTTACACACTCAGGACCAGAAGTGGACGCTCGCTACAGGTCAGAAGCAGAGCGGCCCACCTGTCACTCTTAACAAAATCACAAAACTATATCGCAACATTGGAGTCACACCTCCAGCATCAATTCCAAGCTTCTAATCCATTCATCGGATGCAGAGTATCTAGCGTAATAATCGCTTCTTTCAGCCGAAGTTAAATTTACAAAAAACGAAAAGAAATAATTGTCATTGTAGTAACCTTGGGCGCCCTGCATGTCACCTCCCCACCAAGATGGCTGGTAGCCTTCGAAGGCAATCCATGGTGGAGGTACTGCGAGTTTTTGTTTCTGCACCAGACTTAAAAACTCGATGCTGTTCGTGATCAGCCGAATCGTTGTGACATTAAATTCCTTGTATGATATTGAAGCTATGAGCGCTTCATCCTTAGGCTTGGCCTGATAACGCGTTGCGACGAGCTCATTGAAAATTTTTTCGTTAATAGCCGAAAATCTTTCATCGATGATTTTTTGAAACGCATCAACATCAGCCTTGTCTATAACGAACATAGAGTAATAAGCCGATATCCCAACAGAAGCTAATGATGTTGCAGTGGGGAAGCTGGGTATCTCGTGGGTAGCGTTATTTAAAGCCTTTACAAAAATTGATTTTAGTTCTGAAACGGAATACCCGACAATCTGTTCCTGTGGAGCAGGTTTAAGGAAGTCTTTCATGCGGCTAAATAAACTCATATCGTTCTCACTCTTGGAGATACTCAGTAAGCCAAGTGGCTCCTAAGTAACCTGCAGAGCCAAATATGATTCCGCCGACTGCACCACTCACAAAAGCACCTGGCCCCGTCTCTATTCCAACCGCGGCTCCGGCGACAAAACCTATCCTTGCCCCAGCCATCGCGCCCCCCCAACCGCCGGCCTGCTTGACAACCTCGACGGAAATAGGTTTCACGCTGTTCTGCTTAATTGATTCTTCTGCGGCCAATTTCAAATCGTATGCGGTAAAACCAATCGCAAAAACCCTTACGACTCTAGCGCCCTTAATCAATGTGTTGGTTGTTTGATAAGACTTCGGGGTAAATATTGCCCGGGCAGGGACTTTCTCAGCCTGAACCAATACTTCCTTGTCGATATCCTTCACCCAGCTTGCGATCTGGTCAATCCTGGTTGCGTTCTTTGGGGCTATTTTTTTGTAATCCTCTAGCGACTTAAGGATTTCTTCTGTCGTCACTAGTTTTGCACCGGCAGCTTTCGCTTTTTCTATATCAATATATACTACTTTTCCATCGAACCTAGGAGAGCCATTTGGAAATTCTGAGCTAGTAGAAAGATAACTTGATGGGTGTTTTCTACTACTAAAAACGTGTTCGGCCACTGTGGCGCTAGAGCTCGGAGCGACAGGACGCATGCCATATTTTTCGGGCCAGACTTCGTGTTTCATTTGGAATTCTGGTAAGTTTTTGGCGACCAGATGAGGGTTGTCCGGAGACGAATAAATTTTCCGTACTAAAAAACCATCCTTGCCTATTTCGTCCACAGCAACGAACATGTGAATATTTGCCGGCATTGCATAGCCCGGCACATTACTTACCGAACCGCTTTCCTTGTTTGTGGGTACTTTGCAAGAAAACTCTGTCACGCATCACCCCACTTTTCGAGCGCAGCAACACCCGTAGTAATTTCCAACGTTTCTTGCTTGCTCGTTGCAATTCTTGGTGTGCGTCCCGACTCATCTGAAAAGCCGGTATATACCATGCCCGACTCATCTTTGATGTGGTATGGAACATTAGCTAATGGCTGACCGTCACTGCCAACGATACGAAACTGTTCGTCGAATACCAACGCCCATAGTGGCATAGCGGACGGCGGTATGAATTCTGCGGGAGTATGTGAATTCCCTATGATTACAGTGCTGGAGCCACTGATGACATTGTTTCCGTGAGCGCCGGTGCTCCCAACAATTGCCGCAGACATACCATTGATAAGAACGGTAGAGGCTACGTCCCCCACAATAGGGCTGCCACAGGCACTCTTGTCGTTTTGACGCGCGGCAGCCAAGCCATCGAAAAAGACATCGGGAGAACCCGAAGCAATAGGATTGACACCATGGCCAGGTAGTGGGCAGGAAGTAGGATCGGTAACTCGAGCGGCAGGTTTGCCTGACATGTGGAACATCCTTGTAAAAGTAACATCTGGATGAAGTGTGACATAAAAGACCGGTCGCCAACTATGCAAGCCCGATCGAGCGCTCGCTCTGCCGGATGCCGATCGGGAGCAAACGTCCGCTTCTGGTCGAGGCTGTGTAAAACCGGTTTAGAGCAGGTTTGACAGTCAGAATCAGAACGAAAATCGCGTTCCTATGCAAATTTCAGGTCCGGCTGATTCACCAATCATTGGCAGATTTTACGTAGCGACGCAGACTTCAAAATAGTTTTTGCGTTTTTACACAGTCTGGGCCGTGGATTTCCAGACCTTTGTAATAGCCTCGGTCGGCCACCACCGTTAGCGATTCAGCCTCGATTTCTTCACGCGCTTGGTTCGCCATATTGCTCAGTTGCCCACGATCATTACCAACGTTGGTCACCTCATGGGCGATGATCAGATGGTGTTTGTCGTCGACCGCTGTTTGTACGTTGTAGCCAACCGTTCCGGTGCCTCGGCCGCTCGTGGCCATTGAGCGTGCATCTGGATCGGTAAGAGAGATCTGCTGATCTGGACTGTCGTGGAGCGGCGCCTCAATGTCCTTGAGTTTCTGCATCTGCTGTTTCAGTGTTTCGATTTTTTCTTTCAGTCGCTCGGCCTTGGCCTCGGCCACTTCTGGCGTTGCCCGATCCGCCGAATCCATCGCCGCAAGATAACGGTCAATGCTCTGCTCGATCTGTTGCATGCGCGCCTTCACTTTGCCCTGGGTGAAGTTACGGTCGCGGTTGTTGACGGCTTTGAATTTGCTGCCGTCGATGGCGATGATCGATTGGGAGAAGAGATTGAGGTTGCGGCAAAGCACTACGAACTGGCGGCAGACACTACGAATGGCTTTACCGTTGTCCTTGCGAAAGTCGGCAATGGTTCTAAAGTCCGGGGCCAAACGTCCCGTGAGCCACATCAGCTCGACGTTGCGCTCGGCTTCACGTTCAAGCCGGCGACTGGACTGAATCCGATTGAGATAGCCATAGATATAGATCTTCAGCAAGACCGCTGGGTGGTAGGCCGGACGACCCGTTGCAGCAGGATCGACACCCTCAAACCCAAGTACCCCGAGGTCGAGTTCATCGACGAAAACGTCGACCACTCGCACTGGATTTTCTTCGGCTACGTAATCGTCCAAGCACTCAGGCAGCAACGTAACTTGCGTCCGAGCCTCACCCTCAATAAATCGCTTCATGATCGCCCCCGATACGATCTAGACGATCAGAAGGTTAGACAATCACTGGCGTTTTCACACAGCCTGGGCCGAAAGCTGGCGGTAGCGACAGGATGCTATCCACCCGTGAAGCGGACACAAAACTCCTCTGAGACCGTGTCATGGCGTCCCGTTTCTTCCGTACAGGCGGTAGCCTGGTCGACGACTCAAGCGTTCGTAATAGTCGCTCACGGCAGGAAAGTCCGGATGAGCAAGCGGTGTTTCAAACCACCGATTAACTGACAGGCCGATCGGTATATCTGCGAGAGAAAACTCATCGCCGCTGACGTAGGCCCCGGTTGAATCGAGCTGTCGATTGAGGATCTCCATGTACCTCGACCAGTTGTTGCACGCGGCCGCCAACGCACGGCTGTCCTGATGCTCAGGCGAATGCCTGACCAGCGACATGAAGGCATAACTCCACGACTTGTTGAGATCTGACGCTTGCCAATCGATCCATTGATCCACCCGCGCTTTGGCTCTCGCTTCAGTCGGGTAAAGGTGAACGCCGTTGTAGCGCGACGCCAGGTAGCGAATGATCGAGTTTGACTCCCAAAGAATGAAGTCGTCGTCCTGGATGACCGGCACCATGGCATTGGGATTCAGCGCCAGGAATTCAGGTGTGTGCGTCGATCTGAAGCCAGAACCCCAATCCACCCGCTCAAAGGGAATTTCAATCTCGGCGCAGGCCCAGAGCACCTTTCGTACATTGATCGACGATGCCTTACCCAATATGCGCAACATTCCATGTCCTTATCGTTCGGGGTAGTTGGTCTGAACTACTGACTCTATCGCCGTGTGGAGCGGATTGTCCAGAGTCTGCTTTTGGCCGATTCTGTTGAAAAAGTCGGCCATGGTTTGCGCATCAAAAAAGTACGTGCCCGAGATTGAAATCTTTACTTTTGGCAGAGGCTTCCGGACTCGGATTTCACGTAGCAGCGTGCAAACAAGGCGTTTTCACCAGTCAATGATCAGGCCGTTTGGGCAGACCGACTTTTTCAACAGAATCGGCCGTCTGCTGCCTGTCGCCACGACAGCTTTTGGCGGATTTCTGCCTATTCTCTACGAAAGAGATGATTGACAACGTTCAAATTCAGGGGGGTTTACCATTCGTATGCGGCTCTGAATTACTTACAGACCGACAATGTGCTCACATCTAAAAAATCCCGGATTCGATTCCACCAAGCGCCATAACTAGCTGATTTATTTATAGTTACTAGTTGGGGTACGCCGAATTTTCCAGTGAACTCCAGACGCCCGAAAAACCTAGCCCCGCAGAAACATACCGTTCGTCTGGTGCCGGCACCATACAAAACAAAGCCCTCGCAGAAATGCGAGGGCTTTGTTGTTTCTGGTGTACGTGAAATCCGAATCCCGTTCACGCGTCGCAAGCACTAAGCATTTAGCTGTTTTATCCAGTCAAGACTCGCAACGGTAGAACCGGAAGGACGGTATTCACAACCGATCCATCCGGGATAGCCACGCTGCTCCAGCGCTGCGAACAAGGCAGCAAAGTCGATGTTCCCCGTTCCCGGCTCGTGACGACCCGGGCAGTCGGCAATTTGCACATGGACGGTTCTGTCATAAAACCGAGCCAGAACATCTGCTGCGTCTCCGGTCAGAATCTGGGCATGGTAAATATCGAGAATCAGCCCAACACTCGGGAAAGTCTCCAGCACCTGTTGCGCCTTGCTGAAGTCAGACATGTAGTAGCCCGGCATCGCCTGCGAACTGATCACTTCGATAAGCGGCCGCAAACCCTGATCTTCGAAATACTTGACTGCATATTCCAGGTTGCCCCCGAAGATGCGCCCAGCATCATCCTGCGTCGTAACGCCAGACATGATGTGGACATCCGAACACGCCAGCGCCTTTGCATAGCTGGCGGCCTGGAGCAACCCGCTGCGAAATTCCTCTTCCTTGCCCTGCAAGGCAGCGATGCCTTTGGTAACGCCAGCCGGTGCAGCGAACTGAATCAGCGGCAGACTGTATTGAGCCAGGTGGTCGGCCAGGAGACTTGCGTCGAATTCATAGGGCGACGGGAACTCCACCGCCCGAAAACCAGCTGCCGCGGCAGCTTCGATGCGTTGCAGAAAGGGCAACTCATTGAATTGGAAACCGAGATGAGCATTGAACTTGAGCATTGGTAAACATCCATGTAGTGATTTATGGCTTTTATATACATTGTAACTGCTTCATGAACCCCACATTCAAAGCACCTATCTGATCCCGAATGTTGTGTTCCCGATTCCATCGGGAGCCATCGACTCCTGGTGCCCGCACCATACAAAAACGAAGCCCTCGCAGAAATGCGAGGGCTTTGGTGTTTCTGGGCGTTGGAAAACCAGGTCTTAGTGCCCCGCACTCTGCCCACCATCGACATGCAAGATCTCGCCAGTGACAAAGTTGGCGCTATCCAGATAAACAACAGCCTGCGCAATATCGCTGACCTCCCCCATATGCCCAACCGGGTGCAAATTACCCAGTGCTTCGTGAGTTTCTTCGCTGTGCATCGGAGTCTTGATGATACCAGGGGAAACCGCGTTCACCCGAATCCCACGCTTGGCGTACTCAATGGCCAAGGATTTGGTCGCCGCATTCAAGCCACCCTTGGTCAACGACGCCAGTACCGACGGCACGCCGTCGATGGCGTGGTCCACCAGGCTGGTGGTGATGTTGACGACGTGGCCGCTGCCTTGTTTTTCCATCTCGGTGATCGCGAGTTGGGTGATGTAGAAGAAGCCATTCAGGTTCACCGACAGCACAGCGGCGTAGTCTTCTTGGGTGTAGGCGGCGAACGGTTTGGCGACGAAGATTCCGGCGTTGTTGACCAGGGTGTCGATGCGGCCGAAACGTGCGATCGCTTCACGGACGACTCGCTGGGCGATCGCCGGGTCGCCGATGTCGCCGGCAACGGTGAGGATGTCCGGATCGGTGGATGGCTGGATCGAACGCGAAGTGGCGACTACCCGGTAATCGAGATCACGGAAAGCCTTGACCATGCCTGCGCCGAGACCTTGGGAGGCGCCAGTAATAACGATGACTTTTTTCGAATTGCTCATGATGAACCTCAACTGATAAATGATGGTTTGAAAAGGTGATTAATCAGGCTTCAACAGGCGCCTGCGCCATTTGTCTCAACATCTGTTCGTAGTACTCGACCGATTGCGAACCGGACACCAGGTGACGACCGTTGAGCACCATGGCCGGAACCGAATTGATGCCGCGCTCGCGATAAAACGCCTCAGCTCACGCACTTCCCTGGCAAATGCTCCGGACACCAACACCTCACGCGCGCTCGCTGCATCCAACCCCACTTCCGCCGACAGTCGAACCAGCGTCTCGCGATCGTTCGGGTTCTGGCCGTCGGTGAAATAAGCACGCAGCAAGGCTTTCTAGAGTGCGACCTGCCGCCCTTCCTGCAATGCCCACAACAGCAACCGGTGAGCATCGAAGGTGTTATGGAAGTGGCTGCGCTTCTCCAGATCGAATTTGAACCCGATGGCCTCGCCTCGAGCGATTTGCATCGCTTTGCCGGCGGCAACTTCCTCGGCGCTGCGCCCGTATTTGCGCATCAAGTGCTCGATCGCGTTCTCGCCTTCCACCGGCATATCCGGGTTCAGCTCGAAAGGCTTGAAGGTCAGCTCGACCGAGACTTCACCCGCCACGTTCTCGATCGCTTGCTCCAGCGCCGTCGCGCCCAAGGCGCACCATGGGCACACCACGTCGGAGATGAAATCGATGGTGACGGACGCGGTCATGACTGCCCCTGCTCCTCAGCCAGTTGTTTTCGGTACTGGGTAGTGGTGATCCCGGCATAGCCCCAGTTATCGGTGTCGACTTCTTCGATCACGATGTGTGTCAGGTCCGGGCGTTTGTTGAGGACGCGTTCCAGGGTTTCAGTGATTTCAGCGATCACCTGAGCTTTCTGCTCTGAGGTAACGCCATCGCGGGTAATGCGTACACTTACGAAAGGCATGAGGAATCTCCAGTGACCTTCTCATCGGAATGATGGGGAGGCGTTGGAGAGGAATGTATGAGGTTGGGTCAGGGGGATAAAGGTGGGGGCGGGAACATCATTAGTTACTTGGTGTAATGACTACGTCGATATTGATTGGAGACGCCACCGGAAAATATGGCCTAACCGTAAGGTTCATCACCAGCGATCAAAACGGCTTCAATCCGTGCTGACAAACCTCATCGTATTTTCGAGGAACTTGTGGCGAGGGAGCTTGCTCCCGCTTGAGTGCGTAGCACTCACAAATATCGGCAATGGTTGTCAGATTTTTGGGGCCGCTACGCAGCCCAGCGCGAGCAAGCTCGCTCGCCACAAAGGTAAGCATGACTGAAGAGTCTCGCCTAAATGAACAGCATTACGAGTCAATCGGGGCTTCTTGTACTTCGTTGAGCTCACATCTCGCTGACTTCAAACACAAACGAAATCTTCCGACTGCTCGCACTCCACACATAGCGAATGTGCTTCCCTTGCCTCGGAATAGAAACGGCCGGCGGTCGAAACGCGGCAACACATTCATGGCCAGGCAGACGAACGCTGTTGTAGAGCAATCCCCAAGACAACGTTTCGCGCAGTTGTCGGGCAAAGGCCTGGGCCGGACCGTAGGCGTTGGGATCCGGGTCGTGCAGGTGCGGGTAGTCGCCTCGGATGTCGTGCAAGGGTTTGACCACCTGGTTGACGTAGGTACGCATGGTCAACTCAAGATCCGGTTCGTTGGTCGCGGCGAGGAATCGCTCCTGGTGATAACTCGTCTCGGCGATGGCCGCGGCCTGGCTGCTGGCGGCGTAGTAGACGCCGAAGGTGCCGTCGGTGAAGCGGCTGGTTTTGCCGATGTGGGTGAACGCGGCCATGACGGGTGTGGAGCCGGGGCCGGCGATGCGGTCCTCGGGGCGCACACGGGAGAGCACACCGGCTTCTTCCATCAACCGATCATTGGTCAGGGCTTCCAGGGCGTAGGCGGTGGGCAGGTCTTCGGGATCGAGCACGTCTTCGAACAACGAAATAGGCGGGAAGCAGCTGTTGACGATCCGGTAAGCCCGCGGCCATTGCGGGTCGGCCACCTCCGGCGCCATCAACCGCGTACTCCGTCGAGGTAGCGGCGCACGTCAGCGATGTCGACCACGCGGCCGGCCAGCATGTAGGACAGCGCCGACTGGCCATTGAACGGCGCGGCGGTGTTAGGGCTGCTGACCCAGGTGTAGGCGCGCTCGCGGCTGTTGCTGAAGATGATGCTCAGGGCTTTGTGGATGCCCATCAAATACGAGATGCGCTCCAGGGTGTCGTGGGGCAGGCGCACGTTGGGCGGCAGGTGTTTGTACTTGTAGAAGGTGGTATTGCCGACTTTGCCCAGAAGCGTGCGTTGCTGCTCGGCAGTGCAGCCCCAACGCTCCATGAGGTTGAAGAAAAACTTCAGCGCGACTCGACCGGCTTCGGGGGTATCGAGTTGTTGCTGTGGGCTTAAGGCAATGGATGAGGCAGGCATGGGGATGGCCTCCTGGGGTTTACGATGTCGTGATTTCAGACTAGTACAGATACGAACAATAATGAAATTTTAATTCGCAAACGTATTTATCTGTCCCTTCTTCGAAAAGAGCTTTCACGCCAGATTTTCCGCAGCCTGAAAAGATGCCGACACACGGTCCAACACGCACGTTGACACCCCCACAATAGGGGCAGAGAATTAAATCGAGAGCGCGAAACCGACTGCCTCCAAGTGGCAATAGTCGGCGTAGGAACCTCGTTGATGACTTGGAAATCGGCGCCTGGTGAGACCTCTTCTCCCCTGCTTGAGGGAGCACAATATCAAGCACCTTTTCATGAAAGCAGCCTGATCCAGGCTGCTTTTTTTTGCCTTGGGAAAAGGTTTCTTGATCAACCAACACTCAAAAAACGCCCACACCTCCCCCATCCGGGCCGTTTTTTTGACCCCGATCAGCCGCCCCCCCGCCAAAAAACCCGATCCTGTGTAAGCCTCCAGCCATCGGACGCGGAATCATTTCGCTACTAAACTCGGGACAAGCATGCTCAGCTGCAGGATCATAGCCAGCACGCGACCGACGCCCACCGGGCGGCAAGGTACACAACAATAGCCAGCCCACTTTAGAGGGCATTACCCAAATGGATAGCAGAACCTTACGCAACCTCATGCGCATCGTGCAGACCGGCTCATTGTCGGCGGCGGCAGAGCATTCCTGTTTGACGGTGCAGGCGTTGGCCGCGCAGTTGAACAAGGTCGAAGAGCAGTTCGGTTTTCGGTTGTTTCGTCGCTCCAACAAGGGGCTGACTCTGACAACGCAGGGCACGGAGCTCACGCCCTACATGGACAAGGTATTGGTCGCCACGCGGCAACTGGAAGAGAAAGTCGCCACGCTCAAAGTGCCTGGGCAGCGCACGCTCAAAGTTGCACTTAACACCACGCTCTCGGCCGACTTCAACCGGCGCATGATCGGACGCCTCATTGAGGTGTTTCCCGACTATCAACTGGAATTCAGCTACGCCGAGTCGATGGAAAACCTCAGCAAGTTGAAGAATGAGGACTTCGACCTGGCCGTGCTGATCGGGCCGCAACAACCGGGGTTACCCAGCATCGCCCTGCCCTATGTGCAGGTGCAGGTGGTCGGCGCTCATTGCGGTCAGGAAAACGACCCGCTGGTGCTGCTCGGCAACAAGTTTCAGGTTCGGCCGGCCGACGATTGTCCGTATTCCCACAGCTTCTTGCGCTTTCTCGACGCGGGCCTTGGCAACTACGAGTCAGGCAAACGGATGATCTATTCCTGCAGCGAGACCCTGACCCTGTCATTGATCACGCAAATGGACGGCCTGGGCATGGTTTCCCGTGAGGCGGCCCTGCGTAACGGCTTGACCATTTTCCCGGGTTTCGAGGACTCCCTCGAAGTGCGGCTCGCGATCAATAACCCAGAGTTGTCGGGCCAGGCCCTGAATGACGTGGTTGCTCTGCCGCTACATGAACGATCCGAGCGCGATGTACGCAACCGTTCCCACCGCTACGCTGAGAAAGAGGTTTTTGCTGAAATACGCACATAACAACGTCGGAATGGCTGCATAGAATTCCGGGCGATCGAGCTGCACATGCTGATCCTTGATCAACAGGGGCGTAAGGCTGATTGCAGCGACGATCGCCACCGGCAGAAACTCCAGCGCCCGGGCGACCAGGGGTGGCCAATGATCAGTGTTCACCTGCAGTGGCAACGCACGCGGCAGGAAGGTCACGGCCATCATCAGTGCGACGACCAGGATCAGGAACGTTTGGTCAGGCATACACCCACCCCGCAGCCCACGAATGTGGCGATGAAGACGTTGAAGGGTGAGTTGCCGATCAGGCTCAGAACACCCATGCAGGCAACCGCTGCCAGTGCGGCGATCAATTTTTTACGGGTGTTGCAGAGTGATACCAACACGTAGAGCATCATCGCCGTCAGCGCATAGTCGAGCTGGTACTTGATCAGGTGCGCTGCGTACTGGGCGCAAATCGCCCCCAGCAAACCGCCGATCACCCACGACGTATGGCAATACAGATTGAAGCCGATCAGGTAACGCACATTGACCGGTGCACCCTTGCCCAGTTTGACGCTGTGGAAAGCGAACGACTCATCGGTCAGCCCGCCGGCATAACACCAGCGCTCAAGGCGACTGAGCCCCAGCGCTTGCAGGGCCTTGGCCATGTAGACCGACATCAGCATATGCCGAGCATTGATCAGAAACGTGGTGAGGATGATGGTGGTCAGCGACGCACCACTGGAGATCAGCGCCAGAGCGGCGAACTGCGAGGCACCGGCGTAGACGAACAGGCACATCGCGACCGGCAGCCACACGGGCAACCCGGCATTGACGGCCATCAAACCAAACACAAACGACACCGTGAAGTAACCCGCCACTACCGGGCTGGCTTCAGCAAAGGTGCGCGAGGGCAGGGGCTCGACCATCAGCGGCTGGCTGCTGGACGTCTCATTCATAGGTCCCTCTCAAAGGTAGTTTCGCCGCGCGGCTCACAAAAGCCCTGGGCACTCCAAAAGCGTTTGCCGGCCAGATTAGCATCGTCGACGAACAGGAACATCCGCAGTACACCCACCCGTTTCATGTCTGCCGATGCCGCTTCCACCAGGCGTTGACCGACGCCCTGGCTGCGATACAACGGGCTCACCGCCAGGTGATTGATGGTGCCACGGCTGCCGAGCATGCCGCCCAACACCGCGCCGACCACTTCGCCACGGACATCGAGCGCGAGGAACGCGGTGGTGGTTTGCTGCACCAACACACCGCGCAGGCATTTGGCGTCCTGCCATTCACAGAACGACACTTCTTCGAATTGCCGAAAGAAGCGCTCCAGGCGTTGGGCGTCCTTGGCCGTCGCGCGCTGCAGCATCACTGGTGCAGAACACTCGGCGATGTTCATCATCGGGTCTAGCTGTTCAGCGAACAATGTCGAAAGCGGTCCCGGGCCGCGAGAAGGAAATGGCCAGAATCTGCCGATAGGCCATTTCGTGGGCATGGGTGTTGCGTGCCGGTGTCACGTAGTGACGCATGTCGCGATCGAGGAAGTAGGTGGTGTCGAGGATGTCCAGATAGGTCGTCGCCGCCAGCTGTTCCTCTTGGGCCGAATACAAACGGCTCTCCGCCCCCTCCACGTTGTTACGGCCCCAGAAATGCACACCGCTGAACGGATAACCGTCGCAATGAATCCCTTCCGGGGTGATTTCCAGTTGCTTGCCCGGCTTGATCTCGATGCGGATCTGATGGATCTGGCATTGCCAGATTTCGTCGTGCAACTCCGGCGGCAATACGTGTTTGTACACCTCGAAATCCGCATCGATGAGGCTGCGCATCACCGGCGAATTAATAACCTCATTGGAGAAGTCCTGAAAGTGCCGCTCCAGTCCGCCGACGTAGCTGTTGTTGGCCTTCGATTGTACGTAGGCGCGGTGCTCCAACTGCTTCAAATCGCGGGTGACCGGGTTGTATTCGAAATCGCTGTAACGACGGAAACGCATGCCCGCATCGGCCTGGCCGTAATAACTGTCCGGCTCCATGCTTTCCCAACTTTTGGTCAATCTGACGAAGTCGGAAAAATGACCGAAGAGATTGAAGTCGGCTCCCTGGACATTGACATACTTGTCGCGTCGTAGCGATTCGCCAACTTCTCTGTTCAAAACGATCATTACTAGGCCTCCGCTGCATTTAGCGGCCTAATCTAGTAGGCGCAGGATTGGCGGCCCATGAGAAAGAATTTCAGGCATATCAAGCGTTGCTTGAAACGCAGTATAAAATTGCTTCAATTCGACTTTTTACGATCGAAAACAGCCCTTTTCAGTGTTTTTCTACGGTCATGAGGCGAAAAAAATCCGAGCCTGTCGGTTTTTTTATCGAGTCTGAACAACTCAGCCGATCTTCAGAAGATGTTGATCGGGCCACTTTGCACGACGTACTTGAACGGGTAAACAGGCGAGAAACGTCTAAGAAATCACCTGTCAGCGATAGCCAATTGCACAGTGTGGCTGTCGACGAATTGTTCAAAATGCGTGACTTTTCCGTTGGCCAGAGTCCACAAATGAGCGACTCGGGCGTTCATCGCGCGGCCAGTGGTTTTGTAGACGCCGCTGTAATTGCCGTAGGCAAATACCTTGTCGCCCTGTGCGACGTAATTCTCGACCTTGAACTGAAAACCTTCCCACTCGGTGGCCAAACGCTTGAAGACGTTTTCGACGATAGCGTCGAAACCGACGTAGGTCCCGGCGTACGGAAATCCCGCCGCTTCGGTCCACTGGGCCTCATCGGCCAGCGCCGCGGCAGTGTTGCGCGCGTTCTCCTGGGAGTTGGCGCCTTCGTAGGTACTTTTGATCAGGCTCAGGTTATCCATGGTGACTCCAGGTGAGTTCAATGGGCGCAGCCGTCGAGGCCACAGACTTGAAACGCGGATGAAGACTCTTTTACCGCAAGCGACTGGCTCAACCATTGGACGAAGGCTTGCGGCTTGCCGAGCCAGGGACCGATATCGATCAGGGTGAACTGGCCATCCTGTTCCAGTGCAAAGGTCGGGAAACCCTGACCGCCGACGTTGGCCAAGAGTGTACGGCTGTCCTTGATATGGCGATCCGTGTCGGCTTTATTGAACGCCTGTTGGAAGGCCTCAAGTTCAAGACCTGTTTGTATGGCGAGTTCCAGCAGAACGGCTTCGTCAGCGATGCGTCGACCCTCCATGTAATGAGCCGTCTGCAAACGCCCCAGCAACTCCAGGCCGCGTCCAGCGATCTGCTCGGCCGCCAGCACAGCGGCAATCGGCGGCGTGGAATCGAACACCGCCGTCGAATCACGCAGCAACCCCTCAAAATACGCCTCGCCAAACGGCTGGCCGGTGTACTCGGCGATCCGTCGGTCATGGGGCATCACGTAGTTACGCAGCTGTGGCGAAACGCTCTGGCGGTTGGCACCGGTCATCATGCCGCCACCGTGGGCGATTACCGGCAACACGGCTTGGGCAGCCTGCACCAATGGTTTGGCGCCGTAGCACCAGCCGCATAACGGGTCGTAAATGTAGTGAAGGATCATAGGAAGGCTCCGGCAAAAAGGTAGGAAAACTCAATGCCGGCAGATTAATCCCCAGACTGTTTCGGAAAAACGCTGGAATGGCTTTCAGTCTGTTTCATGAATCGGTCGAATACTTTTGGTGTTCCTCCAGGTTATGGCCGACATGACCGGAACCTATATCTTCTAAACAATGCAAAACCTTGTGGGAGCGAGCCTGCTCGCGATGAGGCCATTACATTCAACATATTCGTTGATTGTAAGATCGCCATCGCGAGCAGGCTCGCTCCCACAGTTGATTTTCAGTGATTACAAAAAATCCTTCGCCCATAAAAAAGCGCCGCCTTCCCGGCAGCGCTTTTATCAATCCGTTGTTTTTCTTCTTATCCTTCCATCACATCCCACAATGCTTCCAGTTCCGCCTCGCTGAATAAACCAGCGGGGTAGCGCTCGATCATCATCCGGCGCGGATCAGGTTCTCTGATCTGACGCGTTCCATTGGACTTCAACCACTGCGCCAGGACCTGGAGCGATTCGCTGTTAACTGCCAGGGGATGCAGTGCCCGCTCGCTCACGACATTCATTTCGGCGTTCATCTCAGCGCTCTCTCCTGGTTTGTGAGCGGCTAACTTATCCAAGGTTTATGACAGAACATCGAAGTTCTCTCCCTCCCCGTCTTGCGCCATCGAAGATACAAGAGCTGTGCCAATGTTTTCGAAGTGTCGACAAGTGGATACAAAAAAGCCCGCAGTCCTGATGGGCTGCGGGCTTCGCGCGAAACGACGAGGCAAAATCGTTGCTAAATCGATTTTTCAATCAACTCAATCTGTTACGACCTCACTCACTCCTTGTGCGGAGCGGGCTGTTGTTGGGTAAGACAATGGATGTTACCGCCCCCAAGTAACAGTTCGCGACCTGGCACCATGACCACTTCGTGCTGCGGGAACAAGCTCTGCAAAATCTCTTTGGCCGGGCCGTCCAGCGGGTCGTCGAAGCTCGGCGCGATGATGCCGCCGTTGACGATCAGGAAGTTCACATAAGAGCCGGCCAGACGAACGGTTGGATTGCGCTCCTGAGTGCCGTCTACCGGATCCACGCCAGCGCACTCGTCTTCGGTCGCGTACAGCGGCCCCGGAATCGGCATTTTGTGCACCGTGAATGGGCGCCCCTTGGCATCGGTGCTGTTTTGCAGCACGTTCATTGCCGCCTGGCAGCGCGGGTAGTTCGGGTCCTGCGGGTCATCGGTCCAGGCCAACAGCACTTCACCGGGACGCACATAGCAGCAGAAGTTATCCACATGGCCGTCGGTTTCGTCGTTGAACAGACCGTCCGGCAGCCAGATGATTTTATCCACAGCCAGATTTGCGCTGAGCACCGCTTCGATTTGCGCACGGTTCATGTGCGGGTTGCGATTGCGGTTGAGCAGGCATTCTACGGTAGTGATCAGGGTGCCTTCGCCGTCGACGTGGATCGAACCGCCCTCAAGCACGAAGCCCTCGGTGCGGTAGCGCGGGCTGCGTTCGATTTCGAGGATCTTGCCCGCCACCTGCGAGTCACGGTTCCACGGCGAATACAGACCACCGTCGAAACCGCCCCAGGCATTGAAGTCCCAATCCACGCCACGGACTTCGCCGCGGTTGTTGATGACGAACGTCGGGCCGGTATCCCGAACCCAGGCGTCATCGCTGGACATCTCAACCACACGAATATTCGGCACATCGAGACGGGCACGGGCGTTTTCGTACTGGCCAGCGGAAACCGCCACGGTCACCGGTTCGAATCGGGCGATGGCCTTGGCCACCGCCACGTGGGCGGCCTGCGCCGGCTTGCCGCCCAGGCGCCAGTTGTCCGGACGCTCGGGCCAGACCATCCAGGTCTGGGTCTGTGGTGCCCATTCGGCTGGCATGTAAAAGCCGTCGGTGCGAGGGGTGCTGTTCAAAGTGGTCATGGTTCAGGACTCCAGGGAACCGTCGAGGGTTTTGATCGCGCCATACAGGTTCGGACGACGGTCACGGAACGAGCCCCAGGCGCTGCGGATGTGTTCCAGCTCATCGAGGTCGAAACTGTGAACCAGAATGCCTTCTTCGGTTTCGTTCAGCTCTTGGACTTTCTCGCCAAACTGGTTGGCGATGAACGACGAGCCGTAAAAGGTAATGTCGTAGCCGTCCTGCTCTTCGTTACCGATGCGGTTGCTGGCGATCAGCGGCATCAGGTTGGCGCCGGCATGGCCTTGTTGCACGCGCTGCCAGTGGTCGCGGGACGAAATGGTCTTGTCGTGTGGCTCGCTGCCGATGGCGGTCGGGTAGAACAGGATTTCCGCGCCTTGCAGCGCCATGCTACGGGCGCACTCAGGGAACCACTGATCCCAGCAGATGCCCACGCCGATTTTCGCGTAACGGGTGTTCCAGACTTTAAAGCCGGTATCGCCCGGGTTGAAGTAATACTTTTCGTGGTAGCCAGGGCCATCCGGGATGTGGCTTTTACGATAAATCCCGAGGTTGCTGCCGTCGGCATCGATGATCGCAATGCTGTTGAAACGCGCGCGGCCGGCCAGTTCGTAGAAGCTGATCGGCAAAACGACCTGCAGTTCTTTGGCGACTTTCTGGAAGTGCTTGATGGCGATGTTGTCTTCGACCGACGTGGCCAGTTGCAGGTAATCCGGGTTCGGCTTCTGGCAGAAGTACGGAGCTTCGAACAGTTCCTGAATCAGGATGATTTGTGCGCCTTTCGCCGCGGCCTCACGGACCAGCTTCTCAGCGGTTTCAATGTTGGCCTCAAGGTCCCAGGAACAGGCCATCTGGGTAGCGGCGACGGTAACGGTACGGCTCATGAATCGGCTCCTGGGCGAGCGCTTGAGGGTCGAGGGTGGCATCGACCGGTGACAGAAAGAGGCAGCACCAGGCGCGGTTCATCCACACCGTGGGCAGTGGCGACTTTATAGCCGATAAAAATCGGCTTTTAAAGCGATAAATACTAAATCCATCAAATACAACTCACTTAACACGGATAATAATCGAATTTAAATGCAATCCCTGTGGGAGCGAGCTTGCTCGCGATAGCGGTGGGTCAGTCGACATCAATATTGCATGTTCGACCGCTATCGCGAGCAAGCCCGCTCCCACAGGGGTATGTGTTTACAGACCTTCCTCGAGAACCTTCGATAGCATGTCGACAAAGAAATCCACGCTCTGACGCGACGTAACCATCGGCGGTTTGATCTTGAGGATGTTCAGGTAGTCGCCCGTCGGCTGCATGAAGATCCCCAACTCACGAAGGCGATCGCACAGCGCCGTGGTTTCTTCGGTCGCCGGTTCAAGGGTTTCTCGATTGCGGATCAACTCCACGCCCAGATAGAAGCCGGAACCATGCACCGCCCCCACCAACGGATGCCGGTCGATCAACGCTTCAAGACGCTCCTTGAAATACCCGCCAACGACCTGGGCGTTTTCCCAGAGCTTTTCTTCTTCCATCACATCCAGCACCGCCATGCCGATCCGGCAACTGACCGGGCTGCCGCCAGCGGACGAGAAGAAATAACCCTCGGCCTCCAGCGCTTCGGCGATTTCCCGGCGAGTGATCACCGCGCCCAATGGTTGGCCATTACCCATGCCTTTGGCCATGGTGATGATGTCCGGTACCACGCCCTGCTCTTCGAAGCCCCAGAAAAATTTGCCCATGCGGCCGTAACCGACCTGAACCTCGTCGGCGATGCACACCCCGCCCTGCGCGCGAACCAATGCATAGACGTGCTTCAGATAGCCCGGCGGCAGCGAGATACCGCCCGCATTGCCGTACACCGGCTCACAGATAAAGCCCGCCAGCTGGCGTTTCTGCCCGGCGATTTTCGCCAGGTTGTGTTCGACACTGCGCACGTAGTCCGGCGCGCTGTCCGGGCCGCGGAATTCGCCGCGATAGGTGTTCGGCGCCGTCACCGGATGCACCCAGTCGGGACGGCTGCTCAAGGCTTGGGGGTTGTCGGCAATCGAGGTCGAGACCGCATCCGCTGCCACCGACCAGCCGTGATACGCCTCCAGCACGCTGAGCATGTCGCGACCGCCGCTGTAGGCCCAGGCCAGGCGGATCGCCAGGTCATTGGCCTCGGTGCCGCTGTTGACCAGAAATACCCGGTCCATGTTGTCCGGTGCCAGCTTCAGCAAGCGTTCGGAAAACTCGGCAATCGCCGCATAGTGAAAGCGCGAGTTGGTGTTGAGCAACGACCACTGCCGGCCAGCGACGGCGGCCATGCGTGGATGACCATGACCGAGCACCGCGACGTTGTTGAGCATGTCGAGGTAGGAGCGGCCCTGCATGTCGATCAGGTGATTGCGCCAGCCACGCTCGATACGCGGCGGGTCGACGTAATAATGTTTTTGGGAGCGAGCGAAACTCGCATCCCGGCGGGCCAGCAACGTCTGCGGGTCGAGTTCCTCTTGTGCATCGCAGGCCAGGCCGAGTAACGCGGCGGGTGAAGGACACAACGCCTGCCAGGCTGCGGCGCGCGTAGGCGTGCAAAACAACGGTGCGTCGAGCTGAGCGCTTCGACACAACTGCACGCTCAACGGCCCGCTGACCGAACCCAGCACCTGGCCTTTGACCAACGCCGCACCACTGCGCACCGAGGGGGTTACACCCCACAACCGAACGCTGAGCTCTGGGCCGTCCAGTTGCAGCAAGTTCTCCCCCTGTATATGGATGACCCCGGCAAACGGCGCTTCGACCGCCGTGCCGTCAGGCACTTGCAACGCAACGTGCAGCGGGAAAGTGTCCGGTTCGCTGGCGCTGTCCGGTCGGGTTTGGGACAGACGATACTGGCCATATCGACTGGCCGCCAGACCGTGAGCGGCGGCGGCTTCCGTCAACAGGCGCAGATCGATCCCTTGCTGCTCCCAGTTACCCGCCTCGAAATGCGGACTGAGCACGCCCAAATCGATCAACGCAAATTCACGCCCCACCAGGCTCGGCAGTAAGGGCGCGAAGCCTTCACTGTCGATGCCCGGCAGGCTTTGACCGACCGTGGAAAGAATCGCCGCCTCCATCAACGCCAACGGCACCGATGTGGCAACGCGGAAAATCTCCCACTCATGGGTCAGGTTGTCGCGACTGTACTCATTGCCCGGATCGATGCTGACCTGCTGTTCGCCACTGAGCACCAACACCGCCGAGCGCGCAACGATCAGCGGCCAGAGCGCCAGCAACTCTTCATGCTGCAACGGATTGACCGCGTGATAAGCCCGAACCGCCGGCAAAATGTAGAACGGATCGCCATCGGCATGGTGCAGCAGCGCGGCACAGGTCACCGACAGATCGGTGATCCGCCAGGTTCGGACCAGATCGCCGAAATCGATCACCCCCTGCAATTGCCATTGGCGTTGCGCATCACGCTGCCAGACCACGTTGTCGTCGGTGACGTCCATGTGAATTGCCTGCACCGGCAGCTTATTCACCAAAGGCTGCAAATGGCGCTCGGCCTGTTCAGCCTTCTCAGCCATCCGTTTTCGTTGCTGGTCGTCCTTGATCACCGGCAGCAAATGCGCAATCAACGCGTTGGCGTGGCGAGCGTCCCACTGAAGGGTGCGCTCAAGGCCCGGATGATCGAAACCGGTCAGCGCCAGGTCCATTTCGCCGCAAAGCCGACCGAAACCGGCAACCACTGAATGGCTTAGATGATCGAGGTGCGTCAGCGATTGTCCATCGATGTAATCGAGCAGGCGTACATGCACCGCTTGACCGTCGACCTCAAGGGAGAGCAGGTCTGCGCCATTTTTGGCAGAAATCACTCGAGGCACCGGCACGCCGGAATGTTCAGCCAGATGCTTGAGCCCTGCGTGCTGAGCTTGCAGCTCCAGCGCCGAATAATCGCCACGGCAGATTTTCAGGACAAAACGCCCCTGATCACTGTCGACCCGATAGTTGAGATCCTGCTGGCTGCCCAAGGCCTGTAGCCGCCCGCTCAGCCCGTAATGCTCTTCCAGCAGCTCAAGTGCTTGCGCCGCAGACACCTGCGGGCTTGGCAGACTGGCGCGATGAATCAACGTGGCGAGCGGCATACAACGACCCCTGAAATTTTATTAGGCACTTATATCGCCACTGCTTGGGGCGATACGCAACCCCCTTCCTGGTTGGCGTGAATCAAATGCCCGCGCAACTCTCTTCACCGCACCACTCGCGCCAGCCGTCACTTTGCGTAAGAATGTCGGCCATTAACGCCTATTGCTGGAGAAACACTATGAATGTAGTCACCACCGACCTCCCCGGTGTTCTGATCATCGAACCCAAGGTATTTGGTGACGAGCGCGGCTTCTTCTATGAGAGCTTCAACGCCAAGGCTTTCGAAGAAGCAACCGGCCTGAACACCCAGTTCGTTCAGGACAACCATTCCCGCTCGCAAAAAGGCGTACTGCGCGGTTTGCACTACCAGCTGGAAAACACTCAGGGCAAACTGGTCCGCGTCACCGCCGGTGAAGTGCTGGACGTGGCAGTGGACATCCGCCGCAGCTCGCCGCATTTCGGCAAATGGGTCGCGGTGCGCCTGTCCGCCGACAACCATCGCCAACTCTGGGTGCCGGAAGGTTTTGCCCATGGTTTCGTGGTACTGAGTGATTTCGCCGAGTTCCTCTACAAAACCACCGACTACTACACCCCGTCGGCCGAGCGCAGCATTCGCTGGGACGACCCGGACCTGGGTATCGACTGGCAGCTGGACGAAGCACCGCAGTTGTCCGCCAAGGACCAGGCCGCCGCGTTCTTGAAGGACGCTGAAGTCTTTTCCTGAATTCCTGTCTGAATTTTCACCGCCAGCGCGCACTTGATCCAAGGTGCGCAGACTGCGCCCGCAAGCCTAGGCATAATGCGTCTATATCCATAGGCGCTTGATGCTCATGACTCCGACCCTCCCCCGCAGACCCCGCTGGCGCAGCCTGGCGCTACTCGCGCTGTGCCTGGCACCCTTGCTGTGGCCGCTGGAGCATCTGGCCGAGCGTTACTACCGCAGCGAACTGGCCGGGCAGAACCGTCAGACCCTCGACCTCTACGTCGCCAACCTGCTGGGTACCCTGCACCGGTATGAAGTGCTGCCGCAGATTCTCAGCGAACTGCCCGCCCTGCGCGCGACATTGGCCGCACCCGACGAGGGCGTGGTTCAAGGCAATGCCAATCGCCTGCTGAAAAACATCAGTGCCCAGACCGGCGCCGAAGTCATGTACCTGATGGACACCACTGGCAAGACGCTGGCGGCCTCCAACTGGGACAAACACGACAGTTTCGTTGGCCGCAATTTCGCCTTCCGCCCTTATTTCAGTGAAGCCATGGCCGGGCGCCTTGGGCGCTTCTTCGGCCTGGGCACCACCTCGGCCAAGCGCGGTTACTTCTTCGCCGCGGCGGTACGTGACCGCGAAAAAATCATCGGCGTGCTGGTGGTCAAGGTCGACCTCGACCACACCGAAAGCCTCTGGGGCAAAACCCCTGAACAACTGTTGGTCACCGACCACAACGGCGTGGTCATCCTCACGTCGCGGCCAGAGTGGCGTTTCCGTTCTACCCGTCCATTGAACGACGAAGAGCGTGAGGCCATCACCGCGGTTCAACCCTACCCGACCCGCGATCCCAAGCCATTGAATCTCGACCCCAATGCCTGGCTGACCCAAACCCGGCAGATCGAAGAAACCGGCTGGAGCGTCAGTATCCTTGCGCCGCGCACGCTGATCGACCGCCCGGTACGCACGGTCCTGGCCATCGGCGGTGCAACGCTGTTGGTATTAATGCTGCTGCTCGGCCTGATGATGCAGCGTCGACGCCATTACCTGGACCGGATCGCCTTCGAAGGTAAAGCCCGCCAGGAACTGGAAGGCCGGGTCGCCGAACGGACCAGCGACCTCGAGGGCCTCAACCGTCGATTGAAACAGGAAGTGCTGGAGCGCGAACACGCCCAGCAGGAACTGGTACGCGCCCAGGATGACCTGGTGCAAGCCGGCAAGCTCTCGGCGCTGGGGACGATGTCGGCGAGCATTAGCCATGAACTCAACCAACCGCTGGCGGCAATCCGCAGCTACGCGGAAAACGCCGAAGTGCTGCTCGACCATCAGCGCACCGAGGATGCTCGCGGCAACCTCAAGCTGATCAGCGAATTGACCGGGCGCATGGCCTCGATCATCGCCCACCTGCGCGCCTTTGCCCGGCGTGATCGCCACGCCCCGGAAAGCGTGGCCCTGCAACCGGCACTGGACGACGCGCTGGCGTTACTGGCCAAGCGTCGGCGCAGCATGGAAGTCGAACTGATCCGTGACCTGCCGGCCGCCACCCTGTGGGTCGAAGCCGGGGAAACCCGCTTGCGCCAGGTACTCGGCAATCTGCTGGCCAATGCCCTCGATGCCCTGACGGAAAAAGGCCCGCCGCGTAAACTCTGGTTGAGTGCCGAGTCCACCGCCAACGGCGTCAACCTGTACATTCGCGACAACGGCCCCGGGTTCTGCCTGGAAGCGCTGGGTCGTGCCGGTGAGCCCTTCTACACCACCAAGACCCGCACTCAGGGGCTTGGGCTGGGGCTGGCGATCTGCGACACCCTGATGCGCGCCTTCGGCGGTGAACTGTCGTTCTCCAACCACAAGGAAGGCGGCGCCCTGATTACCCTGAAGTTGCGCGCAGGCGCACCGGGCGTGAGCCTGCAACCGTCCGAGGACCGAAGTGCATGACCATCGACAACCGCATCCAGGTCGTGTTGATCGACGACGATCCCCATCTACGCCAAGCATTGAGCCAGACCCTGGACCTGGCCGGCCTGAAGATCCTGCCGCTCGCTGAAGCCAAGGGCCTGGCCGGGCAACTGGAACGCGACTGGCCGGGCGTGGTGGTCAGCGACATCCGCATGCCGGGCATGGACGGTATCGAACTGCTGACCGAACTCCACGCCCAGGACCCGGAACTGCCCGTGCTGCTGATCACCGGCCACGGCGACGTACCGCTGGCGGTACAAGCCATGCGCGCCGGGGCTTATGACTTTCTGGAAAAACCTTTCGCCAGCGACGCCTTGCTCGACAGCGTGCGCCGTGCCCTGGCCCTGCGCCGGCTAGTGCTGGACAACCGCAGCCTGCGCCTGGCCCTGAGCGACCGCAACGAGCTGAGCGCTCGACTGGTCGGACAATCGGCGCCGATGCTGCGCCTGCGTGAGCAGATCGGTGCACTGGCGGCGACCAAGGCCGATGTGCTGATCCTCGGCGAAACCGGTGCGGGCAAAGAAGTGGTGGCCCGCGCGCTGCACGACCTGTCGAGTCGGCGTAACGGCCCGTTCGTGGCAATCAACGCCGGGGCCCTGGCCGAGTCGGTGGTGGAAAGCGAGCTGTTCGGTCACGAGCCAGGCGCCTTCACCGGCGCGCAGAAACGTCGTATCGGCAAGTTCGAATTCGCCAATGGCGGAACATTGTTCCTCGATGAAATCGAAAGCATGAGCCTGGACGTGCAGGTGAAATTGCTGCGCTTGCTGCAAGAACGGGTCGTCGAGCGACTGGGCGGCAACCAACAGATCCCGCTGGATATCCGCATCATCGCCGCGACCAAGGAAGATCTGCGTCAATCCGCCGATCAGGGCCGCTTCCGCGCCGACTTGTATTACCGCCTGAACGTCGCGCCGCTACGCATTCCGCCGCTGCGCGAGCGCGGCGAAGATGCGCTGGTGCTGTTCCAGCATTTCGCCGATGAAGCCAGTGCCCGCCACGGCTTGCCGCCCCATGAATTGCAACCGGGGCACCGGGCGCTGCTGTTGCGCCATACCTGGCCAGGTAATGTGCGCGAACTGCAGAACGCCGCTGAACGTTTTGCCCTGGGCCTGGAACTGGCCCTGGACAACAGCGCGCCGGAGGGTGGCGTCGGCAGCACGATTGAAGTGGTCAGCGGCGGTTTGAGCGAGCAAGTGGAGAACTTCGAAAAGAGCCTGATTGCCGCCGAACTGGCGCGCTCCCACAGCTCCGTGCGCAGCCTCGCCGAAGCGCTTGGCATTCCGCGGAAAACCTTGCATGACAAACTGCGCAAGCATGGCCTGAACTTCGCCGACGGCGGCGCCGGTAACCCCACCGACGATGTCGATTGAGCTACCGTCAACTCATCATCTTCAAACAAGAGGCCTTTGAATGAACCGCGACTGTCGTCACCTGGAATCGATCCTCCACCACGACATCCCTCTCACGCGGGACATGGGCCTCAAGGTGCTCGACTGGCACGATCAACAACTGCGCCTGCACCTGCCGCTTGCGGCCAACGTCAATCACAAGAGCACCATGTTCGGCGGCAGCCTGTATTGCGGCGCAGTGCTGGCCGGCTGGGGCTGGCTGCATTTGCGCCTGCGCGAAGAAGGCATCGAAGACGGGCACATCGTGATTCAGGAAGGGCAGATCAACTATCCGCTGCCGGTCACCTCTGACGCGACGGCGATTTGCCTGGCGCCAAGTGCGGCCGTGTGGAGGAAGTTTCTGGCGATGTATCGACGCTATGGGCGGGCGCGGTTGACACTGCATTCGCGGATCGTGAATACCGGGAGCGAAGAGGATGCGGTGAGGTTTACCGGGCAGTACGTCCTTCACCGATGACTGATCGTTCCCACGCTCTGCGTGGGAATGCAGCCCGTGACGCTCCGCGTCACTGGACGCGGAGCGTCCCTGGAGGCATTCCCACGCAGAGCATGGGAACGATCTTAGTTGCGAGCCAAAGCCAACAACTTCTCCCGCCATACCGCCTTAGCCGGCAGCGCCAAAAAGAACTCATTCAACAACGACTCCCGCGCCGGATAACAGAACGGCTCACCATTCAAATCCAGTACCTCACCGCCCGCGCCTTCCAGCACACCTTGCGCCGCTGCGGTATCCCACTGCGAAGTCGGCGCCAACCGTGGATAACAATCCGCCGCCCCTTCCGCCAGCAGGCAAAACTTCAGCGAACTGCCGATGTTGGCCAATTGCAGCTCACCCAGGCTGTCGCTCAACCCCGCGAGTAACCGCTCCTGTTCAGGGCTCGAATGCCGACGACTGGCGACCACCGTGAAGGCTTCACCCACAGCCGGAACCTCACGAACCTGAATCGGCAACGGCTCGGCACCCTGATCGCCACGCCAGGCCCCGAACCCGGCACCGCCGACATAAAAACGCCCGTTGGTGGGCATCGACACCACGCCGAACACCACACGCCCCTGCTCGATCAGCGCAATGTTGACGGTGAACTCTTCGCTGCCGGAAATGAACTCCTTGGTCCCGTCCAACGGGTCGACCAGCCACCAGCGCTGCCAGCCGGCGCGCACGCTCTGGGGAATGTTGGCGTCCTCTTCGGACAACACCGGGATGCTCGGATCCAACGCCGTCAACCCGGCCAGAATCACATGGTGAGCGGCCATGTCGGCGGCCGTGACCGGGGAATCATCGGACTTTGCCGTCACGGCAACATTGACGCGCCAGAACGGCAGGATCGCCTCGCCTGCCTTTAAAGCCAGTTCAACGACCGGCGCCATCAACGGATGGGGAAAGTTCAACTTCATGGCAGGAATACCCCACGCTGAGTCAGCAGGTCACGGGCCAGATACAGCGCCGCCAAGGCACGGCCCTCAGTGAATCGCGGATTCTGCGCCAACGCCGACAATTCACGCAGGTTGATCTTGTCCACGCCCATCGGCTCGGGTTCGTCGCCCTCCAGGCGTTCTTCGTACAGATCGGTGGCCAGCACCACCTGAATCTTCTGGCTCATGTAGCCGGGTGACAACGACAACTCGGTCAGATGCTCCAGCTGCCCCGCGCCATACCCGGCCTCTTCCTTGAGCTCCCGCTCGGCCGCCGCCAGCACGTCTTCGCCCGGTTCGATCAAGCCTTTGGGCAGGGACAGTTCGTAGGCATCGGTGCCGCCGCAGTATTCCTCCACCAGCACCGCGTGGTCCGCGTCGAGCATCGCCACGATCATCACCGCGCCATAACCGGCGCCTTTGCCGACCAGGCGCTCGTAAGTACGTTCCACGCCGTTGGAAAAGCGCAACTTCAGCTCTTCGACACAGAATAGTCGGCTGGTGGCGACAATCTCGCGGGCGAGTACGGTGGGTTTCTGGCGCATAAGAGGCTCCTTGGCGTAAGCGGGTTACTATACCCGGCCTATCCTTAATGCTGGTCAGTTAAGCGCAATTCATGTGGGAGCGGGCTTGTGGCTAGGGGGCTTGAATGACTGGCATCAGGCCTATCCTGATTGTTTACCTCGGATATCTTTTTTACCGCTGGAGAAGTTTTTTATGTCCCTGCTGCCCTGGCGCGACATCGATACCGTTCTGCTGGATATGGACGGCACGCTGCTGGACCTGCACTACGACAACCATTTCTGGATGGAGCATCTGCCAAAGCGTTATGCCGAGCTGCACGGAGTGAGCCTGGCCATGGCGGAGCTGGAATTGCAGCCGCTGTTCGAACGCCATGCCGGTCAGTTGCAGTGGTACTGCCTGGACTTCTGGAGCGCCGAGCTGAAGCTGTCGGTGCGCGAGCTGAAACTGGAAACCGCACACCTGATTGCCCTGCGTCCGGATGCGGACACTTTTCTGGCGGCGATCAAACAGGCCGGCAAGCGTGTGGTGCTGATCACCAACGCCCACCGCGACTCGCTGTCATTGAAGCTGGAAAAAATTGAACTGGCGTCCTATTTCGAGCGGTTGATCAGCTCCCACGATTACGGTTTTGCCAAGGAAGACCCGCAGTTCTGGGATGCCTTGCAGGCCGACATCGGCTTCGACCCGGCGCACAGTCTGTTTATCGACGATACGTTGCCGATTCTGCGCAGTGCTCGCAATTTTGGCGTGGCACACCTGTTGGCCGTGAGCGAGCCAGACAGCCGCAAAGGGCCGAAGGACACTGCCGAGTTTGCGGCGGTGGGGGATTATCGGGAGCTCATTGCAGGGCTTTAGACCGAGTCGCCTGCATCGCGGGCAAGCCTCGCTCCCACAGGGTCTGTGTCGTTCGCATCCTTCGTTAACGACACAATTCCTGTGGGAGCGAGGCTTGCCCGCGAAAGCGATCTCAAGCCTTACTCAGGAATCCGCAACACCTGCCCCGGATAGATCTTGTCCGGGTGTGAAAGCATTGGTTTGTTGGCCTCGAAGATTTTGTTGTACTTGTTCGCGTCGCCGTATTCGGCCTTGGAAATCGCGCTGAGGGTGTCGCCCTTTTTGACGGTGACGAACCGCGCCGCCTGAGCAACCGGGCCGGTCACAGTAATCTGGTCATCCACACTACCGACACCGGCAATATTGCCCACGGCCAGCAGAATCTTTTCCTTCTCTTCCTGGCTTGCCACTTCGCCGGTGACAGTGACTTTGTCGCCATCAATGGTCGCCTGAACATTCGGGCTACCCAGGCCGACCTTGCTGATGTGTTCCTTCAACTGCTCGCTGGCGTTGGTATTGCCAGGCGTCAGCAGATCGATAAGTTTTTCGCCTGCTTCTTTCACAAAGCTAAAAATACTCATGGTGCACACTCCTTGGGATTCAGGTTCCAGACGCCCAAGACTAGACCAGTCTTCCGGAGCCCGGTTCCCGGCCGACCAATGACCCAACTCCGCGCAGGCGGTAGAATCGCGAACCTTGCCCGCGCCCTGGAGCGAAGATGGACATCAAGCAGCTCAAATTCCTCATCGCTCTCGACGAAACCCGGCACTTCGGCCAGGCCGCCGCGCGCTGTCACATCACCCAGCCGACCCTGTCCATGCGCCTGCGCAGCCTCGAAGAAGAGCTCGAACTGCCGCTGGTCAACCGCGGCCAACGCTTCGAAGGTTTCACCGCGCCGGGCGAGCGCGTGCTGGCGTGGGCACGTACGGTGCTGGCGGCTTACGACGGTTTGCAGGCCGAAGCGGCAGCCTGTCGTGGCAACCTCGTGGGTACGTTGCGTCTGGGCGTGGTGCCGCTGTCGAGCTTCGACCCGGTGCCACTGATGCAACGCCTGCATGCCGAGCATCCGAACCTGCGCTTCGAACTCTCGGCCCTGAGTTCCGAACAGATCCTCGAACAACTGGCGAACAACCGTCTCGACCTCGGCGTGTCGTACCTGGAGCGTCTGGATGGCGAGCGCTTCGATTCCCTGGCCTTCAACGAAACCCGCATGGGCCTGCTCTACGATCAACGCTTCTTCAGTTTCGGCGAGGCGCCACTGAGCTGGGAGTCGCTGATCGAACTGCCGATGGGCATGCTCACCAGCGGCATGCATTTTCGCCAGTCCATCGACCATAACTTCCACAGCCGTGGCCTGACCCCACAGCCGTTGCTGCAAACCGATGCGGTCCACCAATTGTTACAGGCGGTACACGGCGGCCTGTGTTGCGCGGTCATGCCGCTGAACGGCGGCCTTGAAAACCTCACCGATCACTTGCGTCTGCAACCTATCGAAAGCGCCCAGACCCTCGCCCGGCTGGGGCTGATCATGCGTCGCAGCGCTCCGCGTTCGGCCTTGGCAGAAGCCTGTTTTGCGATCTATCAGAAATCACTGACAGACACTTGATCGACGCCATCTATCGGTAGATCAGTAATAGCGATTAGACGCGACATGTTGACGCGCCTAGGCTTAAAGCTGACCAAACCGTCGGTGATGCCTAATGAACGCCAAGCGCCCCGGCTGCGCGGCGCCTGCTCTTGAAACGCCCGCGCCCACCGCAAGCCAGACATACAGTTACTGCAACCTTGAATACTCCGAATCGTCCAGCACCGCGCTGGCCGAGGAAGTTGCATTGGCGATCGCCTACAACGGCATCAGCCAGGCGGTCATGTTGGTGACGCCGACGGATCTTGAAGACTTCATCGTCGGCTTCAGCCTCGGCAGCGGCATCATCGAAGACGCTTCAGACATCTACGACTTGCAACTCAGCGGCTCGGGGTCGGCGCAATACGCACAAGTGACCATCGCCAACCGCGCCTTCTGGAACCTCAAGCAGCAGCGTCGGCAACTGGCCGGCACCAGCGGTTGCGGGCTCTGCGGCGTGGAAGCGGTGGAGCAAGCATTGCCCGATCTCAAAGTACTGCCCGGCGCCCCGCTGCCCCCGGCCGAATGGCTGGACGGTTTGCGCCATCGCATCGCTGAATTCCAGCCTTTGGGCCAGTATTGCGGCGCGGTGCATGCGGCGGTGTTCATGAATGGCAAAGGCGAATTGCTGCTGGGCCGTGAAGACATCGGCCGGCACAACGCCCTCGACAAGCTGATCGGCGGGTTGATCCGCCAGAAAATTCCGACCACCAATGGCCTGGCGATTGTCACCAGCCGTTGCAGCCTCGAATTGATCCAGAAAGTGTTACGCGCCGGCATCCAGACCCTGGTCAGCCTGTCGTCGCCCACGGGCCTGGCCGTGCAATGGGCCCGTCGACACAACCTCAACCTCATCCACCTGCCGCAGAAAAGTGCGCCGCGGGTCTACAGCCCCGCGACGGAGAATCAAGCGTGAACCAACACCAACAAGCCGACCAGAAACCCGCTCCACGTTACAAGCCCTATAAGGGAGCGGCCGGTGGCTGGGGCGCGCTGGCCAGCGTTGCCCGCGCCTGGTTGACCAGCGACAACGCGTTGAAAAATCTGCGCATGATGCTCAAGACCAACAAGAACGGCGGGTTCGACTGCCCCGGCTGCGCCTGGGGCGATTCTCAGGAAGGCGGCATGGTGATGTTCTGCGAGAACGGCGCCAAAGCAGTGAACTGGGAAGCGACCAAACGGAGTGTCGATGGCGCGTTTTTCGCCAAACACAGCGTTAGCTCGTTGCTGGAGCAAAGTGATTATTGGCTCGAGTACCAGGGCCGTCTGACCGAGCCGCTGAGCTACGACGCCGAAACCGATCGTTACAAACCGATCAGCTGGGAAGCGGCATTCTCCTTGATCGCCAAGCATTTGCAGGGCCTGTCGAGCCCGAATCAGGCCGAGTTCTACACCTCGGGCCGCGCCAGCAACGAAGCGGCGTTCCTCTATCAACTGTTCGTGCGCACCTACGGCACCAACAATTTCCCCGACTGCTCGAACATGTGTCACGAAGCCAGCGGTGTGGCATTGGCCCAAAGCGTCGGCGTCGGCAAAGGCACCGTGACCTTCGACGACTTCGAACACGCCGATGCGATTTTTGTCTGGGGCCAGAACCCTGGCACCAACCACCCGCGGATGCTCGAGCCACTGCGCGAAGCGGTGAAACGCGGTGCGCAGGTGGTGTGCATCAACCCGCTGAAAGAGCGCGGCCTGGAACGCTTCCAGCACCCGCAACACCCGATCGAAATGCTCACCAACGGCGACAAGCCGACCAACACCGCGTACTTCCGTCCGGCATTGGGCGGCGACATGGCGATCATGCGCGGCATGGCCAAGTTCCTGCTGCAATGGGAGCGCGATGCGCAGAAGGCTGGTGAGCCTGCGGTGTTCGACCACGACTTCCTCAACGAACACAGCGCCAACGTTCTGGAATACCTCGGCACCGTCGACGACACCCCATGGGAGCAGATCGTCGAGCAGTCCGGACTGACCCTGGTGGAGATCGAGCAAGCGGCGCGCATGTACGCCAAAGGCAAGAACGTGATCATGTGCTGGGCCATGGGCATCACCCAGCATCGCCATTCAGTGGCGACCATCCAGGAAATCGCCAACCTGATGCTGTTGCGCGGCAACATCGGCCGGCCGGGTGCCGGTCTGTGCCCGGTGCGTGGCCACAGTAACGTGCAGGGCGACCGGACGATGGGCATCAACGAACGTCCGCCGGTGGCGTTCCTCGACGCCCTGGAGCGGCGCTTCCAGTTCAAGGTACCCCGTGAAAACGGCCACAACGTGGTCGAGGCGATTCACGCCATGGCCGAAGGCCGTTCGAAAGTCTTCATCGGCCTGGGCGGCAACTTCGCCCAAGCCACCCCGGACAGCCCACGGACCTTCCAGGCCCTGCGCAACTGCGACCTGACCGTGCAGATCAGCACCAAGCTCAACCGCAGCCATCTGACCCACGGTAAAGACGCGCTGATCCTGCCGTGCCTGGGCCGTACCGACATCGATATCCAGACCGAAGGCGCCCAAGCGGTGACCGTGGAAGACTCGTTCAGCATGGTCCACGCCTCCAACGGTCAGTTGCAGCCGCTGTCGAACCAGATGCGCTCGGAACCTGCGATCATCGCCGGTATCGCCGCCGCGACCCTGGGCAGCAAACCGGTGGACTGGAACTGGCTGATAGCGGATTACAGCCGCATCCGCGACCTGATCGCCGACACCATCCCGGGCTTTCGGGACTTCAACGAGAAGATCCAGAACCCGGGCGGTTTCTACCTGGGCAACAGCGCCGGCGCTCGCCGCTGGAACACCCTGTCGGGCCGGGCCAACTTCCGTCCGAACATCCTGCCCAAATACCTGGTGCACGAACGCACCCGCGCCACCGGCGTATTGCCGGACCTGATCATGCAGTCGATGCGCTCCCATGATCAGTACAACACCACCATTTATGGTCTTGATGATCGTTATCGTGGGGTGAAAGGTCAGCGGGATGTGTTGTTCGTCAATGAAGCCGACATCATTCGCCTGGGGTTCAAACCGGGGCAGAAAGCTGACATCGTTTCGCTCTGGGATGATGGCCGTGTGCGGCGGGTGAAGGGCTTTACGCTGCTGGCGTTTGATATCCCTGCCGGGCAAGCGGCCGCTTACTACCCGGAAGTGAACCCGTTGGTGCCGCTGGAAAGCACTGGGGATGGCAGCCATACGCCGACGTCGAAGTTTGTGGCGATCCGCTTGGAAGCGGCGAGTGAAACGGGGTTGATCATGGCCAAGTCGGCTTGACGCGACAGCGGGCTTGCTCGCGAAAGCGGTGGATCATTCAAACAGCTTTTCCGATCCAGCACTTTCCAATCGCCCACAAAAAAGGCCATTTTTATATAAAAACGGCCTTTGCGAAGTAGCTAAAGACCGGCGAAAAATACTTAAGTTCCGCCCAAAAAACAGCAACTTATAGAATTGTGCTCAAGTCGTGTTATTCGTCGGATTTCTATTGTCACAACCCCGACACAGCCTCAGGATCGCGCCGTCATCCCCTTGAGGTTCCTCTATGAAGTTCTCCTCGATTCTCTTGTTGTCCCTTGGCCTGGTCAGTGGCTTCGCGTCTGCTGGCGGCACCACCGAAGCAGGTGTGGGCGGCGCATTGGGCGGGGTTCTGGGCTCGGTCGTCGGTCAATCGCTAGGCGGCAGTACAGGTTCAACCATTGGCGCGGCCCTGGGCGGCGCGGGTGGTAGCGCAGTGGGCGCAGACAGACGCAGCCGTGGCGAAGCCGCCATTGGCGGTGCCTTGGGCGCAGCTGGCGGTAACGTGGTCGGCCGCAGCATGGGCGGCACCACCGGTAGCCTGATCGGCTCCGCAGCAGGCGGCGGCGCCGGTGGCGCGCTGGGTAACTACATGGGCAACAAGAGCGATGACGACGATCGTCGTTCCTACCGTCGTGGTTATGACGATGATGATCGTCGCTACTACCGTGACGGCCATCCGGGTCGCGGCCATGCCTATGGCCATCGCAAGCATCACCATCGCTATCGCGACTGAGGCTTGAATCGCCTCGTTGACCGGTAGATCAAAAAATCGCAGCCCTCGGGCTGCGATTTTTTTGCCCTCAGATCGCCAGTCGCTCCAACGCCCCGCGCAACCCGGCAGGAATCGCCACCGGCTGATTCGACGCTCGATCCACGAATACATGCACGAAACGCCCCGCCGCGCAGGCTTCGTCTTCGCCAGCCTTGAACACCGCCAATTCGTATTGCACCGAGCTGTTACCCAGCTTGCCCACCCGCAGGCCGATTTCGATCCGATCCGGGAAGGCGATAGAAGCAAAGTAATCGCAGGCCGAACTCACCACAAAACCCACCACCTCGCCGTCATGGATATCCAGGCCGCCGACTTCGATCAGGTAGGTGTTCACCGCCGTGTCGAAAAAACTGTAGTAGGTGACGTTGTTGACGTGACCGTAGGCGTCATTGTCGTGCCAGCGGGTGGTGATGGGCTGGAAGTGCGGGTAGTCGGTGCGTTGGGGCATCGGGTTGGACATCAGCGTTGGTTCCTGGGGTTGGGTGGCTAGTTTAAGGTGAAACCGCGTCGTACCCCTTCGCGAGCAGGCTCGCGAAGGGGCCTTCACCGACGCCACATAAAATCACATCTCGGCAAACCCTTTACCCTGCGCCGCCAACTCCCCAATCAACCGCGCCGGCGCCCAGTGATCACCCTGCTTGGTCTCAAGCTGCAACAATCGCAGATGAATATCCGCCAACCCTTGCCGATCCGCCCAAGCCATCGGCCCGCCCTTGTCCGCCGGGAAACCATAACCATTGAGGTACACCAGGTCGATGTCATGCGCCGACGCCGCGATGCCTTCCTGAAGAATCTTCGCCCCTTCGTTGACCAGCGCCAGCAAACAGCGCTCCAGAACCTCTTCAGGGTCAATGTCGCGACGCTGGAACCCCAACCCCTCGCTGACTTCCAGCACCAACGCATCGACTTCCAGATCGTGCTCAGCCTGACGACTGCCCGGTTCGTAGTGATAATACCCATCGCCACTCTTCTGCCCGAAGCGCCCCAGCTCGCACAGTCGGTTGTCCACCTGAACCTGCGGCGCATCCTGGCCTTTGCCAGCCAGTTCCCGAGCGCGCCATTCCAGGTCGATGCCGACCACGTCATACATGCGGAACGGCCCCATGGCGAAACCAAAACCTTGCAGCGCTGCATCCACCTGATAAGGCAAAGCACCCTCCAGCAACATCTTGCGCGCTTCGAGCACGTACGGATGCAGCATGCGGTTGCCGATGAAACCGTGGCAATTGCCCGAGACCACGCTGACCTTGCCCATGCGCAGCCCCAGCGCCAGCGCCGCATCAAGCACCGCCGGCGCCGTCTGGGCACCGCGCACGATCTCCAGCAATTTCATGATGTGTGCCGGGCTGAAGAAATGCAGGCCCAGGACCTGATGCGGACGGCGAGTGGCAGCGGCGATCGCGTCGATATCCAGCGCCGAGGTATTGCTGGCCAGAATCGCTTCGGGTTTGAGCAGACCGTCTAGTTCGCGAAAGATGTTCTGCTTCAGCTCGAGATTTTCGTAGACCGCTTCGATAACCAGATCGACATCGCGAATCGCTGCGTAATCGGCAGCCGCCGTCACCCGTGCAATGCGCGCATCCGCCTCGGCCTGATCGATCCGCCCCTGACGCACGTTGTGCGCATAAGTCTCAGCCACGCTGGCGAGCGCCAACTCAAGCATCTGCGGATTGTTATCGACCCACTGCACCGGTACCCCGGCGTTGGCCAGGCACATGACAATGCCACGGCCCATGGTGCCCGCCCCGATCACGGCGGCGCGCTGAATATCGAACAGTGTCTGGCTCATGATTGTTCTCTTGTTGGCGATCCAAAGACAGTCCTCACCATAGTCAGCCCATGGGTGTTTTTGAAGTTTATTCCTGTGATGGGCGACATTCAGCGGATGGATGTGATGGCCTCTTCGCGAGCAAGCCCGCTCCCACATTGACCGTCTTTCAACTTGGCAAATGCGCTTCGGCCCACGCCCGAACCTCGGCATACGGATAATCCTCCAACGCCGCAAACCCCGGAATCGATCGCGCCTTGAGCTTGGTAAACAGCGGCACGCTGATCCCGCACAGAAACCGCGTCACGCGCTCTGCCGATGGAACACTCCCCGTGTGCAGCTCATGCCTGTGGATAAAATCACCGCACAGCGCCTCGAAGCTTTTATCCACAAGCGCCGGCAATTCCGGCGGCTCGGGTAGCCGCGCTACGTGGCCGTGACACACCGAACAATGCCCACACCGCTGCGGTGCGTTTTCGTCGCCGAAGTACTCCGCCAGGCGATAGCCCAGACAGTGGTCGGTGGCGAAGAGATCCAGCATGGCGTGAACCCGTGCAATCTCGGTGCGCTCGTGCTGGGTGAAGCAGGCGTGCAGTTCGGCGCTCAGGGCTTGGGAATCAAAGTCCGTTTTCAGCAGGCTGTAGACCTCGGTCATCTGCTTGCTTTCCAGCTCGACCCAGCCTTTTTCCTGAAAATAGTCCAGCGCCTTGACCACCCGACTGCGCTCGGCGGAATGCTGTTCATACAGTGCATCGAAATTCACCGTGGCCCAGGTCCGTGCGCGGCTGGAAGTCTTGATGATCGCCGAGACGAAGTCCCTGCGCTCACCTTCGAACCGGGCCAGCAACGCTTCGGGCTCCTGCAAATACTTGAAGCGGTATTCGGCGTAATAGGCATAGCGCGGAGCGATCAACCCCCGCAGCTCCAGCTGTACCAGCAAGGTCTTGAGCGGTAACTGGCGAATGTTGCTCTGATCGGCCAAAGGCCCCAGCAGAAACTCCCACTGCCCCTCGGGCGCGGCGGCTTGCAGCTCATCGAGCACGCAACGAATGCCGTCCAGCTCCGGCGTGTCGCCGTAGACGAAGTTTTCCAGCACGTTGAGGCTGTCACGGTTGGCCAATACAAGGCAGTCGGACGGCTGCCCGTCACGGCCGGCGCGGCCGATTTCCTGGCTGTAGTTTTCGATGGATTTGGGCAAGTCGAAATGCACCACATTGCGGATATCGCTTTTATCGATACCCATGCCGAAGGCGATGGTGGCGACGATGCAATTGGACTGCCCGCCCATGAACCGCTTCTGTATCCCTTCCCGTTGTTCGTGGGGCAAACCGGCGTGATAGGCCTCGGCCTGAATGCCATTCCTGCTCAAATGCTCGGCAATGTGCTCGGCGGTTTTCTGCAGGGTGACGTAGACGATGCTCGGCTGGTCGGGGCGCTGGCTCATCCATTCGACGAGACGTCGGCGCTTGTCCTGACCGCGTACCGGCTCCACCAACAAATTGAGGTTGGGTCGGTAGAAACCGGTGGTCACCACATCTTCAGGGGCGATGGCGAATCTGGCTTCCATGTCGGCGATCACCTTGGGTGTCGCGGTGGCGGTCAACAGCAGAGCCTGGGGAATGTTGAACTGGCGCTGATAGTCCGGCAGCTTGAGGTAGTCGGGGCGGAAGTTGTGGCCCCACTCGGAGATGCAGTGGGCCTCGTCCACCACCAGCAGCGAGATCGGCACCTGCTGCAAAAAATGGCGGAAGCGCTCGTTCTTCAAGCGCTCCACGGAAATCATCAGAATCTTCAATTCCCCGGACTTCGCGCGGGCCATCACATCGCTGGCGTCATCGCGGCTCTGGGCCGAATCGATACTGCCCGCCGCAATCCCGTGGCGCTGCAAGAACGCCAACTGATCCTGCATCAACGCCAGCAAAGGCGACACAACCAATGTCAGGTGCGGCAGCAACAAGGCCGGTAATTGATAGCAAAGAGACTTGCCCGAGCCGGTAGGGAAAATCGCCGCCGCCGAGCGTCCGGCCAGCACCGCGCTGACCGCCGCCTCCTGGCCGGGCCGAAACTGTGGATAACCGAAAACCTGTTCCAGGGTGTTGTGCATAAGCTGTCACTCCGTTGACCGCTGCGAAGCCCAAAGCCTAGCCGGCGAACGCAGCGAGTCGAGAAAAGGTCGGGGGCAAAAACGATACCGGATGATACAGCGGATAGTTCGGGGAGACTGCAAGGCTTGGAGAATGGGGCGGCTGGCAGATCGCTTTCGCGAGCAAGCCCGCTTGTATGGTAGGACTTGAAGGGAGGAGGAGGGACAAAGCCCGATTCTGACTGTTGACGCAGTACAGATCCGTGGGAGATTTCGCCCCTCCTCCTTTCACCCAAGCGCCGATAAAGAATGCATCTGGCTAGACCGACGATAGGAACAAGCCTGCGCCTCTGAGTGAGCCCTTCAAGTGTTCAAAACCATATCCCGGAGGAAATACAATGGCAATGCCGGTTTCTGTCACACAGCCGATCGTAGGCGTGGATGTCGCCAAGAACGAACTGGTGATCTATCGCGCCGAACTTGACCTGCTTGAAGAGATTCCCAACAACAAAGCAGCCATCAAGACGTGGTTGAAGGCCTTGCCAGGGACAGTCGCGGTAGCTATTGAATCGACCAATATCTATCACCTGGAGTTCGCTGATCTGGCCTATGAGGCCGGCTGCACGATTTACATGGTGGGTGGCTATGAGCTCAGCCATTACCGCAAAGGGGTGAATGTCCGTGCCAAAACCGACGCGCTGGATGCCAGGCTGCTCGCTCGCTATCTGAAGAACGAAGGTGATGATCTTCATCCATGGACCCCGCCATCACCGCTGTACCGCCAGCTCCTGAGCCTCTTCCGTCGTCGCGCAGCCTTGGTTCAGGCGCGGGTCGGCCTGGTGCAAAGCTGGGCGAATGAGCCACTGTTGAAGACAGCTTTTGCCGAGCAAGTGAAATCCATGCAGCAGCTTGAGGCGCTGGTCGAAAAGACGATTAATAATCATCTGAAGGAAGCCGGCTTGCTCGGTCAGTTGAAGCGTTGCGTGAAAGTTGAAGGCATTGGATTTTTGACCGGAGCCCGCTTGCTCACGGCGTTTCAGCGGGGCGACTTCAGAAACGCGGATGCCTTTATTGCCTTCCTGGGAATGGATCTGCGCGTGTCGAAGTCAGGACAAAAGGATGGTCGTCGGAGTCTGACCAAGCGAGGTGACCCGGAAGCCCGCCGGCTTTTGCACAATGCAGCCATGTCGGCCAGCCGTACGCCTGCCTGGAAAGGCTTTTACGAAGAGCAAAGAGCTCGGGGCTTCAGCACCACTCAGGCGCTGGTGATACTGGCTCGCAAGCTTGCTCGGATCGTATTCGCTCTGCTGAAAGGGCAGAGCGAATACCAACCAAAAGCCGGTTGAGGGCTTCCCCTCAACCATAGAATCTCCCACAGTTGACCGCGCTCTTACCTGGGGACCCGGTCTAATGTGGGAGCGGGCTTGCTCGCGAAGAGGCCAGCACAATCAGCGCCAAACCATCAGCGAACTCAAGGCATCAACACCGCCACCCGCAGTTGCTCATCCAGCGCCTGCTCATGAAACACCTGGCTCCTGCTCGCCCAAACGGCATGGGCCGGGCTGATTTCGCCGGTGAACGCCGCCGCCAGCTGACGCAAATCGGCGACACTGCGTACACGCGGGCAGAAGGGTTCATCGTCGCAGTTCTGACTGGCGCTGCGGTAGGTGACCAGCAACCGATCCCACAACCCGTCACGCACTTGCCTGACCGACTTCAGCTTCACAGCCTGCACGCCCAGTCGCTGTTTCAGCCCCTGTTCATCCAGCGCTTCGCTGGCCAGCAGCGCCTTGCCCACCATCAGCACCTCGGCACGGGACGCGGTGTCGACGTCTGCCTGGCTAGTCAGCGCATCCGGCCAACCGGTGCGGGCCATGTTGGCAAGGAGCACCGAATGACCGACGTCGGCAGCGCCCGCCATCCGACAAACACCGGCCCATAGCAATAAAATCGAGGCCATACGGAGCCACTGCATACCTAATTCCCTTTAGCGTGTAACGGACGCTTAGAAACGTCCTATAGATTCTGGCGCGCACCATACAGAGGTTTGCTGAGAAGCGCCTGACAATCCCGTAGGAATATCGACCTCTAGGGGAAAAGCTTAAAAAATAGTCGGGGTGTGCGTAGGAAAAGGGCGATAACGCCGGTAATCCCCCTACAAAACCTGTCCATTTTCAGCACCTTGCGGCGCCTCGGCGCGTCCCTCTATAGTTTTCGACGCGGCTGAAACACTGTGTCGGCCTGCCGGCGAGACTGCCCGACTTTCCACAGGACTGACTTCGATGAACACGCGCCACTCATTAACAGACCGCTATCGCCCGCTCAAAACCAGCTACAGCGACACCCCGGTGTTGGTCATCGACACCGAAGCCAGCCCGCACGAAATCCTTGACGCCGCCCGCCAACGCATCCGCGCCGCCAGCGACCTGCTCGAAACGCTCTATTGCCTGTGCTTTAAACAGGCCGACGTGAAAGACATTCCCAACATCGTCAACGCGCTGTACCTGCTGACCCAGGACGGCAACGAACTGCTCGAAATCGCCCGACAACGCCTGCCGAAAACCACAGCGGTTTGATGCAAAAAACAACCCCCAACTCCACCACAATCCCCCTGTGTGGGCTTGCTCGCGAAGAACGATAACGCGGTCCACCAGATGAGAAGCGAAACATCCGACACTCAACAACTCGACAAAACGGCCTGCGACGCATGGTTCAAAGCACAAGTACAAACCAGCCTCGACGCCCCTCGCCCCAGCATTCCAGATGAAGAAGTCACACACCTGATGGCAATCAAACGAGACAAATTGCTCAAGCGATGAGTCTGTAAGCAACGCCCTATCTAAGCTTCATCCCGGTCCTACAACCGAAGACACCTTGTCGCCTATCGCCACCCGGTGGCTCACACCTATAGTCGTGACTGTCGCTGCCAAATCAGCGGCTCGGGCTTGGTCACCCGATGGAATACATAAACGCGTCCGTTGTATGCTGCCGGCACTCAAGTGTCTGCACGCTATATGGTGGCTGTGTTTGGGACGCCTTAAGGCGTGCCGGCCTTTATGGATTCCACCGGTTGACCAACCCGAACACAGTCCGCCTCCATCGCTTGGTCACGATGGTGGTGGCTTCATCTGATGCATTTGAGAATACATAAAATGAATAAATGGAATCCGTCCACAAACAATCGCTACCTCCCGCTCCAAACCAATCTCACCGATTCGCCGCCCCTGATCATCGACACAGAGACCAACCCCCAAGACATCCTCGAAGCCGCCCTCCAACGCATCCGGGCCTCCAGTGATCTCCTCAAAACCCTGCACTGCACTTGCTTCAAAGACGGTGATGTCGAAGACATTCCCCACATCACCCACGCACTCTTCTTGCTAACCCAGGATGGCTGCGACCTGCTACAAGTCGCCCAACAACGCATGATGGGCTGGAAAGCGCCGGCCTGACGCTGAGTGAAGATCGTTCCCACGCTCCGCGTGAGAACGATCAAACATACCCCTTACGGACGACGCACCATGAACCTCGCTCCCAACTTCCCCGACGATCACACCATGCACCTGCTCATGCAGTTGCTGCACGAAGAACTCGGCCTGCCCGAACGCAAAACCATCAGTCTCACCACCTCGATCAACTTCGACCTGGGCTGCAACGGTGCTGATGCGCTGCATTTGATGGAAGCGTTGGAAGAACAGTTCGGGATCGATTTCGTGGACTACGATGCCTATCGCTACTTTCAGCCGGATGGTTTTGATGTGCATTTCAAGCGCAGGGCAAAGGGGCGCGGTGACAAAGTCCCCCTGACCATCGGCATGCTCTATCAAGCCATCAAGACCCAACGCTGGGATACACAGGAACTGGAAAGCCAATAAAGCAGATGCCGCGTCTGAAACAGCACGCACAACTGCAATTATTCTGGCTCTATCACCTCAGAAGTGAAGGCATATTAGCTTCATGGCTAGAAAAACAGCGCCACTGCTCCCGCGTATTGCACGACTGCTTACCGACCTCGGCGAACGCCTAAAACTGGCTCGTTTACGTCGAAGGCCGACAGCGAAACAAGTGGCAGAGCGAGCCGGTATGTCTGTCATGACATTGCGTTCTCTGGAGTCTGGTGGTGCGGGGGTGACAATGGGTGCTTATCTGTCGGTGATGCACGCATTGGGTCTGGAGCAAGACTTGAACAAGATAGGCGAATCCGATGAAACGGGACGTCGACTACAAGATGCTCAGTTAAGTCGAGCCCCAGGCCCAAAGGCTAAAAAACCAGGGCGCGAACCAAGCATAACCGCCACCAAAGCAAGCAAACCATCCGGCGCTCAGACAGGTAGCGTTATTCGTAAGTGGTCTCTCAGCGAGAGTGATCTTCGCGACTTCCCGCTGAATACCCACTCGCTGTCCGCTTTACTGACAAGAAAAAACAAGCCAGCCCCCAACACATAACGAGTGAGGCATATTCTGGCGCGCATGGCTCAAAGGCTGGAAAAACCTGCAGTCTAGAAGCTCCAAAGCATCAAAAATACCAACCTATTTGCCAAGTCGTTTGAGCCACACTTGAACATTGCACCCCCGCCGGTCGAACTACTTGGCGAGCTTGCGTCTTGAAGGCTTCGACACCACGCGTGCCGATGCCGAAAAGCCGCTCCCGACACGGGAATCGGTACTCAAAAAATATCGTCAGAATCCACGTTAATGGTGGATAAATACGGGGTCGGCCAAGACCCCTATTGTTACGCCGATAGCGACGTTCTGCATAACCTGCTCAACATCCAGGAAGCAGCTACAAAAAGCAGAGCGAGAACTCTCAGAAATTGCCGTCAGCAAACTTCGTCTCCTTCCCCCTCCGTACGACCTCTGCCTCCTGAAGCATATTCATAAGTCCCTGTTTTGTGACGTCTACGAATGGGCCGGATTGCTAAGAACAGTGAATATCCAGAAGGGCGACACGCTTTTTTGTACGGCAGAACGAATCATCCCGGAAGCCGAAAAGATCTTTCGTGCCATGGAATGCGCTGCCTGGTTCGTAGGCAGCAGTAAAGCTGAGCTAGTTGTTAACGTTGCTGAGACATACGGCGACCTAAACGTTATCCACCCCTTTCGTGAAGGAAACGGTCGAGCTCAACGCATTTTGTTTGAACAAATCATCATCAACGCAGGATTTGCAGTCGATTGGTGGCTTGTAAAAGACGCCGCGTGGATCCCGGCTAACATCGACGCCGTAACGTGCGACTACCGTGGGCTGGAAGCTATTTTCGAGCGTTGCATTGGTGACCCGTTGGACACGTCGATACCGTGTACCTCAAGCACCGGGCCAAGGGACGTGGCGACAAAGTCCCGCTAACCATTGGCATGCTCTATAAAGCAATCAAGAAGCAACGGTGGGACACGCGGGAAGTGGAAGAGACCTAGTGGTTCAAGACAGCAGAAGTGGAATTATTCTGGCTGTTTAGCGTGTTTACTGCGGGAATATTGCCAGTTCTGCTTCAAGGGAAATGAATCAGCGCCCACAAAAAAGCCGCCCCAAAGGGCGGCTTTCTCATTACATCAAACCAGCTCTTACAACTTCGGCCCAGCAGCCTTGATCGCGTCGCTCACATCAAACTTCTTGAAGTTCTCAACAAACAACCCAGCCAGCGCCTTGGCAGCCTCATCATAAGCAGCCTTGTCAGCCCAGGTGTTACGTGGGTTCAACAGGCCAGTCTCAACGCCCGGCACAGCCAATGGCACGTCAAGGTTGATGGTGTCCAAGTGCTCAGTCTCAGCACCGATCAACGCGCCGCTCTGGATCGCTGCGATCACGCCGCGGGTGGTCGGGATGTTGAAGCGTTTGCCGACGCCGTAGCCGCCGCCGGTCCAGCCGGTGTTGACCAGGTAGACCTTGGAGCCGAAGCCGCGGATGCGCTTGATCAGCAGTTCGGCGTATTCGCCAGCCGGACGCGGGAAGAACGGTGCGCCGAAGCAGGTGGAGAAGGTCGACTTGATGCCGCTGCCGGAACCCATTTCGGTTGAGCCCACCAGTGCGGTGTAGCCGGACAGGAAGTGGTAAGCGGCTTGTTCTTCATTGAGGATCGACACTGGCGGCAGCACGCCGGTCAGGTCGCAGGTCAGGAAGATCACTGCGTTCGGCTCGCCACCGAGGTTCTTCTCGGAACGCTTGGCAACGTGCTCAAGTGGGTAAGCAGCGCGGCTGTTCTGGGTCAGGCTGACATCGGTGTAGTCGGCGTGCTTGGCGTCGTCGATAACGACGTTTTCCAAGACTGCGCCGTGCTTGATGGCTTTCCAGATGACTGGCTCGTTCTTCTCGGACAGGTCGATGCACTTGGCATAGCAACCGCCTTCGATGTTGAACACCACGCCCTCGCCCCAGCCGTGTTCGTCGTCACCGATCAGGTAACGGCTTTCGTCGGCGGACAGGGTGGTCTTGCCGGTGCCGGACAGACCGAAGAACAGGGTCACGTCGCCCTCTTCGCCTATGTTGGCGGCGCAGTGCATTGGCAACACATCGGCGGCCGGCAGCAGGAAGTTCTGCACCGAGAACATGGCTTTCTTCATTTCGCCGGCGTAACGCATGCCCGCCAGCAGCACTTTCTTCTGGGCGAAGTTGATGATCACGCAGCCGTCGGAGTTGGTGCCGTCACGCTCTGGCACGCACTCGAAGTTGGCGACGTTGAGGACTTGCCACTCTTCACGACCGGCCGGGTTGTACTGGGCCGGATTGATGAACAGGCAACGACCGAACAGGTTCTGCCAAGCAGTCTGGGTGGTCATTTTCACGGCCAGGTAATGCTCTTCAGCCGAACCTACGTGCACGTGGGAAACGAAATGCTCTTGCGCGTTGTTGAACGCCTCGACGCGAGCCCACAGGGCATCGAACTTGTCGGCCGGGAACTTGCGGTTGATCGGGCCCCAGGCAATGGCGTCCTGGGTGGTCGGCTCTTCAACGATGAAACGATCGACTGGCGAACGGCCGGTACGGTGACCGGTGCGAACAACCAGCGCGCCGGTATCGGCAAGCTCGCCTTCACCGCGATTCAGGGCTTGTTTAACCAGATCATCAACACTTAGATCGGTGTACACGGCGTTATTGGCTTGCGTCATGAGGTTCCCCGTCGGCCAGTGGCCGAGTGCTCCAAACGTTTTGTAGTAGAAAGTCGTGCACTACTACCGCGAAAAAAGTGGGCCGGATTATGCCAGAAAAGCCCAAAAAGTGTAGGGCCCTCCCGTCAGAACGGCGTTATTCCGGCGTTAAGCAGTGAATTTACCTGCGCTGAAGCGTTTTAGTGCCGGGTATATGACGGCGTATCAACCCCTGCACCGGCGAATAATTGGGTGATATCGGCCGCATCGAACAGGTAGCGCTCATTGCAAAACTGGCAATCGATCTCGATGCTGCCGCCATGTTCAACCACCAGTTTCTGAGCATCTTCCAGACCCAGACTGACCAGCGCATTGCCCGAGCGTTCCCGAGAGCAGCTGCAACGGAAGCGTAGTTTCTGCACATCGAACAGGCGCACTTGCTCTTCATGGTAGAGGCGATGGAGCACGGTTTCGTTGTCCAGGCTCAGCAATTCATCGGCGGTCAGGGTGCCACCCAGCGCGGTGATGTGCTGCCAGCTGGCAGCACGCTCTTCTTCGTCTTTCAGACGATCGGCAGGCAATTGCTGCAGCAACAGACCACGGGCACGACGGCCGTCGGCGTACAGCCAGAAACGCGTACCAACCTGCTGCGACATGACGAAATAGTTGGTGAAGCATTCCGACAGGGTCGCACCGTCGAGGTCGACGATACCCTGGTAACGCTGACCCTGGGTCGGGTCGACGGTCAGCGCCAACACGCCATTGGGCATCAGGTCGGCGAGGGTCGCATCCGGCGCGATCTGCTCGGCGTGATAACGGGCCAGGCCGCGAATTTCGCGCTCGCTGGAGCACTCGATCATCAGCAACGGCACCGGACCTTCGGAACGGGCCTGAAGAATCAGCAAGCCATCGAACTTCAAGGTGCCAACCAGCAACGCTGCCGCGGCCATCAGCTCGCCCAGCAGTTGCGCGACCGGCTCCGGATAGGCGTGTTTGGCGAGGACTTCGGCATAGCTACGCTCCAACGCCACCAGTTCGCCGCGGGTGTCGCTGTCATCGAAGATGAAGCGTTGGGTGTAGTCGGTATCCGGTAGATCGGTCATAGGTCTGGGTATCTGAATTGGTGACAAAAAAAAGGTTACAAAAATGGAAGTCGCGCAATGGCAGCGCTTTTGAGTGCGCCAAGTTCAGCCATGGAGGCATTTTATGGACAATCCGGGGTTGTTCCAAGCAAGGCCAAACCTCGGTTTTCGACGAGCGGTATTTTCAACTGCTCAATGCGTCGCTGGCGAATACCCCCATATGGCTGCACAGGTGGGCGATTGCAAGTCTGCACCCGACGGCCGTCACTACTCGTCGTTGCTGCTGCCACGAAACTTGAACAGATCCCGGCGCTGCTTCTTGCTCGGCTTGCCGTCGGTGCTCACGCCCAACGCCCCGGCCTTGCGCATGGCCGCAGCCGCTTCGCGCTTGGCAACGCTGGCTTCGGTTTCGGCATACAGGGCCTGAGCCTGCGGCGCGCCACGGCGCACGATCGACAGCGCCTGGACCACCACCGTGCGCTCTTCGAAGCCCGTGCGGATCTGAAACTCGTCGCCGACCCTCGGCTCCTTGCCCGGCTTGCAGCGCTCGCCCCGGCAATGCACCTTGCCACTTTCAATCGCGGCCTTGGCCAAGGCACGTGTTTTATAAAAACGCGCGGCCCACAACCATTTATCGAGACGGACCTTGTCGTCCTCTTCGCTTTTTTGTGCCATGGAATGACCTCATTCTGAAATATCGATGAACTGTACTACCGTTTCTGTCGTGCCATGAATCACCACGCTGTGGATTAGAATGCAGGCATTCCCCCCCGTTTGAGGGATGAAAATCCGGGCAGTAGATATCTGTCGCCTTTTACCCATTATTCTGCGTGAATACCGCGAATTCGGCCGCACGCGGCCTGAGCGGTTTTTGCCGGTTGAGCACTTTTGAAGACATTTGACCATTTGACCGTTGTCGGTCTGCGCGAGTGGGTGGCGCTCCCGGATTTGGGAGTCGCGGGCCTTCGGGCAAAAATCGACACCGGCGCCAGCACCTCCAGCCTGCATGCCACCGACATCGAGCCGTTCGAGCGCGACGGCGAACAGTGGGTGCGCTTCACCGCGCACCTGGGCACGGTGGTGCAATTGCGGCACCGGCGCTGCGAAGCACCGCTGGTGACGATGAAAACCATTAAAAGCTCCAACGGCCACGCGCAGATGCGCTACGTGGTCAGCACCACCCTGGCCCTCGGTGATCGGGTCTGGCGGGTCGAGTTCACCCTCGCCTGCCGCAAGTCCATGCGTTATCGCCTGTTACTCGGCTCCAAAGCCCTGATCGACGGCCAGTTAGTGGTCAATCCGGGCATCAAATATGTACAAGACAAGCCGGTGTTCCCGGTATCTACCCTCTCCACAGGTGTTGCATGAAGATCGCTGTGCTGTCGCGGAACCCGCGTCTGTATTCCACCCGTCGTCTGGTCGAAGCCGGTATGGAGCGTGGCCATGAAATGGTGGTGATCGATACCCTGCGCGCCTACATGAACATTGCCAGTCACAAGCCGCAAATCCACTACCGCGGCAAACCGCTGGAAGGTTTCGATGCGGTGATCCCGCGGATCGGTGCATCGGTAACGTTTTATGGCTGCGCGGTGCTGCGCCAGTTCGAAATGATGGGGGTGTTTCCGCTCAACGAATCGGTGGCCATCGCCCGTTCGCGAGACAAACTGCGTTCGCTGCAATTGCTGTCGCGCCGAGGGATCGGTTTACCGGTCACCGGTTTTGCCCACTCCCCGGACGACATTCCCGACTTGATCGAGATGGTCAACGGCGCGCCGCTGGTGATCAAGGTGCTGGAAGGCACCCAGGGCATCGGCGTGGTGCTGTGTGAAACGGCGACGGCGGCAGAGTCAGTGATCGAGGCGTTCATGGGCCTGAAGCAGAACATCATGGTTCAGGAATACATCAAGGAAGCCGGCGGCGCGGACATTCGTTGTTTCGTGGTTGGCGACAAGGTGATTGCGGCGATGAAGCGCCAGGCCAAGCCGGGGGAGTTTCGCTCCAACCTGCATCGCGGTGGCAGTGCGAGCCTGATCAAGATCACCCCGGAGGAACGCATGACCGCATTGCGCGCGGCGAAGGTCATGGGTTTAGCTGTGGCGGGGGTGGATATCCTGCGCTCCAATCACGGGCCGCTGGTGATGGAAGTGAACTCGTCGCCGGGGCTGGAAGGGATTGAAACCACCACCGGGAAGAACGTGGCGGGGATCATCATTGAGCATCTGGAGAAGAATGGCGGGCCGAATATGACGCGGACCAAAGGGAAAGGTTGAAGCTTACTCGGTCCCTGTGGCGAGGGAGCTTGCTCCCGCTGGAGGCCGAAGGACTCCCGATTCCGGCAACCGTATTCTTTTATTGAAATACGGTTGCCGGGTTTTGCGGCTGCTGCGCAACCGAGCGGGAGCAAGCTCCCTCGCCACAGAGGTTGTGTACGGCGCTCAGACAGCATCCCGCGGCAACATCAACCCAAGCGGCAACCGCACCCGCGCTTCCAGCCCGCCACCGGACCGGTTGCGCAACTCGACATTGCCGCCATGCATCGAAGCGATCCGCTTCACGATCGCCAACCCCAACCCGGTCCCCTTCCCACCCCGGGCACGATCACCACGGGTGAACGGGTTGAAGATCGCCTCCAGTTCCGACGGATCGATCCCCGCCCCACGGTCCATGACACTCAGCACCACATACGGTGCGCTGGTATCCCCGGACACATAAGCCGCCACTTCCACTCCACTGCCGGCGTGATGCAAGGCATTCCCGATCAGGTTGTTCAGCAGCCGCTTCATCGACACCCGACGCAGCGGGAACGGCTGGATCGGCTCCAGGCGCAAGTGCACTTTCTCTTCGTTCTGGTTGTACGGCGCGGCGACTTCGCGAACCAGATCGCTCAGGTCCACTTCTTCCACCGACTCGTCACGTCCATCACGAATGAACGCCAGGAACTGGTCGAGAATCGCGTCCATGTCTTCGATGTCGCGGATCATGTCATCCGTCAGGTCGCTGTGGTCGCCCATCAGCTCCAGGGACAGCCGCAAACGGGTCAGAGGCGTGCGCAGGTCGTGGGACACCCCGGCCAGCATCAGCTCGCGCTCGCGACCAGCCTGTTCGACGTCTTCGGCCATCTGGTTGAAGGCGCGATAGACCTCGGTCATCTCGCTCGGTGTATCACTGATCGGCAGGCGCACGCTGCGGCCCTGACCGAGTTGCCTCGCGGCATAGACCAGACGTTTCAGTGGTTGATTGAGCTGGCTGACGAAAATCCACGCCGAGGCGGTCGACAGCAGACCAATGGCGAGGAACCAGCCGAGCACGTTCCAGATTTTCTGGCCGCGCAACGGATGCGGGTACAGCGGCACTTTCAGCCAGCCATCGCCCAGGCTGGGCGCCCGGACCCACAGCGCCGGCGGGGAATGCATGCGTAATCGGACTTCGGTGTCGGCACCCAGCTCCGCCTGCATCTGCCGCTGATAGATCTCGCTGTACGGCCAGTGTTGTTCGCCTTCCGGCACACCGGCGCCGACGACCCGAATCAGGGTCGCAGCATCGGCAATCCTGGCGCGGTTTTCTTCATCGGCAGCCCAATAGGCACGCAGTGTCAGGGCGACGCCGTGGCTGTATTGGCGGTCCACCAGCACGTCTTCGTTCATCAACAGATAAACCAGGGTCAGCGCCTTGGAGAACAGGACGACGATCAGCACCAGCCACAGGGTGCGGGAGAAGAAGCTCTGGGGGAACCAAACAGGGGTTTTCATGGATAACCGCTACACACTTGCAGGAGCGAGCGATGCTCGCATATTGCGGATCGCGAGTCTGCGGGCAAGGTCCTCTGACCCGCTGCCCACAAGACCCGCTCCTACAAATCGCCGATCACTTGGTGGCGGCGCCATCCGGAACGAACACGTAGCCCACGCCCCAGACAGTCTGGATGTAGCGCGGTTTGGACGGATCGGGCTCGATCATCCGGCGCAGACGGGAGATCTGCACGTCGATGGAACGCTCCAGGGCATCCCACTCGCGGCCACGGGCCAGGTTCATCAGTTTGTCGCGGGTCAGCGGCTGACGGGCATTCATGACCAGGGCCTTGAGCACCGCGAACTCACCGGTGGTGAGCATGTGCACTTCGTCACCGCGCTTGAGTTCGCGGGTGGCCAGGGACAGCACGTAATCACCGAAGGTCACGTTTTCGTCTTCGCTGCCCGGCGCGCCCGGCACCGGTGCCGCCTGGCGCCGCAGCACCGCTTTGACCCGGGCCATCAGCTCGTCCGGGTTGAACGGCTTGGCCAGGTAATCGTCGGCGCCCAGTTCCAGGCCCTTGATGCGGCTCAGCTCGTCGCCCTTGGCGGTGAGCATGATGATCGGAATCTGATTGTTCGCCGTGCGCAGGCGGCGGCAGGCGGTCAGGCCGTCTTCGCCGGGCAGCATCAGGTCGAGGACGACCAGGTTGAACACTTCACGCGCCAGCAGGCGGTCCATCTGTTCGGTGTTCGGTACGGCGCGGGCACGGTAGCCCTTGCTGACGAAAAAACGTTCCAGCAGGCTGCTCAGCCCCGGATCGTCGTCAACGATAAGAATTTTTTCGCCTTCAGCAGTTTGTGCAGTGCTGCTCATTGGATGCTCCTTTGATCTCGGTGCGCATTATGGCCTAGCTGCCGTTATACGCACCGTGTGCATTGTTAGCAGATTTTTCCTTCACCGCCAGAAAGCCGGGCATTGTGCCTACAGCCAGTGATGCCCCCGAATGTCAGAACGCTGGTTATAATGCGCGGCCTTTTGTGTCAGGCAACGTCTGATCGTTACTGCTGGTAGCCGCTCTTTTTTCATGGCGCTGGCAGTAATTGTTCGATTTCACGGGTCAACGGGAAGCCTGTTGATCCAGGTAGCGGCGCACGCCAGGCCGCTCAACCAGACTCGCCGAGCCTTTATTTTTGCGCCTGCGAGCCTGCTTTCACAATTTGTCAGGTGGTTTTATGGACAGCATCAACAGCCGCATCGCCGAGGAACTCGGCGTACGCCCACAACAGGTCGAAGCGGCCGTCGCGCTACTCGATGAAGGCTCCACGGTGCCCTTCATCGCCCGCTACCGGAAAGAAGTGACCGGCAGCCTCGATGACACGCAATTGCGTCATCTGGAAGAGCGTCTGCGCTACCTGCGAGAACTCGATGAACGGCGTATCAGCATCCTTGCCAGCATCGAAGAGCAAGGCAAGCTGACCCCGCAACTTGAGCGCGACATCAAACTCGCCGACACCAAGACCCGCCTCGAAGACTTGTACCTGCCGTACAAGCAGAAGCGCCGCACCAAGGGCCAGATCGCCCTGGAAGCCGGCCTCGGCGAGCTGGCCGACGGTTTGTTCAACGATCCGACCCTGAGCCCGGAAACCGAAGCCGCGCGCTTCATCGACGCCGAAAAGGGCGTGGCCGATGTGAAAGCCGCCCTGGAAGGCGCCAAGTACATCCTCATGGAGCGCTTCGCCGAAGACGCTGGCCTGCTGGACAAGTTGCGCAACTACCTCAAGCAGGAAGCCACCCTCAGTGCCCGCGTGATCGCCGGCAAGGAAGAGGAAGGCGCCAAATTCCGCGACTACTTCGAGCACGACGAACCGCTGAAAAGCATGCCATCGCACCGCGCGCTGGCGATTTTCCGTGGCCGCAACGAAGGCATTCTGAGCTCCGCGCTGAAAGTCGGCGACGAGCTGCCGGGCACCATGCACCCGTGCGAAGGCATGATCGGTCAGCAATTCGGCATCCAGAACCAGAACCGCGCCGCCGACAAATGGCTGGGCGAAGTGGTGCGCTGGACCTGGAAGGTCAAGCTCTACACGCACCTGGAAACCGACCTGCTGGGTGAGTTGCGCGATGGCGCGGAAACCGAAGCGATCAACGTGTTCGCCCACAACCTGCACGACTTGCTGCTGGCCGCGCCGGCCGGCCCCCGCGCAACGCTGGGCCTCGACCCGGGCCTGCGCACCGGTTGCAAGGTCGCCGTGGTCGACTCCACCGGCAAGCTGCTGGACCACGCCACGGTTTACCCCCACGTGCCGCACAACAAGTGGGACCAGACCCTCGCCGTGCTCGCCGCCCTGTGCGCCAAGCATTCGGTAGACCTGATCGCCATCGGCAACGGCACCGCCAGCCGCGAAACCGACAAGCTCGCCGCTGAGCTGATCAAAAAATACCCAGCCATGAAGATGACCAAAGTCATGGTCTCCGAGGCCGGTGCATCGGTGTACTCGGCGTCGGAACTGGCCTCCAAGGAATTCCCGGACCTGGACGTGTCGATCCGTGGCGCGGTGTCGATTGCCCGTCGCTTGCAGGATCCGCTGGCTGAACTGGTGAAGATCGATCCGAAATCCATCGGCGTCGGCCAATACCAGCACGACGTGTCGCAGCTGAAACTGGCGCGCGGCCTGGACGCAGTAGTCGAAGACTGCGTGAACGCCGTGGGTGTGGACGTCAACACCGCCTCCGTGGCGTTGCTGGCACGTATCTCCGGCCTCAACGCGACCCTGGCGCAGAACATCGTCAGCCACCGCGACGAGCACGGTGCGTTCAAAACCCGTGCGGCGTTGAAGAAAGTCGCCCGTCTGGGTGAAAAAACCTTCGAACAGGCCGCCGGTTTCCTGCGCGTGATGAACGGCGACAACCCGCTGGATTCATCCGCGGTTCACCCGGAAGCCTATCCGCTGGTGCAACGCATCGCCGCCGAAACCGACCGCGACATTCGCTCGCTGATCGGCGACGCCACGTTCCTCAAGCGCCTGGACCCGAAGAAGTACACCGACGAAACCTTCGGCCTGCCGACGGTCACCGACATTCTGCAAGAGCTGGAAAAACCCGGCCGCGACCCGCGTCCCGAGTTCAAGACCGCCGAGTTCCAGGAGGGCGTCGAAGACCTCAAGGACTTGCAACCGGGCATGATCCTCGAAGGCGTCGTCACCAACGTGACCAACTTCGGCGCGTTCGTCGACATCGGCGTGCATCAGGACGGTTTGGTGCATATCTCCGCGCTTTCGGAGAAGTTCATCAAGGATCCGCGCGAAGCGGTGAAGGCCGGTGACGTGGTCAAGGTGAAGGTCATGGAAGTCGACATCCCGCGCAAACGCGTTGGCTTGTCGATGCGCATGAGCGATACCCCGGGCGAGAAGATCGATGGCGCTCGCGGTGCACGTCCGGGTTCGGCACCGCGCCAATCCCAGAACAGCGCACCGCGCAAGGAAACCACCGCAGCGGCCCCTTCCAACAACGCCATGGCGTCGCTGTTCGCCAACGCCAAGCAGTTGAAGAAACGCTGATGGACATCCCGGCCGGCTTGACCGAAAGCGCGTTTTTCAAGCTGCTGGGCTGTCGCTTGCACAGCCTGGAAACCGGGGTGGCGCAAGTCGCCCTGGCGCTGGCACCGGAGCTGCGCAATCGCGGCGGCAAGCTGCACGGCGGGGCCTTGTTCAGTCTGGTGGACATTGCCATGGGGCTGGCCTGTTCCAGCACCCATGGCTTTGACCAGCAGAGCGCGACCATCGAGTGCAAGATCAACTACATCCGCGCCGTCGCTGACGGTGAAGTGATGTGCACGGCACGGGTAATCCACCCGGGCCGCCGCACGCTGGTGGTCGAAGCCGATGTGATGCAAGGCGACAAACTGGTCGCAAAAGCACAAGGCACGTTCGCAGTCCTGTAGCTCCCTGCCATCGATTTAGGTTAATTTCGGCGCTGTGACTGCAGCGCTGGAGTTTTCTGTGGGAGCGAGCCTGCTCGCGAAGGCGGTGTGCCAGGCGACTTTAATGTTGACCGACACTCCCTCTTCGCGAGCAGGCTCGCTCCCACAGGGATTGTGGCGTTCCAAAACCAGGCGAAAACGCCAGTTTCAACTTCACCCTTGTAGACCGTCTTGCCCACCCCCATATTGGGGCGAACGACGCGTGAAGGAATCCAACTTGAGCGAACTTCTCAACCGCCGCCTGGCTCTGCTCGGCGAGCGCGCTAACCTCTCTCTGCTCGAACAGTGCCTTCACGGCATCGAACGTGAATGCCTGCGCGTGACCGGCGATGGTCGCCTGGCGCAAACGCCGCACCCTGAAGAACTGGGTTCCGCGCTGACCAACGAAAAAATCACCACCGACTATTCCGAGTCGCTGCTGGAGTTCATCACGCCCGCCCTGCCCGACCCGGCGGACACCCTGGCGAGCCTCGACAGCATTCACCGTTTTGCCTACAGCAAGCTTGGCAACGAGTACCTGTGGAGTCCATCGATGCCGTGCCCGTTGCCGGCCGAGGAAGACATCCCGATCGCCTATTACGGCACCTCCAACATCGGTCAGCTCAAGTACGTCTATCGCAAGGGCCTGGCCCTGCGTTACGGCAAGACCATGCAGTGCATCGCCGGGATTCACTACAACTTTTCCCTGCCGGAAAAGCTCTGGCCACTGCTCAAAGAGGCTGAAGGCTTTGACGGCACCGATCGCGATTACCAATCGTCGGCCTACATCGCGCTGATCCGCAACTTCCGCCGCTACAGCTGGCTGCTGATGTACCTGTTCGGCGCCTCGCCTGCGCTGGACGCCGGTTTCCTGCGCGGTCGTTCGCACCAGTTGGAACAACTGGACCCGGACACCTTGTACCTGCCGTACGCCACCAGCCTGCGCATGAGCGATCTGGGTTACCAGAGCAACGCCCAGGCCGGTTTGACGCCGTGCTACAACGACCTGTCAAGCTACACCGACAGCCTGCGCAAAGCGGTGGCCACGCCTTACCCGCCGTACGTCGAGGTCGGTACACACCAGGACGGCGAGTGGGTTCAGCTCAACACCAACATCCTGCAGATCGAAAACGAGTATTACTCCAACATCCGCCCGAAACGCGTGACCTACACCGGCGAACGGCCGATTCAGGCGCTGGTGGCCCGTGGCATCCAGTACGTCGAAGTACGTTGCCTGGACATCAACCCGTTCCTGCCGATGGGCATCGACCTCACCGAATCGCGGTTCCTCGACGCGTTCCTGCTGTACTGCGCGCTGAACGACAGCCCGCTGTTGACCAGTACCAGTTGCGGCAACGCGACCTCGAACTTCCTCAGCGTGGTCAAGGAAGGTCGTCGTCCGGGCCTGCAATTGCAACGCGACGGGCACCCGGTAGACCTGAAGGAATGGGCCGGCGAACTGCTGGAAAAGATTGCGCCATTGGCGGCGTTGCTGGATCAGAGCCATGGCGGCGATGCCCACAGCAAGGCGCTGGACGCACAACGGGCCAAGGTCAAGGACTCGTCCCTGACGCCTTCGGCTCAGGTGCTGGCGGCGATGGCCGAGCACAAGGAAAGCTTTGCTCAGTTCTCCCTGCGTCAGAGCCAAGCGCATGCTGAGTTCTTCCGCAGCGAACCGCTTTCAAGCGAAGACCAGGCTAAATTTGAAGAACTGGCGCGCTCGTCGCTGGCTCAACAAGTGACGCTTGAACAGAACGAAGTCGGCGATTTCGATGTGTTTGTCGGGTCGTATCAGGCGAGCATTCTGGCGATCAGTAATTAGACGCAAACCTCTGTGGCGAGGGAGCTTGCTCCCGTTCGGCTGCGCAGCAGCCGTAAAATCTGCGACCGTGTTCGATCAGACACACCTTCGCTGTTTTTGGGAGTCCTTCGGCCTCCAGCGGGAGCAAGCTCCCTCGCCACAAAAACGATATACAACTATTCTCTCTTAGAATTTTCCGCTCATAAGGTAATTCGAAAAAGTTATTTATTTTCGGATTCTTATATCATTTAGTCTCCTTTTCACGCCGACTCTCGGTCGCCTGACAAGGAGCTTCCCGATGAAACTGACTTCCCCTCTTCGCCTTCTGGCCGCCGCGTTTCTGGCTTCAGCGAGTCTCCTGGCTCAGGCGGCAGACGTGACCGTCGCCTACCAGACCACCGTCGACCCGGCGAAAGTCGCCCAGGTCGACGGCGCCTACGAAAAAGCCACCAAAGCCAACATCGACTGGCGCAAATTCGACAACGGTGCCGACATCATTGCCGCCATCGCTTCCGGCGACGTGCAGATCGGCTACCTCGGTTCCAGCCCCCTGACGGCTGCAATCACCCGCAAAGTCCCGGTGGAAACCTTCCTCATCGCCACCCAGATCGGCGCCGCTGAAGCACTGGTCGCCCGCGACGGTTCCGGGATCAAGACCCCGCAAGACCTGATCGGCAAAAAAGTCGCCGTACCGTTTGTATCCACCGGCCACTACAGCCTGCTGGCCGCGCTGAAACACTGGAACATTGATCCCTCGAAAGTCACCGTCCTCAACCTCGCGCCACCCGCGATCATTGCTGCATGGAAACGCGGTGATATCGACGCCACCTACGTGTGGGACCCGGCCCTCGGCGTGGCCAAGGAAAACGGCAAAGTGCTGATCACCTCGGGCGAGTTGGCCAAGTTCGGCGCACCGACTTTCGATGCCTGGATCGTGCGTAAGGATTTCGCCGAGAAGCACCCGGAAATCGTCACCGCGTTCGCCAAAGTGACCCTCGATGCCTACGCCGACTACCGCAAAGACCCGAAAGCCTGGCTGGCCAATCAAAGCAATGTCGACAAACTGGTGAAACTCTCCGGCGCCAAGGCCAGCGACATTCCGTTGCTGCTGCAAGGCAACGTTTTCCCGCTGGCGGCTGATCAGGTGATCACCCTTGGCGCGCCGACCACCAAGGCCATCACCGACACCGCTGTGTTCCTCAAGGAACAGGGCAAGGTCGAGGCCGTGCTGCCGGACTACGCGCCGTACGTCAGCGCCAAGTACATCACCAACTGATCGGGAGTTAACCGCGATGGCTTTGCTACAGCTGGAACGCATCAGCGCACAGTACCCAGGCGCAGCGGAACCGGTGCTGGCGGATATTTCCCTGAGCCTTGGGCCCCAGCAGTTGCTGGTCGCCCTCGGCCCGTCCGGCAGTGGCAAGACCTCGCTGTTGAACCTGATTGCCGGTTTCGTCGAGCCCAGCGCCGGGCGCATCACCCTTGACGGCGTGCCGGTCAAAGGCCCGAGCGCCGAGCGCGGCGTGGTGTTCCAGGACGACGCCCTGCTGCCCTGGCAGGACGTGCTGGCCAACGTCGGTTTCGGCCTGGAACTGGCCGGCACTTCGCGGGAAAAACGTGAACAGCGCGCCCGGGAAATGCTCGCGCTGGTGGACCTTTGCGGTTTCGAAAACCGCCGGATCTGGCAACTCTCGGGCGGGCAGAAACAACGTGTCGGCCTGGCTCGCGCCCTCGCCGCCGACCCTCGGGTGTTGCTGATGGACGAACCCTTCGGCGCCCTTGACGCCTTCACCCGTGAACAGATGCAGGAGCTGTTGCTGCAAGTCTGGCAGCGCACCGCCAAACCAGTGTTCCTGATTACCCACGACATTGAAGAAGCAGTGTTCCTCGCCACCGACCTGATTCTGTTGGCGCCCAACCCCGGGCAAATCGTCGAGCGTCTGAGCCTGGATTTCGGTCAGCGTTACGCTACCGGCGAATCGGCGCGGGCGATCAAATCCGACCCGCGCTTTATCGAAACCCGCGAACACGTGCTCGCCAAAGTGTTCTCCCAACGCAGCGCCGTCCAGCGGCAGGAGCGCGCATGAGCACTTATGAAGTTCCCGCCGCCACGGTGAAACCAGGCTCAAAGGTGAAGAGCTCGGCGGTAATTGCGCTGCGTCGCAGTTTGAACACGCGCTGGATCAGCGTACTGACGTTGGTCGCCCTCGTTACCATTTGGTGGGCCGTCACGGCCACAGGTTTGATCGAACCGCTGTTCCTGCCGCCGCCGTCCGCCGTGCTGCAAAAAGGCTGGCTACTGATAACCACCGGCTACATGGATTCGACCTTGTGGCAGCACTTGGGCGCGAGCCTCAGCCGTATCGGCCTGGGCCTGGGCTTTGCGGTGCTGACCGCCGTGCCGGTAGGCATTGCCATCGGCCACAACCGCATCGCTCGCGGCATTCTCGATCCGCTGATCGAGTTCTATCGCCCGATCCCGCCCTTGGCTTATCTGCCACTGATCGTGATCTGGTGTGGCATCGGTGAGTTGTCGAAAGTCTTGCTGATTTACCTGGCGATCTTCGCCCCGATCGCCATCGCCACCGCCACCGGCGTGCGCACCGTCGACCCGGCCAAATTGCGCGCCGCGCAGTCGCTGGGCGCGACTCGGGCACAGTTGATTCGCCATGTGATTCTGCCCAGTGCCCTGCCGGACATTTTGACCGGCGTGCGCATTGGTCTGGGTGTGGGTTGGTCGACGCTGGTGGCTGCCGAGTTGATCGCCGCCACCAGCGGTTTGGGGTTCATGGTGCAGTCGGCCGCGCAGTTCCTGGTCACCGATGTGGTGGTGCTGGGGATTCTGGTGATCGCGCTGATCGCCTTCGCCATGGAAATGGGCCTGCGCGCGCTGCAACGCAAACTGGTGCCATGGCACGGCCAGGCTCACTAAGCCTTTTTTGAAGAGAACCATCATGAGCCACCCGACCATTGTCCCTTTAAGCTCCGCCCTCGGCGCGCAAATCAGCGGCATCGATATCAGCCAGCCGCTGAACGTTGAGCAACGCGACGCCATCGAACAAGCGCTGCTCAAACATCAAGTGCTGTTCTTCCGCGACCAGCCGATCGAGCCGCAACAGCAAGCGCGATTCGCCGCCTATTTCGGCGACCTGCACATTCACCCGATCTACCCGAACGTGCCGGAGCAGCCGGAAGTGCTGATCCTCGACACCGCTGTCACCGACGTGCGAGACAACGCGATTTGGCACACCGACGTGACCTTCCTGCCGACCCCGGCCATGGGCGCGGTGCTCAGCGCCAAACTGCTGCCGGAATTTGGCGGCGACACGCTGTGGGCCAGTGGTATTGCGGCGTATGAAGCACTGTCCGCACCGATGAAAACCTTGCTCGAAGGGCTGACCGCCACTCACGATTTCACCCGCTCGTTCCCGCTGGAGCGCTATGACAATACACCAGAAGCCTTGGTTCAGTGGGAAGAAGCCCGACGCAAGAACCCACCGCTGTCGCACCCGGTGATTCGTACCCATCCGGTAAGCGGGCGCCGGTCGTTGTTCGTCAATGAAGGGTTCACGTCGAAGATCAATGAGCTTTCGGAGACGGAAAGCGAAGTGATTCTGAAATTCTTGTTCGCCCACTCCACACGGCCAGAGTTCACCATCCGCTGGCGCTGGCAGAAAGACGACATCGCGTTTTGGGACAACCGCGTGACCCAGCACCACGCGGTCGATGATTACCGCCCGGCGCGGCGGGTGATGCAGCGGGCGACGGTGTTGGGGGATGTGCCGTTTTTTCGCTGATCCGATCGTTCCCACGCTCCGCGTGGGAATGCCTCAACGGACGCTCTGCGTTCGGCTCTGGATGGGACGCGGAGCGTCCCGGGCTGCATTCCCACGCGGAGCGTGGGAACGATCAGTACGGAGTTACTCAGCCGTCGAAGGCTTCTCCCAAAGATTGATCCCACCCTCTTGGGCAAACCGATCAATCTCCGCCAACTCTTCCACGCTAAAACTCAGGTTCTTCAACGCCCCGACGTTTTCGATAATCTGCTCCGGCCGGCTCGCGCCAATCAGCGCCGAGGTCACCCGTGAGTCGCGCAGGGTCCAGGCCAGCGCCAGTTGCGCCAGGCTCTGACCGCGGCGCTTGGCGATTTCATTGAGCGCCCGCACATGGGCGATGTTGGCTTCGGACAGGTGCGACGCCTGCAACGAACCACCGCCCGGACGATTGACCCGCGCGTCCGCTGGCACGCCATTGAGGTACTTGTCGGTCAACAGCCCCTGAGCCAAGGGCGTGAAGGCGATCACGCCGGTGCCGAGTTCATCGGTGGTGTCCAGCAGGTCTTTTTCCACCCAGCGATTGAGCAGGTTGTAGGCCGGTTGGTGGATCAACAGCGGGACTTTCCACTCTTTCAGCAACCCGGCGATTTCACGGGTTTTCACCCCGGAATAGGACGAGATACCGATATACAGCGCCTTGCCCTGCTGCACGGCGGTGGCCAGTGCGCTGGCGGTTTCTTCCAGCGGCGTGTCCGGGTCGAAGCGGTGGGAATAGAAGATGTCTACGTAGTCGAGGCCCAGGCGTTGCAGGCTCTGATCGAGGCTGGCCAGCACGTATTTGCGCGAACCACCGCCCTGACCGTAAGGACCGGCCCACATATCCCAACCGGCCTTGCTGGAGATGATCAACTCATCGCGGTACTGCTTGAAGTCTTCACGCAACAAACGACCGAAGTTGATTTCGGCGCTGCCATACGGCGGGCCGTAGTTGTTGGCCAGGTCGAAATGGTTGATGCCCAGATCGAATGCCGTGCGCAGCAACGAGCGCTGGGTATCGATCGGCGTGCTGTCGCCGAAGTTGTGCCACAAGCCCAGGGACAGCGCCGGTAGCACCAACCCGCTGCGGCCTACACGGCGGTAAGGGATGGAATCGTAGCGGTTTTCGGCTGCGGTGTAGGTCATCGAATCCTCTCTTGTCTGTCTTGAATGTGGTATCGACTGCTTTGCAAGTTGCCCAGCATACGCCCGGACAAACGCCGATAAACCTCGGACTCGAGAAAATGCTGAAACGTTTCACAGATTATTAAATCTGACCCACCGTATAGAACCGATACCTACTCCCAACGTTTACGCCGACAACTCACGCAACGCGGCAGCCGCCAAAAAACCAGATCTTGAGCTGTATCGCTGATCTCGTCTGACCGTCTGGTCGATACGCTCAAGCAATTGCTCAGGGAGCGTGGCATTGAAGCGCACCGACTTGCCGAAGTACGGCGTGATATCGAAGTCGCCCCCCCCACACACTGGCCTACAGCTTTGTCGTGCTATGGCTGGCGTTGACCTTGATCAACGGCGCGGTCGGCATGGTCAACGCCGGCCAGCCGTTGAGCACGGAACTGGTGGTGGGTAGCGCGGTGTTCGGCGTGCCGGTGGCGGCGCTGGTGTTGTTCATGGTGTTGAGCCCTGACGCCTGACAAGACGTCAGCGCCAACCCTCCTCCATCAACGCACCAGATGCAAAAACTGCATGTGCCGTTCGTACTGGTCGAGGATGTCGTTGATGACCTGCTCCTTGGTGTAGCCCACCAGATCGTAATCCTGACTGCCCTCTCTCAAATGCACTTCGGCGCGGTGGTAACGGCGATTGTTGAGTCGCTTGGAACCCATGCCGCCACGGGCGAAGGACGGCGTGAAGTAACCGCGCATCTGCACCTGATAGATGAACGGATGCAGTTCGCCGTGACCGATTTCCAGGCTGACGTTGTCATTGGCCGGATCAGGCTGAGCGACCACGTGCAGACCCTTCTCGACGAACACTGCGGTCACGTCCTCAATGGCCGGACGCACCGTGCTATCGAGGAAGCGATAGACCTCATCACGAGACGGGAAATGCACCGCCTGACTCAAACGTTGCCGCCAACCGCCGCGCCGTGATCCGGACACCGGTGCGAGGGAATGCAGTTGCGCGATCTGCTTCTGCGACTCCAGATAAAACGCCTTGTGCAGCCCCCACATCATCAGCAGCAAAATCATCGAAAACGGCAACGACGTCAGTACCACCGCTGACTTCAAGGCATCGATGCTGCCGGAGAACAACAGCGCGCTGGTCACCAGTGCCGTCATCGCGCCCCAGAACACCCGCAGCCATTTCGGTCCGTCTTCATCCGGGTTGCCACCCTTGGCAGACAAGGTCGACAGCACCACGGTGCCGGAGTCGGCGGAGGTCACGAAGAATACGAAGCTGATGAACACCGTGACCGCGATCACGGTTTTGCTCCATGGGTAGGTTTCCAGTAGCAGGTACAGGGTCATCGATGGGTTATCGATGGCCGACATGCCGAGCGCGCTCATGCCGTGGTTGAGGACTTGGTCGATGGCGCTGTTGCCAAAGATCGACATCCACGCCAGGGTGAAACCGAGCGGGATCAGCAGCACGCCGAAGACGAATTCGCGAATGGTCCGGCCACGGGAAATCCGCGCGATGAACAGGCCCACGAACGGCGACCATGCAATCCACCAGGCCCAATAGAACACCGTCCAGCCGCCCAGCCAGTCGCTGGGTTTATCGTAGGCGTAGAGATCGAAACTCTTCATCGGCAAGGCGCCGAGGTAGTCGCCGAGGTTCTGGATCAGCGTATTGAGCAAGTGCTGGGTGGGGCCGGCGAACAACACGAACAGCAGCAGCGCACAGGCCAGCAGCATGTTGATGTCGGACATCACCCGCACGCCTTTATCGACCCCGGACACCGCCACAATGATCGCCGCGCCCATCATCAGCGTGATCAGGCCGACCTGAATCCACTGGGTGTGGGCGATGCCGAACAGGTAGTCCAGGCCGGAGTTGAGGTGCAATACGCCAAAACCCATATCGGCGCCGAGGCCGAATACCGTGGCGATGATGCCGAAACCATCCACGGCGTAACCGATGGGGCCGTTGATGCGCTTGCCGATCAGCGGGTACAGCGCCGAACGCAGGGCCAGCGGCAGGTTATGCCGATAGGCGAAATAGGCCAGCGCCATGCCGACGAACGCGAACACGCCCCAACCGTGCAGGCCCCAGTGCAGAAACAGAATCTGCATCGCCTGACGCGCCGCATCCGCCGTGCCAGCCTCGCCTTGCGGCGGTTGCGCCAAGTGCGTCAGCGGTTCGGACACGCAAAAGAAAAACAGCGTGATGCTGATCCCGGCGGCGAACAGCATGCCGGCCCAGGACAGGTAGCTGAATTCGGGCTCGTCGTGGTCGGCACCGAGCTTGATCTTGCCGTAGCCAGACAAGGCGGTGACCACCACAAAGACCAGATACAGCGTCATCGCGAGCATGTAGTACCAGCCGACCGTGTTGGCCGCCCAGTTTTGCGCTTGCAACAACCAGGTACCGGCCTGCTCGGGCATCGCCATGACGACAACGGCGAACAACAGAATGAAGGTCGCCGCGAAATAAAAAACCGGCGGATTCATGCGGACCTGGCCGCTTGCGGGGGTGGACGATGCACTCATGAAAGGTGCACCTCAAGGGGGTGAAACAGGGCAATCAATAACGGACTCGGCAAAGGCAAGCCTCCTGTTGTGAGCGGGCAGCAAACCGGTGGTTTAACTTGAATGAGCGTTCAAGTTAAACATGGATAGGGGGCTAAGGACTAGTCGCAGGGTTCGGCGGTGCGTTTTGTACGCTAGCTCAAGGGAGGGTATGACGCGGGGTTTGCGGGATTCGTTCGGCGGGAAATTTGCTAAATGCCATTATTTCGGCCTGACCTGAAATCATCGCGGGCAAGCCCGCTCCCACAGGTTTTGGGTTGTTCACGGAATTACCGTTCGACACAAAACCTGTGGGAGCGTGGCTTGCCCGCGATGGCGTCAGAAAGACCACTGGAAATTTTTGACCCTACTTCTGCGTCCCATCATCATGCTGCAGATTCGCCTGGGTCAGGTTGCACCCCGCCGGCACGCTGCGGGTCAGCCAGACGTTGCCGCCGATGGTCGAGCCCTTGCCGATGGTGATCCGCCCCAGAATCGTCGCGCCGGCATAGATCACCACATCGTCCTCGACGATCGGATGCCGCGGATGGCCCTTCTGCAACTGGCCGTCTTCGTCCGACGGGAAGCGCTTGGCGCCCAGGGTCACTGCCTGATAAATCCGCACGCGCTCGCCAATGATCGCGGTCTCGCCGATCACCACGCCGGTCCCGTGATCGATGAAGAAACTGCGACCGATCTGCGCCCCCGGATGGATGTCGATGCCGGTGGCCGAGTGGGCGATTTCCGCGCTGATCCGCGCCAGCATCGGCAGCCCGGCGCGATACAAATGATGGGCCAGGCGATGGTGAATCACCGCCAGAATCCCCGGGTAGCAGAGCAACACTTCATCGACACTGCGAGCCGCCGGGTCGCCGTGATAGGCCGCCAGCACGTCGGTGTCCAACAGGCTGCGCAGCCCCGGCAAAGCGAGGGCGAATTCCTGAATGATCTGAATGGTTTTGGCCTCGACTTCAGTGTCGGCCTGGGCACTGTGGCGCGCGGCATAACGCAGTTCGAGCCGCGCCTGAGCGAGCAACGCGTTCAGTGCCACGTCGAGCGTGTGGCCAACGTAGAAGTCTTCACTCTCCTCGCGCAAATCCACCGGGCCCAGGCGCATCGGGAACAGCGCACCGCACAAGGCTTCGAGAATGTCCGCCATGGCCGCTCGGGATGGCAACTCGCGACCGCCCTGCTCGCCGCTGGCGCGGCCGTTTTGTGCGCGCCACTGGTCGCGCGCCGTACGCAGTTGGCTGACGATGGTCTGCAATTGCCAATGGCTGGAACGCTCACTCACGGTAAAAACTCCTCATGGGCGGCCGGACTGTCTGGCCACGTTAACGGCGATTACTTTACGGCAACGGCTTGCAAGCGAATTAAGAACCAATAGTGCTGTCGTCAACACTTTTGGCTATAAGCGATTGGCAGTTGCCCCGCTAAATACCCGTACCTATAGTCCGGACATCTTCCTCCGCCAGTACGGACCCATGATCAAACATCAGCTTGCCCGTTTTAACCGCCTCGATCTGCTCGGCCGCCCTACCCCCCTGGAAAAACTCGAGCGCCTGTCGACCTGGTTGGGCCGCGATGTGTATGTCAAACGCGATGACCTGACGCCATTGGCACTGGGTGGCAACAAGCTGCGCAAACTCGAATACCTGGCCGCCGATGCCCTGGCCCAGGGTGCCGATACATTGATCACTGCTGGCGCGATCCAGTCCAACCACGTGCGCCAGACCGCCGCCATTGCAGCCAAGCTTGGCCTGGGCTGCGTGGCGCTGCTGGAAAACCCTCTCGGCACCGACGACAGCAACTATGTCGGCAACGGCAATCGGCTGTTGCTGGACCTGTTCGATGCCAAGGTCGAGTTGGTGGAAAACCTCGACAATGCTGACGAGCAATTGCAAGCATTGGCCGCACGTCTGCGCAGCAACGGTAAAAAGCCGTATCTGGTGCCGATTGGTGGCTCCAATGCAGTGGGCGCTTTGGGTTATGTCCGTGCAGGCCTGGAACTGGCCGAACAGATCAAGGACACCGGGCTGCAATTCGCCGCGGTGGTCCTGGCGTCCGGCAGTGCCGGTACCCACAGCGGCCTGGCGCTGGCATTGAGCGAAGTACTGCCGGATTTGCCAGTCATCGGCGTGACCGTTTCCCGAAGCGATGAAGCTCAACGACCGAATGTCCAGGGCCTCGCCGAGCACACCGCAGAGCTGTTGGGCGTGAGCCTGCCGGCGAGTTTCAAAATTGAACTGTGGGACGAGTATTTCGGCCCGCGTTACGGCGAGCCGAATGCCGGGACACTGGCGGCGGTGAAGCTGTTGGCGAGTCAGGAAGGGTTGTTGCTGGATCCGGTGTATACCGGCAAGGCCATGGCCGGTTTGCTCGACGGTATCGGTCGCCAGCGCTTCGATGACGGCCCGATCATCTTCCTGCACACCGGCGGGGCACCGACGTTGTTTGGCTACACAAGCTTTTTGTAAGCATCAAAGATCGAAAGATCGCAGCCTGCGGCAGCTCCTACAGGGATCGGCGTTAACCCGAAATTCGCGGCGTGCATGATCCTTGGAGCTACCGCAGGCTGCGATCTTTTCGAAGGCGCCACATATCTCAAAAAAGAGTAACAAACATAATATTCAGTATTTTCCAATCTAAAGGTCACATCATATAGTCACGCCGCAGGCGAATTTGCAGCGAGACGCATAGGCTGCTTTAGGGCAGGATAATGCAGTCGTTCAAATCCCGAATTTGCCAACTTTCCTTAAGCGTCTTTCATAAGAAAACACAGGGGCTTGTCATGAATTTTTCCGCACTACGTCGAAATCTGCTGGTAGGCTCGCTGGGCCTGGCACTCGGCGCCGGCCTGTTGGGGCAAGCGGTTGCCGGTGAGCAACTGCAAAAAATCAAGGACGCGGGCGTGATCAACGTCGGTCTGGAAGGCACTTATCCACCGTTCAGTTTCGTCGATGCCGACGGCAAACTGACCGGTTTCGAAGTGGAGCTGTCCGAGGCGCTGGCCAAAGAGCTGGGCGTGAAGGTCAAGCTGCAGCCGACCAAATGGGACGGCCTCCTCGCGGCCCTGGAATCCAAGCGTCTGGACGCGGTGGTCAACCAGGTCACCATCTCCGAAGAGCGCAAGAAGAAGTATGACTTCTCCGAGCCCTACACCATCTCCGGCATTCAGGCCCTGACGCTGAAAAAGAACGAAGGCACCATCAAGACCGTCGCCGATCTGGCTGGCAAAAAAGTCGGTGTGGGCCTGGGCACCAACTACGAACAATGGCTCAAGGACAACGTCCCGAAAGCCATCATCAAGACCTACGACGATGATCCGACCAAGTATCAGGACCTGCGCGTAGGCCGCATCGACGCGATTCTGGTGGATCGTCTGGCGGCCCTGGAACTGACCGCCAAAGCCAAGGACACCGCCGTTGCCGGCGAACCGTTCTCCCGTCAGGAATCCGGTATTGCCCTGCGCAAAGGCGAGCCTGAACTGCTGGCAGCGGTGAACAAAGCGCTCGAGAAACTGCGCGCCGACGGCACCCTGGCCAAGATCTCGCAGAAATACTTCAACGCTGACGTCACTAAATAATGGAAGCAGCTTTCCAACTCGTACTGGAGTCCGTGCCCTTCCTGCTGAAGGGCGTGTACTTTACGGTCATCCTCAGCCTGGGCGGCATGTTCTTCGGCTTGCTGCTGGGCTTCGGCCTGGCGTTGATGCGCCTGTCGCGCCTCAAACTGGTGAGCTGGCTGGCCCGCATCTACGTGTCGTTCTTTCGCGGCACGCCGTTGCTGGTGCAGCTGTTCATGATCTATTTCGGCTTGCCGCAATTAGGTCTCGAACTGGATCCGATACCGGCAGCCCTGATCGGCCTCTCGCTGAACATGGCCGCTTATGCCTGTGAAACCCTCCGTTCCGCGATCAGTTCGATTGAACGCGGCCAGTGGGAAGCCGCTGCCAGTATCGGCATGACCCGCGCGCAAACCTTGCGCCGGGCCATTCTGCCGCAAGCGATGCGCACGGCCCTGCCACCGTTGGGCAACAGCTTCATCTCGCTGGTCAAGGACACTGCGCTGGCGGCCACCATTCAGGTGCCGGAGCTGTTCCGCCAGGCGCAGCTGATCACCGCCCGTACCTTCGAAATTTTCACCATGTATCTTGCCGCCGCGGTGATCTACTGGATTCTGGCAACGGTGCTGTCGCACTTCCAGAACCAGTTGGAAGCGCGGGTCAATCGGCACGACCAGGAGTCCTGACCCAATGATTGTCGTGGAAAAACTGACAAAGCAGTTCAAGGGTCAAGTGGTGCTCAACGGCATTGATCTGCAGGTGAAGGAAGGCGAGGTGGTGGCGATCATCGGCCCCAGCGGCTCGGGCAAGACCACCTTCCTGCGGTGCCTGAATTTTCTGGAAGAACCCACCAGCGGCCGGATCAAGGTCGGCGACATCGAGATCGATGGCAGCCGCCCCCTGAACCAGCAGCAGAGCCTGGTACGGCGCTTGCGCCAGCACGTGGGTTTCGTGTTCCAGAACTTCAACCTGTTCCCCCATCGCACCGCCCTGGAAAACGTCATTGAAGGTCCGTTGGTGGTGAAAAAAATCCCGCGCGCCGAAGCCGTCGCCCTGGGTAAAAAGCTGTTGGCCAAGGTCGGCCTGGCGGGCAAGGAAGACGCTTACCCGCGACGCCTGTCCGGCGGTCAGCAACAGCGTGTGGCGATTGCCCGGGCGCTGGCGATGGAACCGGAAGTGATCCTGTTCGATGAACCGACCTCGGCCCTGGACCCGGAACTGGTGGGTGAAGTGTTGGCGACCATCCGCGGCCTGGCCGAGGAGAAACGCACCATGGTGATCGTTACTCACGAAATGGGCTTTGCCCGGGACGTGGCCAACCGGGTGGTGTTTTTCGACAAGGGTGTGATTGTCGAACAGGGCGAAGCCAAGGCGCTGTTTGCCCATCCGAAAGAAGAACGGACCCAGCAGTTTCTCAGCAAGTTTCTTAATAACGCTTAGTGCTGTCCCACTCTAGAGTTGTCAACTTCCATGGACGGAAGTGACATTGACTCCACTCTGAGAGCAGCCGCCAACGATTACTTGATTCGCCCCAATCATAGATAACTTCCCGCCATCCCATGCGGTACATATATATGTCCTGCAACAGATTCACAACGCCTAAAATTCATAAACCCCTTCGCTATCCATCGTCAACGGTTTGCTGCCTCTCAGGCGTAAAACCCATCAAAAACCATACTAAATTCGACGGAGCAATGCGGTTTATTAACTACACTGCGTAGGAGATTTCTGAATAACTCAAGAACCAACCTTTAACCGAGCAACTCTCTTGACACCCATTCGAACGCACTCTTATCTAGTCTCCAACAGGCGTCAGCTATCGCCCGATCATTATTAAAACGCACAAATAGTGCATTGTTTTGTTGCCTGGTAATTCACGCCTTTCGAACTTTCAGAAACGGACTTCACGGCAAGGCTTCAAGGAGAGAAACCCCATGACAAGTACTTCGAACAAACCCGAACTTGCGACCCCGACCCTGGCGCAAAGCCACAAGGCCGGCATCAACATCACCTCGGCCGCTCATCTTATGATCGACGTGCCGCCCTACCCCGGCATGGACGAAGGCGACCTGATCGAGCTGTTCTGGAACAACTGCTACGTGGCCTCCAGCGTGCTGGGTGCCAACCATGACGGCAAAGCGGTGAGCCTGCGAGTGCCGGAGAGCTTCATTGCCAATGGTTCTGCGCGCATCCATTACAAGGTCATGCAGGTCGGGCAAGGGCCTGCGGTATCGCCGGCGGCGCGCGTCCAGATCAAACTGGATTGCCCGGGCGGCCTGTCCTCGCCCCGTTGCGATGAGGAAAACCAGAGCCTGGCGCCCGTGTTCATCCCCGAAACCATTCGCCGTCAGGGGGTCAATCCAAACCAGGTCAAGCGTGGCGTGCCGTTGACCATCGAACCGTACCTGAACATGGCCACCGACGACGAAATCACCCTGCGCTGGGGCGATGTACGCATGGACCTGCCCAAACTCAAGGCGTGCGATGTGGGTCAGCCGATTCAGGTCTGGGTGCCGCCGGCGATCATTCTCGAAGCCGGCGAGGACCTTCGACTGGAAGTGACCTACTGCATCCTCGACCGGGTAGGTAACAACTCGCGCTGGGCACCGGCACGCACACTGAAGATCGGCTGTGCCAATCCCTACCTGAAAGTGCCGCCGAAAGAAGCGCTCAGAGCCGCTGAACCCCGAAAGAAGTGAAGACCCTGTAGCAACACTCTTGTTGTGACATGAGGGCTTTTTGTGGCGAGGGAGCTTGCTCCCGCTGGGGTGCGAAGCGCCCCCAATCCCGGTACACGCGTTTTCGTAATTGAACCGTGGTGGCCGTTTTGCGACTGCTGCGTAGCCGAACGGGAGCAAGCTCCCTCGCCACAGGGGCTCTGACCAACCGGGCGATATCACCCTTCTATACATATTCCTAAAAGTTAGTTCATTAATTATTTATACGCGTTTAGGGTATATACACCGGACCACCGGACATTCGTGTTTTTCATTCGCCGCAACCCATGCGGCGCTTTCATGAGATGTGAGGTAGGTATGGTCCGGAACACAATCACCCCAGTGCAAATCGCCAGGGCATTGCGTGCAGCCAAGGAGCGGCACTGATGTCCAGTCTGGCAGATGCAATCGTCCAGAGTGACCTGGACATCGCCCCCTTGTTGTTGCCCGCGCAGGTCTTGCGCAACGACGCACAAGCCATCAAGGCTGCCCATGAGCTGGCGCACATCGCCCGCCTGCAAGCCGCCAAACGTGACCAGCAGCGCAAGTTGCCCTGGTCGGAAATCGAACAGTTCACCCGCAGCGGCCTGGGCAGCATTGCCATTCCGCGTGAGTACGGTGGCCCGCAGGTTTCATTCATCACCTTAGCCTCAGTCTTCGCGATCATTTCCGCGGCCGACCCGGCCTTGGGGCAGATCCCGCAGAACCAGTTCGGGATTCTCAACCTGATACTCGGCAGCGCCACCGAGTCGCAGAAAAAACAGCTGTTCAAAAGTGTGCTCGAAGGCTGGCGAATTGGTAACGCGGGACCAGAACGCGGGACCAAAAACACCCTGGAGCTCAAGGCGCGGATCACCGCCGACGGCGATGGCTTCGTCATCAACGGGCAGAAATTCTATTCCACCGGCGCCCTGTTCGCCCACTGGGTGGCCGTCAAGGCGCTGAACGACGACGGCAAGCAAGTGCTGGCCTTCATTCGTCGCGGCACACCGGGGCTGCGCATCGTCGATGACTGGTCGGGTTTCGGCCAGCGCACCACCGCCAGCGGCACCCTTTTGCTCAATAACGTGCGGGTCGACGCCGAGCTGGTGGTGGACAACTGGAAGATCAACGACAGCCCGAATACCCAGGGCGCCGTGTCGCAACTGATTCAAGCGGCCATCGACGCCGGCATCGCCCGGGGCGCCATCGATGACGCCATCGAGTTCGTGAAAACCCGTGCACGGCCATGGATCGACGCCAAGGTCGAACGGGCCAGCGACGACCTCTACGTGATCGCCGACATCGGCAAGCTGAAAATCGAACTGCACGCCGCCGAAGCGCTGCTGCGCAAGGCCGGGCAAGTGCTGGATCAGGTCAACGCCGCGCCGCTCACCGCCGAGTCCGCGGCACGCGCCTCGATTGCCGTGGCGGAAGCCAAAGTGCTGACCACCGAAATCTCGCTGCTGGCCAGCGAAAAACTCTTCGAACTGGCCGGCAGCCGCGCGACCCTCGCCGAATTCAATCTCGACCGCCACTGGCGCAACGCCCGGGTGCACACGCTGCACGACCCGGTGCGCTGGAAGTATCACGCCGTCGGCGCTTACCACCTCAACGGCACTCTGCCGGCTCGCCATTCCTGGATCTGACGACCAGAACCTTTTTGACCAGATCTCTGGAGAAACACATGACTCTTTCTCACCACGTCGCGGTCATCACCAGCGATGAGCAAGCTCTGATCGTCGCCAGTGACCTGGCCGACGATTTCAAACGCGACAGCGCCCTGCGCGACCGCGAACGTCGTTTGCCATACCCGGAACTGGAAGTGTTTTCCCGTTCGGGTCTTTGGGGCATCAGCGTGCCAAAAGAATACGGCGGCGCCGGAGTTTCCAACGTCACCCTGGCCAAGGTGATCGCGTTGATCGCCCAGGCCGACGGCTCCCTCGGACAGATTCCACAGAACCATTTCTACGCCCTCGAAGTGCTGCGCGTTAACGGCACTGACGAGCAGAAAAAACGCCTGTACGCAGAAGTGTTAGCCGGTCAGCGCTTTGGCAATGCACTCGCGGAGCTGGGTACCAAAACCGCCCATGACCGCGTCACCAGCCTGACCCGCGATGGAGACGGCTACCGCATCAACGGCCGCAAGTTCTACGCCACTGGCGCGATTTACGCCCAGCGCATCCCCACGTCAGCGGTGGACGAAAACGGTGTGCAGCAACTGGCGTTCGTCCCGCGCAACAGCAAAGGCCTGACGGTGATCGACGACTGGGGCGGCTTCGGCCAGCGCACCACCGGCAGCGGTTCGGTGGTGTTCGAGGATGTCTACGTCGCCGCCCAGGACGTAATCCCGTTTCAAAGCGCTTTCGAACGCCCGACCACCGTCGGCCCTTTGGCGCAGATTCTACACGCCGCCATCGACACCGGCATCGCCCGCGCCGCTTATGAGGATGCGCTGCATTTCGTGCGGACCAAAACCCGGCCGTGGATCGACGCCACTCATGAAAAAGCCACCGAAGACCCGCTGACCATCAAGAGTTTCGGCCACCTGGCTATTCGCCTGCACGCCACCGAAGCCCTGCTGGAACGCTCTGGAGAAATCCTCGACCAGGCCCAGGCCGACACCACTGCCGAGACCGTCGCCGCCGCGTCGATCGCCGTCGCCGAAGCCCGGGCCATCAGCACCGAAATTTCCCTCACCGCCGGCAGCACACTGTTCGAACTGGCCGGCAGCCAGGCGACCCTGGCCGAACACGGCCTGGATCGCCACTGGCGCAACGCCCGGGTGCACACCCTGCACGACCCGGTGCGCTGGAAGTATCACGCGGTGGGCAATTACTACCTCAATGATGAAAACCCGCCGCTGCGGGGGACGATCTAAATGTCCAAAAAGAAAATCCTGCTCAACGCGTTCAACATGAACTGCATCGGGCACATCAACCATGGCCTGTGGACCCATCCACGGGACACGTCGACCCAGTACAAGACCATCGAATACTGGACCGAACTGGCGCAGTTGCTCGAGCGCGGGCTGTTCGATGGCCTGTTCATCGCCGACATCGTCGGCGTGTACGACATCTACCAGAACTCGGTGGAGGTGCCGCTCAAAGAGTCGATCCAGTTGCCGGTCAACGACCCGCTGCTGCTGGTCTCGGCCATGGCCGCCGTCACCAAAAACCTCGGCTTCGGCCTGACCGCCAACCTGACCTACGAACCGCCGTATCTGTTCGCCCGGCGCCTGTCGACCCTCGATCATCTGAGCCGTGGGCGGGTCGGCTGGAACATCGTCACCGGTTATCTGGACAGTGCCGCCAAAGCCATGGGCCTGAGCGCGCAAGTCGAGCACGACCGCCGCTACGACCAGGCCGATGAATACCTGCAAGTGCTCTACAAACTCTGGGAAGGCAGCTGGGAAAACGGCGCGGTGCTCAATGACCGCGAACAGCGGATCTACGCCCAGCCAGACAAGGTGCATAAGGTCGAGCACAAGGGCGAGTTCTATCAGGTCGAGGGTTATCACCTCTGCGAGCCATCGCCGCAACGCACGCCGGTGCTGTTTCAGGCCGGCAGTTCCGATCGCGGTTTGCTGTTCGCCGGTCGGCATGCCGAGTGCGTGTTCATCAGCGGCCAGAACAAACCGGCGACCAAAGTTCAGGTGGACAAGGTTCGCGCCAGCGCCGTCGAGGCCGGGCGCAATCCCTGGGACATCAAGGTGTTCATGGGATTGAACGTGATCGTCGGTGAGACAGAAGAGCTGGCCTGGGCCAAGCACGCCGAGTACCTGAGCTACGCCAGCGCCGAGGCCGGTGTGGCGCACTTTTCGGCGTCGACCGGGATCGATTTTTCCGAGTACGAACTCGACGAACCGATCCAGTACGTGAAGAGCAACGCCATCCAGTCCGCCACCAAGAACCTGCAAAACAACGATTGGACCCGCCGCAAATTGCTGGAACAACACGCCCTCGGTGGCCGCTACATCACCGTGCTCGGCTCGCCGCAGCAGGTGGCCGACGAACTCGAATCCTGGATCGCCGAAACCGGTCTGGATGGCTTCAATCTGACGCGGATTGTCACGCCGGAAAGCTATGTGGATTTCATTGAGCTGGTGATTCCGGAGTTGCAACGCAGAGGGTCGTACAAGACCGCTTACGACAACGGCAGCCTGCGGGAAAAGCTGTTTCACGGCGAAGCGCATTTGCCCGAGCAACACACCGGATCGGCTTTTCGCCGCTAAAAGCATCGCGGGCAAGCCCGCTCCCACAGGGATTGTGTGAACACCCGAGAACACTGTGGGAGCGGGCTTGCCCGCGATGAGGTCCGAACAGACACCAAAATTTCAATGCACTGACTGGAAAACTCATCATGACCAAAAAACTATTCAACCACCCAGTCAAAGCACTGGCCCTGGCCCTCGGCCTCTTCAGCTCCATCACCTTCGCCGCCGACGCACCACTGAAAATCGGCACCACCGCCGCCTTCGCCATTCCCCTGGAAGCAGCCGTAGAGGAGGCAAAAAAACAGGGCCTGAAAGTCGAACTGGTGGAGTTCAGCGACTGGATCGCCCCCAACGTCAGCCTCGCCGCCGGCGACATCGATGTGAACTATTTCCAGCACATCCCGTTCCTGGAAAACGCCAAGGCCGCCGCCGGTTTTGACCTGGTGCCGTTCGCCCCGGGCATCATCAACAACGTCGGCCTCTACTCGAAAAAATACAAAAGCTTCGCCGAGTTACCCGAAGGCGCCAGCGTGGCCATCGCCAACGACCCGATCAACAGCGGTCGCGGCCTGCAACTGCTGGCCAAGGCCGGGCTGATCACCCTCAAACCGGGCGTCGGCTACAAAGCCACCGAAGAAGACATCATCGCCAACCCGAAGAAAATCAAAATCCTTCAGGTCGAAGCCGTGCAACTGGTGCGCGCCTACGACGACGCCGATCTGGTCCAGGGTTACCCGGCCTATATTCGTCTGGCGAAGACCTTCGATGCCGGCTCCGCCCTGTTGTTCGACGGTCTCGATCACAAGGAATACGTGATCCAGTTCGTGATCCAGCCAAAAAGCAAAACCGACCCGCGGCTGATCAAATTCATCGACATTTATCAGCACTCGCCTGCCGTTCGCGCGGCACTGGATAAGACCCACGGCAAGCTCTATCAAGCCGGTTGGGAAAGCTGAGCATGACGGCCGCTACCCGACTGCGACTGGAGATTCCAGAGCCTCATAAAGCTGAACAGACCGAACTGCATCCGGAGTTCAACCGCGCTCATGTGCGCTTCATCGGCCTGGGCAAAACCTACAACGGCCAGCAAGGTCCGGTGGCGGCCTTGCACGGCATCGACCTGGCGATCCAGCGCGGCGAAGTGTTCGGCATCATCGGTCGCAGCGGTGCCGGCAAGTCGTCGCTGATCCGCACCATCAACCGCCTCGAACAACCGAGCAGCGGGCGGGTGCTGATCGATCAGGTGGACATCGGCGAGTTCGATGAAGACCACTTGGTGGCGCTGCGGCGGCGGATCGGCATGATCTTCCAGCACTTCAATTTGATGTCGGCCAAAACGGTTTGGCAGAACGTCGAATTGCCGCTGAAAGTCGCCGGTGTGCCCAAGGAGCAGCGCGAGCGCAAAGTCCGCGAACTGCTGGAACTGGTCGGCCTGAAAGAGAAACACAAAGCCTACCCGGCGCAGCTTTCCGGCGGGCAGAAACAGCGCGTCGGCATCGCCCGCGCACTGGTACATGACCCGCAGATTCTGCTGTGTGACGAAGCCACTTCGGCGCTGGACCCGGAGACCACCCAATCGATCCTCGGCCTGCTGCGCGAGATCAATCAACGGCTGGGCCTGACCATTGTGCTGATCACCCACGAGATGGCGGTGATCCGCGATATCTGTGATCGGGTCGTGGTGCTGGAACACGGGCGAATCGTCGAGCAAGGGCCGGTCTGGGAAGTCTTCGGCAACCCGCAGCATGAAGTGAGCAAGACCTTGCTCGCACCGCTGCAACACGGCCTGCCGGACGAACTGCAAAGCCGCTTGCGTCCACAGCCGCAGTCTTCGGACGCCGCCGTGGTGCTGCGATTGCAATTCAACGGCAGCGCCAACGACGAACCAGACCTAGCGGCGCTGTTCAGCGCCCTCGGGGGTCGCGTGCGCTTGCTGCAAGGGGGTGTGGAACGGATTCAGGGGCATGCGCTCGGGCAATTGCTGCTGGCGGTGACCGGTTCGTCCCTCGGCGTCGAGGAACTACGTCAGCGCGCTGGCAACTGGGCGCAACAGGTAGAGGTGCTGGGTTATGTGGTTTGATCGGTTGCTACAAGGCTTCATCGACACCTTTCTGATGGTCGGCGTGTCGTCGTTAATTGCGCTGCTGGCGGGCATTCCGCTGGCGGTGATCCTGGTCACCAGCACCAAGGGCGGGATCTACGAAGCACCAGCGCTGAACCGCGCACTGGGCGCGTTCGTGAACCTGTTCCGCTCGATTCCGTTTCTGATTTTGATGGTGGCGTTGATTCCGTTCACCCGGCTGATCGTCGGCACCACGTATGGCGTTTGGGCAGCCGTGGTGCCGCTGACCATTGCGGCCACACCGTTCTTTGCGCGTATTGCCGAGGTCAGTTTGCGGGAAGTCGACCATGGTTTAATTGAAGCGGCGCAGGCGATGGGCTGCCGACGCTGGCACATCGTCTGGCATGTGCTGCTGCCTGAAGCGCTGCCGGGGATTGTCGGTGGTTTCACGATTACGTTGGTGACGATGATCAACTCGTCGGCCATGGCTGGAGCGATTGGGGCCGGTGGCTTGGGGGACATTGCTTACCGGTATGGGTATCAGCGGTTTGATAGCCAGATCATGTTGACGGTGATTGTGTTACTGGTGGTGTTAGTGGCGGTGATTCAGTTGGGTGGGGATCGGTTGGCGCGGGGTCTCAACAAGCGCTGAGAGCGGTGCGGTTGAAGGGCCTTTGTGGCGAGGGAGCTTGCTCCCGCTCGATTGCGCAGCAATCGCAAAACCATTCGATGAGGTTTATCTGACACTCCTCGTTGAATGGTTTTTGGGTCTGCTGCGCAGCCCAGCGGGAGCAAGCTCCCTCGCCACAGAAAAGCTCTCTCACCAGAAGTATTGTCTCTAGCTTCCGGGGAACATTTCGCACAGGAAAATCAGAGTGCCAGCAGGCCCGATCCCTTTCATTTGCAGGACGTTTCCTAGATCATTCCGCTCGCTTGCGCCTGCCAAATTCCGTGGCTAGTCTCGGTCCGTCACTGCTCATCAGTGATCGGGTTTAGTAGCCCGGAACAATAGGCGCATAGCGATTCCATGATCATGTCCGGCAATTTTTGCCGCATGCAAAATATGGTGGCTGTGCGTGGGGCACCTTCGGGTGCACCGGTTTTCCTATTGACCGGCCTACTAACCTGCGTACAGCCGCCACCCAATCGTTTAGTAGGCGATAAGTGATGGCTCCCATGAAGCAATAGGAGCAATACCCATGGAAAAATCTGTTCCCGACCCGCCCCCCGAAACATCCTCAAACAAAGCCGACGAACTGCTCAAGGACCGGTCCGCGCTTTACCGTGCGATCGATTTCCACCTCACTGGCAAGCAGCCTTCGGCCCCCGACGAACTGCGCTTCTACAACGTCAGCAAAGACGTGAGCTTCGAAGACGCCCAGCTCTATGTAGCGGATCTGCTGCGCTGCGCCTCGGTCACGGCGTATCAGTGTGGCGATCAACTCAAGGGGGCTGACCGTGCCATGGTGTTCTCCGTCTGGCATTTGCTGGAGATTGCCAAGGCGATGGTGGATCGGTCCATTGAATGTCTGGGGATGAAGCAGGGTTGAGTCTGGATTTAGTCATTGGTTGTCAGTGATACCGCCATCGCGAGCAAGCTCGCTCCCACAATGGATCGTGTCGAACACAGGTTGTGTGTTCACAGCAGATCAACTGTGGGAGCGAGCCTGCTCGCGAATGGCTGCGCAGCAGCCCCCGGCGTCATGGCGTATATTCGGCGAATCCCAATTGCCTGTGCAGCCAACCATGAAACAGACTCCCGACGACCTGGAGCAGATCACCTCCACCACCCTGGGCCATTACAACTCAGTGGCCGAAGACTTCCGTGAAGGCACTCGCGCTCACGATGTCAGCCAGAACATCGATGCCCTGCTACGGCATATTCAGGGTGAGGCGCCCTTCAGCATTCTCGACTTTGGCTGTGGGCCGGGGCGTGATTTGCAAACGTTCACGCGCATGGGCCACATCGCCGTCGGGCTCGACGGTTCGGAAAAGCTTGCGCAGATGGCCCGGGAGGACAGCGGTTGCGAGGTCTGGCAGCAGGACTTCCTGAAGCTCGATCTGCCGGCCGAGCGGTTTGACGGAATATTTGCCAATGCGGTGTTGTTCCACATCCCTAGTCAGGAATTGCCTCGGGTGTTGAAGCAGCTGCGCGAGGCGTTGAAGCCGGGTGGGGTGTTGTTCAGCTCCAATCCGCGTGGAGAGAATCAGGAAGGCTGGAACGGGCCGCGTTATGGGGCGTATTACGATCTTCAGGCCTGGCAAGAACTGCTGACTGAGGCGGGATTTGTGGAGCTGGAGCATTACTACCGGCCGGCGGGGCTGCCGCGGGAGCAGCAGCCTTGGTTGGCGAGTGTTTGGCGTCGAGTCGACTGATCGTTCCCATGCTCTGCGTGGGAACGATCATTAGGCAGACTTCGGTTCGCGGATTTTGTACCAGGCCACATACAGCGCCGGTAAAAACAGCAGCGTCAGCAACGTCGCGATGATAATCCCGCCAATCATCGCGTAGGCCATCGGCCCCCAGAACACTTCCCGGGCAATCGGGATCATCCCCAGGCTCGCCGCCGCCGCCGTCAACAAAATCGGTCGGCGCCGATGTTCCGTGGCCTGCACCACCGCATCCCACGGTGTGTAGCCATTCTTCTCGAAAGAGTCGATCTGAGTCACCAGAATCACCGAGTTGCGGATGATGATCCCGATCAACGCCAGAATCCCGAGGATCGCCACGAAGCCCATGGGCGTGCCCGTCGGGATCAACGCCAGTACCACGCCGATCAACCCGAGTGGCGCGACGCTGGCCACCAGGAACAGTTTCTGCACGCTGTGCAACTGGATCATCAGGAAGGTCGCCATCAAAAACAGCATCAACGGCACGACCTTGGCAATCGGCCCCTGAGCCTTGCCGCTTTCCTCCACGGTACCGCCGGTGGCGACTTTGTAGCCCACCGGCAAACCGGCGGCGAATTTATCGATGTCCGGTTGCAGCTGTTTCACCAGGTCGGTCGGCTGAATCTCATCGCGCACCGCGGCCTTGATGGTGATGGTCGGTTTGCGATCGCGACGCCACACCAGCGGCTGCTCGAGCTCATACCGCACCGTGGCAAACGCCAGCAGCGGAATCGACGTGCCGCCGGGGGTGACGATCTGCAGGTTTTGCAGCGTTTCCGGGCTACCGCGCTCGGCATCTTCAGCGCGGCCGACCACGTCGATCAGGTAGATATCGTCATCGACCTGCGTCACTGGCGAGCCGACGACGATGCTGTTCATCAGGTTCGCCACGTCTTCCGACGACAACCCAAGTTGCCGCGCCTTGTCTTGCGCGATGTCGATGCGCAGCACTTTGCCCGGCTCGTTCCAGTCGTAAATGATCTCGCCGATGTGCGTGTTCTTATCCAGTTCGGTGGCCAGGGCGATGGCGTGTTTGCGCACCTGATCGATGTCTTTGCCGCTGACCCGGTACTGGATCGGCCGCCCCACTGGCGGGCCCATTTCCAGGGCCTGGACGTAACTGCCGACACCGACGAACTCTTCACGCAGGCGCTTTTGCAAACGTGCAGTCAGCGCCGTGCGTGATTCCAGGCCTTTGCTGACGATCACCAGTTGCGCGTAGTAGGGGTTCTGCAATTGCTGGTCGAGGGGCAGGTAGAAACGGATCGCCCCTTCGCCGATGTAGGTGCTCCAGCGCACGATATCCGGGTCGTCCTTGAACGTCGCTTCAAGCTTATCCACCACCTTGCGGGTTTCGGCAATCGAGGCGTTTTGCGGCAGGTTCAGGTCGACGAGAATTTCCGGGCGGTCCGAAGACGGGAAGAACTGGTTCTGCACGAACTGCATGGAAAACACCGAGAGCACAAACAGCGCCACGGTGATGCCGATGGCCCACCAGCGATTGCGCATCGCCCAAAGCAGGCCGCCATTGAACGCCCGACCGATGCGCCCTGGCTCTGCGTCGTGAGGTTTCACCTTGGCGCTCAGAATGTGCACACCAAGCACCGGGGCGAACAGTACGGCGACGATCCACGACACCAGCATGGCCACCGCGATCACCGCGAACAGCGTGAAGGTGTACTCACCGGCGGAGCTCGCGTTCAAGCCGATCGGCACGAAACCGGCGACGGTGACCAACGTGCCGGTGAGCATCGGGAATGCCGTCGAGGTGTAGGCGAAAGTCGCCGCCTGCTCTTTGGTTTCGCCCATCTCCAGGCGCGTGACCATCATCTCCACCGTAATCATCGCGTCATCCACCAGCAGGCCGAGGGCGATGATCAGCGCACCGAGGGAAATCCGCTGCATGGTGATGCCGCTGTATTCCATGAAGAGAAAGACCATCGCCAACACCAACGGAATCGAACACGCCACCACCAACCCGGCGCGCACGCCAAGGCTGACGAAGCTGACGATCAGCACGATCACCACCGCTTCGAACAACGCACTGGTGAAGCCGCCGACGGCTTCTTCCACCACTTCGGCCTGGTCGGAAACGTTGTGCACGCCAACGCCCACCGGCAGGTCGGCCGTCAGCTCGTTCATGCGCAGGTGCAGTGCCTTGCCGAACACCTGAATGTTGCCGCCCTTCTTCATGGCGATCGCCAGGCCGATGGCCGGCTGGCCATTGAAGCGAAATTCCGGGGTGGCCGGGTCGACATAGCCACGGCTGATGTCGGCGATATCGGCCAGTCGGTAGAAGCGGTCGTTGAGCTTCAGGTTGACGTTGGCCAGGTCTTTCTCAGAGGCAAACTGCCCCGAGGTTCGCACCGAAATCCGCTCCGGACCGGCCTCGATCACTCCCGCCGGGGTCACGGCATTCTGCGATTGCAGGCTCTGCACCACCTGGCGCTGATCGATGCCGAGGGCGGCGAGTTTGCGGGTGGAGAAGTTCAGGTACAGCACTTCATCCTGCTCGCCAATCATTTCGACTTTGCCCAATCCCGGTACTTCGCGGATTTCGGCACGCACCTGTTCCACGTAATCGCGCAACTGGCGCATCGACAGGCCATCGGCGGTAAACGCATACACGGAACCGAAGACATCGCCGAACTCGTCGTTGAAGCCCGGCCCTTGCAGGCCTTGCGGGAAGTCTCCGCGAATGTCGTTGATCTTCTTGCGCACCTGGTACCAGATTTGCGGAATGTCCTCGGCGCTGGTGGTGTCGAGCAGGTTAACGAAAACCGTTGATTCGCCTGGGCGGGTGTAGCTTTTCACGTAGTCGAGGGAGTCGAGCTCTTCGAGTTTTTTCTCGATCCGGTCAGTCACCTGCTTGAGGGTTTCTTCCTGGGTCGCGCCAGGCCAGCGGGTCTGGATCACCATGGTTTTGATGGTGAACGACGGGTCTTCTTCGCGCCCCAGGTTCAGGTACGAAAACACGCCCATCAGCAGCGCGACGAACATCAAATACCAGACAAACGACTGATGCTTGAGGGCCCATTCGGATAAGTTGAAACTCCCTTTCATTGCGGGCTGCCCTCGTCAATTTTCACTTTCTGCCCCGGTTTGAGGCTGTTCACACCCGCACTGACCACCCGCTCGCCAGACTTCACGCCGTTGGCCAGGACCACTGTGGCATCGGTCCGGCTGATCAGGCTGACCTCCCGTGGGGAAACAGTTTGTGTTTGCGGGTCGACGACCCAGATCCGCAGTTTGCCGTCGACTTCCTGCAACGCACTCACCGGTAGTTCGAGCCGTGGTTTGATCGCGGAGCTGAGGGTCACGCTGATCGCCGTGCCAAGATGAAAGCCCGGCAGCGTATCGGTCAGGCTCAGGCGGGCGCGACGGGTACGGGTCGCGCTTTGGGCCTGGGGTTCGATTTCGCGCACGATGGCGGTGCTGGTGATGCTCGGGTCCAGTTGTGAGGCAACCTGGAACACCACGTCGGCCGGCAACTGATCGACCAGGGTGTCGGGCAAGTCGATCACCGCTTCCTTGATGTCCGGCTGCGCCAGGGTCACCACCTGTTGGCCGGCCGTCACCACTTGCCCGGCTTCGGCGTTCCACGCGGTGACAATGGCTTTGTGATCGGTGCGCAGCTCAACGTAGTTGAGTTGGTCCTTCGCCTGACTGACTGTGGCCCTGGCTTGATCGAGGGACGCCTGGGTGGTTTTCAGGTCTGTCTGGGCGATGTCCAGTTGTGCCTGGGCACCGACCCCGCGATTGAACAGTTCCTGCTGACGCCGGGCGTTGGCCTGAGCATTGATGAGCTGCGCCTGAACACGCGCCAGATCACCCTGAGCCGAGCGCAACTGGTTTTGCTGATCGGTGGGGTCGAGGGTGGCGAGCAAGGCGCCCTTCTGAACTTCGGCGCCGACATCGACGTTACGGCTGGCGATACGCCCCGGCACCCGGAAACCGACGTTGCTTTCGTAACGGGCCTGAATGCTGCCGGCAAACCGGCCGAGGTCTTCTTGATTGAGCGCTTTCACCTCCACGGACAACACCGGCCGAACCGGCTCGGGTGGCGCTTCCTCCTTGGAGCAGGCGACCAGCAGCACAGCGGCGGACAACAGCAACAGGCGCTTCATGGCTGGGCTCCTATCGCTGGGGTCTGGTAGGTGTTTTCGACGATATCCACCCGCACACCCGGATGCAGTAGTTGGCCGCCCGCGGTGACGACTTTTTCGCCACCGGTGAGGCCGGCACTGACAATGACTTTGCCGGTCAGGTAACGGCCGACAGTGACCGTGTGCAGCTGCGCCTTGCCCTCGGCATCCACCAGCCACACGGCCGGGTCGCTGAGTTTTTTGGTCAGGGCCGACCAAGGCAGTTCCACTGCGGTTTTGCCCACGGGCTTGGCGGTGGCGCTCACTACCGACCCCAGTTGCATGCCCTCAGGGAGACCGTCGAGGCTGACTTTGACTTGCACCGTGCCGGTCTGCGCGGACACCGCCGGCGTGACTTCGCGAACGGTGCCCGTGGTCTTGATCGTCGGGTTGTCGAGCAGGCTGACCACTATCGATCTGTCCGATGGCGGCTCGGCCAACAGCGATTCATAAACGTTGAACACCGCGTCACGCTCGCCATCCCGGGCCAGGCTGAAAATCGGCACCGTGGCTTGCACCACCTGGCCGACTTCAGCCTGACGTGCGGTAATCACCCCTGGCGCATCGGCAATCAGCGCTGTGTAGCTCAGTTGATCACGGGCGTTGGCCAATTGCGCTTGAGCAGCGCTCAGCGCGCTCTGACTGCTGCGCAAGGCGGCTTGGGCAGAGTCGTATTCGCTCTGGCTGGTGTAGCCCTTGGGCAGGAGTTTCTGCTGGCGAACGAAGGCGGCGGCGGTTTGTTTGACCCGGGCCTGTTCGGCCACGACCTGGGCCTGGGCCGAGTCGACATTGGTTTGCAGGTCTTTGGGGTCGAGCCTGGCCAGCACTTGTTTGGCCGAAACCCGGTCACCGACGTCGACCATGCGCTGGATGATCTTGCCCCCCACGCGGAACGACAACTCGGTTTGTACTCGCGCCTGGACATCGCCGGTGAGTGTCACCGAAGCGGCGTAATCGGTTGGCTTGACCTCTTGCACGAAGACTCGCGGACGGTCCTTTTCGACCTGTGCTTTTTCACCGCAGGCGGTCAGCAAGGCGACGAGGCTCAGGCCAACCATTAATTTCAATCCGGGACCCACCATGCAGACTCCTTTGCGTTGTACGGGCGTGCCAGTGTCGATACGACTGTGAGCTTAGAACAGGGTTCAACAGGTGCACGGGTTTGCTGCATTCCCTGTGGCTGAGGGGCTTGCCCCCGTTCGACTGCGCAGCAGTCGTAAGCCGGCTAACGCCGTGCTCCTGAAAGAAACGCGGTGACTGGTTTTAGGGCTGCCTCGCAACCCAACGGGGGCAAGCCCCCTCGCCACAGGCCGACAATAAGGCAGAATGACGAACCCTGCAGCAGGAAGCTACCCATGCTCAAAACCCTCGCGGTGGCCAATTACCGCTTCGCCGGAAGTCATGCAGCTGCGTGAGCTCATCCGCCGCTGGCGTTTCTACGATCACTTTCGCAGCGATGCCGATGCCCCGGCACGCCAACCGCAACTGGGCACCCGCACACCGGCGCTGCACCACGACGGTCGCGACCTCGCGGCGGCGTTACAGACCATCCACGAAACAGGCGATCCCGAAGCCTTGCAGGCGGCGATCAGCGATGCGTTCCCCGGCGCGACATTGAACATCGAACCGCTGCAGGGCGGACGGCTTGCGATCGAGTTTTATCAGGAAGGCTTGTTGCGGCCGTTATCCGCCGCCGAGTTGTCGGACGGGACATTGCGTTATCTGCTGCTGGTCGCGGCATTGCTGACACCCCGGCCGCCGACGCTGATGGTGCTGAACGAGCCGGAAACCAGTTTGCATCCGGATTTGTTGCCGGCATTGGCGCGGTTGATTATTCGAGCGTCCGAACAGTGTCAGGTATGGGTGGTGTCCCACGCGCGACGGTTGATTTCGGCGTTGCAGCAAGACCCGGAATGCAATTGCATCGTGCTGGAGAAAAATTTCGGCCAGACCGGGATGGTCGGACAGAGGATGCTGGATGAACCGGCGTGGTATTGGCCGGATTGATCGGCGCTTGAACAACCGAATCGCGAGCAGGCTCGCTCCCACTCTGGATCGGCGACTGACACAAAAGTTGTGTTCATCGAAGATCCCCCTGTGGGAGCGAGCCTGCTCGCGATGGCGATCGGAAAGTCACCGCATAGCTCAGAGACTCACCCCTGCCACTTCCCACCCTCGACAATCACGCTCTCAGGCCTGGTGTCATCGCTCAGCTCTTTACGCACGTACTGGTCGTACAGCTTGAGCAAAAACTTCTCCTCGCCCAACTTGGCCAACTCCGCATTCACCCAATCACGCAGTTCGATATTGCCCTTCTTCACCGCCGGCGCGATCGGTGCTTCGGCCCCCAGTTTTTCCTCCAGCACGCGGTAGCCCGGGTTCTGCTTGGCCCAGCTGAACAACACCAGATTGTCCTGCGCATAAGCATCGCCGCGACCATTGGCCAGGGCTTGCAGGGACTCGGAGTTTTTCTCGAACTTCAGCAGTTTCCAGTCCGGGTGGTTCTTGGTCAGCCAGATATCCGCCGTGGTGCCCGTGGTGACGATGGTGGTGCGGGTCGCCAGGTCATCGAGGCTCTTCACCGAGCTTGCCTGAGGCACCAACGCCTGAACCGCGACTTTCAAATTCGGATTGGTGAAGTCCACTGCTTCCTTGCGTTCCGGAGTAACGGTCATGTTGGCCAGGATCAGGTCGACCTTGTCGCTTTGCAGGAACGGTATCCGGCTCGCCGGCTCCACCGCCACGAACTCGACCTTGTTCTCATCGCCCAACAGATCCTTGGCGAATTGGCGGCCGATGTCGGTATCGAACCCCACGTAGCGCCCGGCTTCATCGACAAAACCGAACGGCGGTTTGTCGGTGAACACGCCGACAATCAGCTTGTCCCGGGCTTTGATTTTTTCCAGGTAACCGGCCGGTGCGGTGCTGACGCTGGCGACTTTCGGCTTCACCGGTTCTTCGGTTTTGTTGCAGCCGGCCAGCAGCGCCAGGCTGAACAGCGGGAGTAGCAGCAGAGAAGACTTGGCAGTTTTCATGGCAGTTCCAATTCCTTTGTTTGAGTCGTTTTAGGTAGTGCGGCGACGTAGGAGAACTTCTCCAGGAACTGCTGCGCTCGTGCGGTTTGCGGGTTCGTAAAGAAAATCTCGGGGGGGCGTTGCTCAAGAATGCGCCCGGCATCCATGAACACGATGCGATCAGCCACGGCGCGGGCGAAGGCCATTTCGTGGGTGACAATCAGCAGCGTCATGCCCTCGCGGGCCAGGCCCTGAATCACTTCGAGCACTTCCTTGACCATCTCCGGGTCGAGGGCGGCGGTGACTTCGTCAAAGAGCATGACCTTGGGGTTCATGCACAGCGAACGGACGACGGCGATACGTTGCTGTTGGCCGCCGGATAGCTGGCGCGGGAAGGCATCGCGCTTGTCCAGCAGGCCTACGCGTTCCAGCAAGGCTTCGGCCTGGGCACGGGCTTCACGGCGATCGCGTTTCTGCACCTTGAGCGGGCCGAGCAACAAGTTGTCGAGCACACTCATGTGCGGGAACAGGTGATAACTCTGGAACACCATGCCGATCTGCTGACGCACTTCGCGCCAGTCAGTGCCCTTGTCCAGCAACTCGCGCCCGGCAAAATTCAAGCTGCCGCCGTGGGCGACTTCCAGGCCGTTGAGGCAACGCAGCAAGGTGCTTTTGCCACAGCCGCTGGGGCCGAGGATGACGATCACTTCGCCCGGTTTCACCTTCAGGTCGATGCCATTGAGCACCTGCTGCTCGCCGAAAAACTTGTTGAAACCCTTGAACTCGATCAATGCACTCATGCTTGCGTCCAGCGCCGCTCCAGCACGCGCGAGGCGGCCGAGAGCGGGTAGCAGATGAAAAAGAAAAACAGGAAAAGCGTGCCGTATATCAGCACTGATTCGTAGGTGCGTTCGATGATCTGTTGGCCGACTTTGATCACGTCCACCACGCCGATCAGCACCGCCAGGGAGCTGGTCTTGATGATGCGCGTGTAGACGTTGATGGTCGGCGGCGTCATGCGCTTCAGGGCTTGCGGCAGCAGCACGTAGCCATAGAGTTGCGGGCCATCCAGCCCAATCGACAACCCCGCCTCACGCTGCCCGCGAGGCAACGAATGCAACGCACCGCGCACCACTTCCCCGACTTCGCTGGCGCCCCACAGCGACAACACCAGCACCGCGCACCAGAAGCTCGGAATGCTCAGCCCAAAAAAGATCGGCAAGCCGAAGAACAGCAAATATAGCCAGACCAGCACCGGGATCGCCCGGAACAGTTCCAGATAGACCCGCAGAAGCGCGTTCAGCCATTTCGAATTCAGCGTGCACAACACGCCGTAGAGCACGCCGCCGATGGTGCTGATGGCGATGCTCAGGAAAGAGATCGACAGGGTTTGCGCAGCGCCCTTGCCCAATTGCGGCAACGACACCCAGAGCAATTCAAGACCCGAACTGGCCATGCTGGAGCCTCCTTTCCAGACGGCTGAGCAGCAGCGACAACGGCAAAAACAGCAGCACGCAGATCAGCGTCAGCACGGCGAGCATTTCGTAGGTTTTGTAATAGAGCGCGATGTAGCTCTTGGTGGTGTAGAGAATCTCCGGCACCGCCACCGCCGAGACCACGGTGGTTTCCTTGAGCAGAAAAATGAAATTGGCGAACAGCGACGGCAGGCTGAGGATGCCGGCTTGCGGCAGGATCACGTAGCGCAGCAATTGCCCGTGGGACAAGCCGATGGAGCGGCCGGACTCGAGTTGCGCCTGGGGCACCGCATCCACGCCGGCGCGCAGCACTTCGGTGAGGTAGGCGCCGCCAAGGAAAGTCATGGTGATGATCGCCGCCGCGAAGCCCGAGACTTTGATGCCCAGGGCCGGCAAGGCGAAGTAGACGAAGAACAACTGGATCAGCAGGGGTGTGTTGCGTGCCAGCTCCACATACAGCCCGACCAGGCGCTGAAGGTAGGGCGTGCGAAACACCAGAATCGTCGCGTTGATCAGCGCCACCAGCAACGAAGTGCCGATGGCGATCAAGCCGACCTGCAGCGTCACGCCCACGGCTTTGAGAAATGCCGGCAGAGTGCTGAGGATAAAAGCGTAATCGAAAGTCATTGAACATCCCTGTACGCCGCTCGGTAAGCGACGATGGCGCAGTCCATGGGCAGTGGATAACCACCCGGCAGGCACCGACTTTAATGGTATAAAAAGAAGAATTTAAATACCGTTAAAGCATATTGATATCACGCAAAAAACTATCCCGTGGATTTGCGGCAGACGTGGAAGACGACTATTTTTCTTTGCGCTGTAGGAAGGATCTTTTTTTCAAAATGCCCCTCCAAGGACGGACAGCTTTTGGCCAGACTTCCCCGGCCGAACCATCACAAGGAAGAGAAAATGGCTGACGTAAAAGTGCCACAGCGGCTGGATCCGCAGGACATCGTGAAATTGCTGGTGGCGTTGCGCAAGGCGCTGAAAACCCGGGTGGCCTGACCGTAAAAAGCAAAAAGATCGCAGCCTTCGGCAGCTCCTACGGGGTTATGTGAACACCTGTAGGAGCTGCCGAAGGCTGCGATCTTTTGATTTCAAGCGCCATAAAAAACGCCGACGCTATCGAGAGCCGTCGGCGTTTGAAACCTTGAAGGGGTTCGAGACTGCGTTAAATCAGAACGCCGGCAGGACCGCGCCGCTGTATTTCTTCTCGATGAACGCCTTCACTTCCGGGCTGGTCAGGGCCTTGGCCAGTTTCTGGATGGCGACACTGTCCTTGTTGTCTGGACGAGCCACCAGGAAGTTCACGTAAGGCGAATCGGCACCCTCGATCACCAGCGCGTCTTTAGCCGGGTTCAGACCTGCGTCCAGCGCGTAGTTGGTGTTGATCATGTCCAGGTCGACCTGATCCAGAACACGCGGCAGCATGGCCGATTCCAGTTCCTTGAACTTGAAGTTATGCGGGTTCTTGGCGATGTCTTTCGGTGTGGCCACGGCGTTTTTCGGGTCTTTCAACTCGATCAGGCCAGCCTTCTGCAGCAGGATCAGGGCACGGCCACTGTTGCTGCCTTCGTTCGGGATGGCGATGGTTGCGCCGTCTTTCAGCTCAGCCAGGCTTTTGACTTTCTTCGAGTAACCGCCGAACGGTTCGACGTGTACACCGATCACGGTCACCAGATTAGTGCCTTTGCCTTCATTGAAGTTTTTCAGGTACGGCAGGGTCTGGAAGTAGTTGGCGTCCAGACGCTTCTGGTCGACCTGCACGTTCGGCTGAACGTAGTCGGTGAAGACTTTGATCTCCAGGTCCACGCCTTCTTTGGCGAGGGTTGGCTTGATCAGTTCAAGAATCTCGGCATGTGGAACCGGGGTCGCCGCCACCACCAGTTTCTCGCCAGCCTGGGCCAGGCCCGCAGTCAGGGCAGCCGCCAATGCGGTGAACAACAGAACCTTTTTCATGCAGTGTCCTTATCGAAAATCACGGTCGTCATCGACGACGGCTAAATAGTTAGGTGCCATTGAAGTGCTATCGCTGGCGTGACGCGGACAATACCGGGATTTTTTATTCCCGAACAATATCTTTTATTCACTTTCATATTCCATTTTGTTCATACAACCGCTACCACATGGATTGCGCTTCGCGCCTACAACAGTCCGGCGTCTTTGAGCAGTTGTTTCAAGGCCTCTCTCTCGGCGGCAGTGCCGTTGCCGAGAATGTGTTTGAGTTGCTGCTCGATCGTCACCAGCGACGCCGGCGCCTCAGGCAGATTCAAATGCTCCGGCAAAATCTCGTCGCCGGTACTCACCAGCAACGCAAAGTGAATGACGTTCTCCAGTTCCCGGGTATTGCCCGGCCAACTGTGCTGCTCCAACACCTGCTGCGCGGCTTCGCTGATCAATGGCACCGGCAGGTCGAGGCGTTGGCTGTAGATGCCGAGGAAGTATTCGGCCAGCGACAAAATATCGCCCACCCGCTCACGCAAGGCCGGCAGTTCGAGCTGGCCTTCGCTGAGGTAGTGATAGAGCCGCTCATGGAATTTCCCGGCAGCCACCGCCTGGGCCAGATCGATGCTGGTGGCCGCCACCAGACGTACGTCCACCGGGCTCGGCTGGTGAGCACCGACGCGGGTGACTTCGTGGTTTTCCAGGGCCGCAAGCAACTTGATCTGGATCGGCAACGGCAGGTCGCCGATCTCATCCAGGTACAAGGTGCCGCCGTTGGCCGAACCGAACCACCCGGCACGACTGCTGGCCGAACCGCTGTAACTGCCAGCGGCATAGCCGAACAGTTCAGCATCGGCGTAGGTCGGGCTGATCGCGCCGCAATTGACTGACACGAACAACCCGCCGCGATCACTGGCGCGATGGATGTGCCGGGCCAACAGTTCTTTACCGCTGCCGGTTTCACCGCGAATCAACACCGAGATCGAACGTGGCGCCAATTGTTCCAGTTCCTGGCGCAACTGCCGGGAACGCGGATCAACGAACACCAACGCTTTGGCGCGAATGCTCAGCGGGCTTTTTTCCGCGTCGGGAAAGGTCAGCAGCGGCTGACCGAAGGCTTCATGCAAACTCATGGCAGACTCCCGCCCAAACCGCCGGGAGGCGGGGGCCGATTCTAAAAAAAGGAAAAAAGAAAAGGTTCAAGCGCGGCGCAAGGCGTGCTGTTCCATGCGGTTTTGCAGACGATAGAGGTACGCAAAACCCTGCTCCCAGCGCCGGTGACCGGACTTCACATTGATGTGCCCGGCCCCCGATAAAATCCCCGCCTCGGCGCCCCACTGGCGCGCCAGTTCAAGCGCTCGTGGCGCGCTCACGGCGGCGTCGTTGTCAGAGCTGACGACCTGGCTCGGGAACGGCAATAAATGCGTCGGGATCGGCGCGAAGTTGCGCAAGGCCGGCGAGCAGGCCGGGCGCTCGACGTCCGCTGGCGCGACCAGCAAGGCACCGCGCACCTGACGCAAAAATTGCAACGGCGCAGTGGCCGCCCAATGGGCGACGGTGATGCAACCCAGGCTATGGGCGATCAGAATCACTGGCGTGCTGTCGGCGGTAATCGCCTCGGCCAACGCCGCGACCCAGTCTTCGCGACGAGGCGTCAGCCAATCGGCCTGCTCCACCCGTGCACTGTTGGGCAGGCTGTTCTGCCAATGGGTTTGCCAATGATCTTCTGGCGATCCTTGCCAGCCCGGCACAATCAGGTAGCGAATTGATTCGTTGTGCATGGGGGAGCTCTCCTGCTGCGTGTCTGTTCCTGACTGAGTATAGGGAGGTGAGTTATATTCGTTAAGGAATAAGAAGATATTTATTAAGATCAATATAGAATATAAAGCTGATCACCTGTGGGAGCGGGCTTGCCCGCGATAGCGATGTATCAGTCACTGATGATATTGACTGGCCTGACGCCATCGCGGGCAAGCCCGCTCCCACAGCTGCTCCCACAGGGATTTTGTGTCCACTTACCAAATCCCGGGCAAAAAAAGGGGCCGCACCCTGCCAAGGAGACGGCCCCGGAAACTCAAAATCGGTTAGCGCGAACCACATCGCTGGGATGTGAATGATTGGCTGAAACGGTTATCCGATAAAGGAATATTTAATTACTTTATTAGATCAAAAACACATATGCCAATCGTTACGATGCATCCAAGCCATCGCTGCTTGCGTCACAACGTAACGTTCCTTTGGGTCAAATTGATGACCAGCGTTTGAGTTTCCGGGCACATCGATCAAACCCGAGCGGCACGCACCTCCTGCGACCCTATGGCTTCCTTGCGAACAAACCGGTTCGCCCGCCCGAACGTCCCGAAATCATTGAGCCGCACCCCCATCTCACGCATCACCTCATGCGCAACCGGCACGGTCATCTGGCGGATGTAAAACGGCTCTTTCACCACAAAATGATGGATCCCGTGGCTGCTGCCGAAGTTGAAGCAGAACGCCTGCAATGGCCACATCCACCAAGGGTTCAGCACCTGGGTCTGCTGGAGCACATTGCCCGGCTCCACATCACCGTAGTAGTGCATGTTCGAGCTGACAAAGTGCAGGCAGAACGTGCGCAACACGTTCGGGCCGATGATCACCACCGCAGCGATGTCGATCACTTGCATCACCGCCAACGTAGTCGCCGACCATTCGATGGGCGTCCCCAACAGATATGCGATGCCGTTGGCGGCGTGAAAACCGAGAAACACGTACCACGCCCCCCAATGCACCAGCGCCAGCGGTGCGTAAACCTTCAGAGAACGCTTGAGGATGCTGAGCTTGTGCGCCCGGGTCTTGGCCCGCAGCATGCGGATGAATGCCGACATCACGTTATCGCCGACCATCAACAGGCGTGCGACTCCCCAAGGCTCACCGTTGGTGATCGCCCGCTCTTCCATGTCAGCTTCGGTGCCGGACACCTTGTGGTGGTTGAGGTGCAAATGGCGGCGGATCCACGGGTTGATCGTGCTCGGCCGCGCCAGCCAGACCAGGCCCATCATCAAGTTGTGCGGCACGCGTTGCTTGCGAAAGTACATGCTGTGGATCAGATCATGCTCCAGCTCGTGGGTCAGCGAGGCGAAAAACGCGTTGAGCAACAGGCATGCCCACCAGGCCATGTACCCGGTGATGTACAGCGCTGCCGAACCGATCATCCCGGCCAGGGCAAAGGCCAGAATGCCCGCGCCCAACGCGTCCTGATGGTTGAGAATCGGGTAGCGCCGACGCAATTCGACGCCCTTGGCCAGCACCACTTGGCGAATATGCGCTGATCGCTGTGCTGCATTCAGTCGCTGGGGACTTGCAGAAGTACCGTCCATGCTTCCATCCTCTGGTTATTGATGTTCGCATCCTGCCCTGTGATGCTTTACAGAGTGGTAGCCGTGAACGCCAACCTGTTGACCGGACGCGCCAACATGACTGAACCGACCTCACTCGCCAGCTGGACCCGCGCCCTGCGCAAGCAGCTCGATGCGCTGGGGCTCGACAGCACCGCCCTGTGCCGACAGGCGGGGCTCGACCCGCAGTTGATGGACGACCCGAACGCCCGTTACCCGTTGTCCGGCACCACGCGCCTGTGGGAAATCGCGGTGCAGGTCAGTGGCGACCCCGCGATTGGCTTGCGGGTGTCGCGTTTCGTCAGCCCCACCACCTTTCATGCGCTGGGTTATGCGTTGGTGGCCAGCGGCAGCCTGCGGGAAGTGTTCGAGCGCATCGTGCGTTATCACCAGGTGGTCAGCGATGCGCTGGACCTGGAGTTGACCCGAACCGAGGATCGCTACCGTTTCCGCCTGAAAATCCCCCAAGGCAACCCCGCGCCCGCCTTCGAAGCCATCGACGCCTTCGCGGCGATTTACGTGCGCACCTGCCGCAATCGCCTGGGCCGTGACTACGCGCCACTGGCGGTGTACCTGCGCCGCCCGGAACCTGCCGACCCGCATCAATGGCACAAAGTGTTCCGCTCGCCGGTGTATTTCGCCGCTGACGAAGACCGACTGGAATTCGCCCTGGTGGATTTCGACAGCCACCTGGACGACGCCAACCCGGAACTGGCCGAGCACAACGAAACCGTGCTCAAACGCACCCTGGCGCAACTCAAGCCTCTGACCTGGGAGCGCAAGGTTCGCGACGCCATTGAAGAGCAATTGCCCGAGGGCGAACCGTCGGCCGATTGCATCGCCCAAGCGCTGCACTTGAGTCTACGCAGCCTGCAACGGCACCTGGCGGATGAAGGTTGTCGGTTCGATACACTGCTCAATGAAAGCCGGGAGAACCTGGCGCTGCTGCACCTGCGCGACCCACAGTGTTCGTTGAGCGAGGTCAGTTACCTGCTGGGGTTCGCCGATACCAGCAGCTTCAGTCGTGCGTTCAAACGCTGGACCGGAATGACGCCGGGGCAGTTTCGGGATGGGTTGCGGTGATAGATCAGCAAGGTGTGCTGGGTTTTCCGGCCTCTTCGCGAGCAGGCTCGCTCCCACACTGGATCTTCATTGTTTATCGGTATTGTGTTCACCAAGGATCAAATGTGGGAGCGAGCCTGCTCGCGATGGCGATTGCTCAGACACCGCATAACCTTCAGCGCCCGCGATCGCGCCGCAACAGCTTGCGCACCCGCTTCACCAGCTCACTGACGGCAAACGGCTTGAGCAGATAATCATCCTCATGCAGCTCCAGCCCGCGCAGGCGATCCTCGATGCCGTCCGTGGTGGTGAGGAACAGCACCGGCGTATCGCCGAGCTTGCGTATCTGTTGCAGCAACTGCCAGCCGTTGAGGCCGGGAAGCATCACGTCGAGGATGATCAACTCGTATTCACCGGACTCGATAAAGCGCCGGCCGTCCATGCCATTGAGCGCCACATCCACCGAGTAACTCGCTTCGCTCAGGCCTTTGGCCAGGAGCCTGGCGGTCTCGGGTTCGTCTTCCACTAGCAATACACGCATGGCACACCTCGATTATCGTCGTCACAGGCTAGGCGCGTTCGCGGACAAAGCCCACCAATACCGTGGCGAACTTTTTTTCAAACCAACGCCAACGCCCGCAACCGCTGCGCATCCAGAATCTCGATCTCGCCATATTTCAGATTCAGAATCCCTTGCCCCTGCAAATCCTTGAGTATCTGGTTGGTGGTCTGGCGCGACAGTGACAGCATCGACGCCAGTTGCTCCTGGGGCAGTTGCAGAACACGGCGCGGCGGGTCGATTTCGCCATAGCCCTCGGCGATCATCAGCAAGCGATGGGCCAGGCGCGCCGGGGCCGGCATCAGACTCAGTTGCTCAAGGTTGATGAAGGTCAGGCGCAGTTTGTGGCTCATCAGCAACGCCAGTTGCCGCCAGTACACCGGGTGTTTGTCGAGCAAGGCCAGCAGCGCCGTTTGCGGGATATGCAACAGGATGCATTGGCCTGCTGCGAACGCATCATGGGTTCGCGGCTGGCCATCGAACAGGCAGATTTCACCGAACCAGTGCGGCGGTTCCACCAGGCTCAGCAACGCTTCCTTGCCCTGCTCGCTCACCGCGCCGATGCGCACCGAACCTTCGAGCACCGCGTACAACCCGCACGGGGGATCGCCGCGCTTGAACAACCGCTGCCCCGGCGACAACCGCCGCACTCGGGCGGCGGCCAGCAGACTATCCTGCAAGGGAACAGGTAAATGACTGAACCACTGCCCCGTCATCAGGCGCGAACGCCAAACCTGCATGTCCATGAAAACTCCTGGAGATTGTCGCCTGGCTGACAGAGCGAGAGATGAACCCGGGGCATCATCAATCACCCTACAGGAGGAATAACAATGAAAAGCCTCGTTGACCATCTCAGTCAATACGCCGCCTACCACCGTGACCCACGCAATATCGCCAGCCACTTCGTGGGTATTCCGCTGATCGTCGTGGCGGTCGCGGTGTTGCTGTCACGGCCTCAATGGGGCGGAGGCTGGGTTTCGCCGGCGGTGCTGGTCGCAATGGCATCGGCGTGGTTTTACCTGCGCCTGGAGGTGCGTCTTGGGGTGTTGATGACCGTGTTGCTCGGTCTGTGCATTTGGGCGGGTCAGGTTCTCGCGCAGCAAAGTACGCTGGTCTGGCTGGCCAGCGGCATCGGGATGTTTGTGGTGGGGTGGGCGATTCAGTTTGTCGGCCATCATTATGAGGGACGCAAACCGGCGTTTGTCGATGATGTGACGGGGTTGATTGTCGGCCCGCTGTTTGTGGTGGTTGAGTTGGCGTTTTTGCTCGGGATGCGGCATGAGCTGAAAGAGCAAATTGAAGCGCGGGTGGGGGGTGTGCGTTTGCGTCAGAAAAACGCAGCGGTGTAGGACGCCATCGCGGGCAAGCCCGCTCCCACAGTGATCTGTGTCGTTCACAAATCCCCTGTGGGAGCGGGCTTGCCCGCGATGCTTTTGCTTTATATGTTGGCGACTTTCTGCCAGACCTTCGGCTTGAAGAACAACGTCTCGCCCTTCGCCAATCCAACCAGGCTGTCGTGATCCTTCACCACTTCGGCTTCAATCAACTCGCTCTGGCCTTCGACCTTCAGCGTCACCCGCGTGGTGGCGCCCAACGGACGAATATCCCGCACTTCAGCGGCGTGGTGGTCTTCCAGTTCATGACGCGACAGTGACACTTCGTGTGGACGGAACAGAACGTGCCGGTCTTCACCCAAATGCAGACGGTTCGAATCGCCGAGGAAGTGATAGACGAAATCGCTGGCCGGGTTTTCGTAGACGTCGCCCGGTGAGCCGATCTGCTCGATCACGCCCTTGTTCATCACCACGATACGGTCGGCGACTTCCATCGCCTCTTCCTGGTCGTGGGTCACGAACACCGAGGTCAGGTTGATGTCTTCGTGCAGCCGCGCGAGCCAGCGACGCAGTTCTTTACGGACCTTGGCGTCGAGTGCGCCGAAAGGTTCGTCGAGCAGCAAAACCTTTGGCTCCACCGCCAAGGCGCGGGCCAACGCGATGCGCTGACGCTGGCCGCCGGAGAGTTGTTCCGGGTAGCGATCCGCCAACCAGTCCAGTTGCACCATGTTCAGCAGTTCGTGGACTTTCACCGCGATCTGGCTCTCGTTCGGACGCTGGTTTTTCGGCTTCATGCGCAGGCCGAACGCGACGTTGTCGAACACCGTCATGTGGCGGAACAGGGCGTAGTGCTGGAACACGAAACCGACGTTGCGATCACGCACGTCGTGGCCGGAGACGTCTTCGCCATGGAACACGATGCTGCCCTGATCCGGGGTTTCGAGGCCGGCGATGATTCGCAGCAACGTGGTCTTGCCGCAGCCGGACGGCCCCAGCAGCGCCACCAGCTCGCCGCTTTGAATGTCCAGGCTGATGTTGTCCAGCGCCTTGAACGCGTGGAAGTTCTTGCTGACGTTACGCACTTCGATCGACATGACTATTCCTCCGCGGCGCTGGCGCGCAGGCGGTTAATACGGTTTTCGCTCCACTGCTTGAGCAGCAGGATGAAGAGCGCCAGGATCAGCAACAGGCTCGCCACGGCGAACGCAGCCACGTGGTTGTATTCGTTGTAGAGAATCTCGACGTGCAGCGGCAGGGTATTGGTCACCCCGCGAATGTGCCCGGAAACCACCGACACCGCACCGAACTCACCCATGGCTCGGGCCGTACACAGCACCACGCCATAAATCAGGCCCCATTTGATATTGGGGACGGTAACGTGCCAGAACATCTGCCAGCCATTGGCGCCGAGCAGGCGCGCGGCCTCTTCTTCCTGGGTGCCTTGTTCCTGCATCAGCGGGATCAGCTCACGGGCCACGAACGGCACGGTAACGAAAATCGTCGCCAGCACGATACCCGGCAAGGCGAAGACGATCTGGATGTCGTGATCCTGCAACCACGGGCCGAACAGGCCCTGGGCGCCGAACATCAACACGTAGACCAGACCCGCGATCACCGGCGATACCGAGAACGGCAGGTCGATCAGGGTCACCAGCATGCTCTTGCCACGGAACGAGTATTTGCTCACGCACCACGCCGCGCTGACACCGAACACCAGGTTCAGCGGCACCGAGATCAGCACCGCAATCACAGTGAGTTTCAACGCCGACAAAGCGTCCGGCTCAAAAATCGCCGTGAAGAACGCCCCCAGGCCCAGTTTCAGACCCTGGGATACCACGATGAACAGCGGCAACAGCAAAAACAGCGCAAAAATCAGCCAGCCGAGGCCGATCAGGATTCGCCGCGACGAGGCACTGCCACGGCGGGCGGCGTTCGAGGAGGCCGCTGCAATAGACGATTGGGACATTTTTCGCGCCTCCTTATGGGGTTTCGATGCGCCGCTGCAACAAGTTGATCAGCAGTAACAGGACAAAGGAAACCACCAGCATCAGTACACCAATGGAGGTGGCGCCGGTGTAATCGTACTGGTCGAGTTTGACCATGATCAGCAGCGGCAGAATTTCGGTTTTCATTGGCATATTGCCGGCGATGAAAATCACCGAACCGTACTCGCCGACCCCGCGGGCGAAGGCCAAAGCGAAACCGGTGAGCCAGGCTGGCAGCAGCGCCGGCACCAGAATATGGCGAAAAACCTGTAACGGTTTCGCCCCGAGGCAAGCCGCCGCCTCCTCCACTTCACGCGGGATATCAGCCAGTACAGGCTGTACCGTACGTACCACGAATGGAAGCGTCACAAAAGTCAGCGCCAGGGTGATGCCGAGGGGGGTATACGCGATCTTGAAACCCAGGTCCGCCGCGAACTGCCCCACCAGCCCGGTGGGGGTGTACAGCGCGGTCAGCGCGATACCGGCCACCGCAGTGGGCAAAGCAAAGGGCAGGTCGATCATCGCGTCGATGACTTTGCGCCCCGGGAAGGTGTAGCGCACCAGCACCCAGGCCAGCAGCGTGCCGATCACGCCATTGATGATCGCGGCGTACAGCGCGGTGCCGAAGCTCAGCTTCAACGCCGCCAGCACCCGTGGCGCCGAGATGATCGCCCAGAACTGGTCCCAGGTAAGTTGAGCGGCATGCACAAACATCGCCGCCAGTGGAATGAGCACAATCAGGCTGAGGTACACCAAGGTGTAGCCCAGCGTCAGCCCGAAGCCGGGTATGACGGGGGAGATACGACGCGACATAAAAGTCCTTGGTTGAGAACGCGCTAAGCCCCGACAGTGAAATCGGGGCCTGTTGGCTAATGCCAGCCAGTTAAGGATTTGGACACCGCAGCCCCTGTGGGAGCGAGCCTGCTCGCGATAGCGGCGGGCCAACCAACATTTATGCTGAATGTACCGCCGTCATCGCGAGCAGGCTCGCTCCCACAGGTTCAGCACCTTAACTGACTGGAATCAGGTCCATTGACTAATCCATTTCAGGTTACTGCGCCTGATAAATCTGGTCGAACACGCCACCGTCATTGAAGAATTTCGGTTGCGCGGTTTTCCAGCCGCCGAAGTCCTTGTCGATGGTCACCAGCTCCAGTGCCGGGAACTGCTTGGCGTATTTGGCGGCTATGTCCTTGTCCCGTGGACGATAGAAGTTTTTCGCCGCAATTTCCTGGCCGGCCGGGCTGTACAGGTGCTTGAGGTACGCTTCGGCGAGCTCGCTGTTGCCCTTTTTCTCAGCGTTTTTATCGACCACGGCCACCGGTGGTTCGGCAAGAATCGACAGCGACGGTACAACGATGTCGAACTTGTCGGCGCCACCGTCTTCTTTCAAGGCCAGGAAGGCTTCGTTTTCCCAGGCCAGCAGCACGTCGCCCTGACCGTTGTTGACGAAGGTGATGGTCGAACCGCGAGCACCGGTGTCCAGCACAGGCACGTGTTTGAACAGGGTCTGTACGTACTCTTTGGCCTTGGCTTCGTTACCGCCGTTGGCTTTCAGGCCATAGGCCCAGGCCGCGAGGAAGTTCCAGCGCGCGCCGCCGGATGTTTTCGGGTTCGGAGTGATGACTTCCACGCCATTTTTGGTCAGGTCACCCCAGTCCTTGATACCTTTCGGGTTGCCCTTGCGCACCAGGAACACGATGGTCGAGGTGTAAGGTGTGCTCGCCTCCGGCAGACGCTTCTGCCAGTCAGCCGGCAGGCTCTTGCCGAGCTTGGCGACTTCGTCGATGTCACCGGCCAGGGCCAGGGTCACCACGTCGGCCCGCAGACCGTCGATTACGGCGCGAGCCTGTTTACCCGAACCACCGTGGGACTGCTGGATCTTCACGTTGTCGCCAGCGTGGTCTTTCTTCCAGAAGTTAATGAACTCGGCGTTGTAGTCCTGATACAGCTCACGGGTCGGGTCATACGACACGTTGAGCAATTCGTAATCCTTGGCAACCGCGGAACCCGCAAAAAGGGCACTGGCCAGGGCGGCCAAGGCAAAATGGCGAATCGACGACATGGTGAAAGCTCCTGGAATTCTTGGTGTGTTGGCTTTTCTTATGGATTTCTGGAATCGGGTTGCCTGTTTGAAAAGATCGCAGCCTGCGGCGGCGCCCACAGGCGCGTAGGAGCTGCCGAAGGCTGCGATCTTTTGATCTTTCGCTTCAGCTCGGTTTGTTGCCCGGATTCTGCAAACGGAATTTCTCTTTGCGTTCGATCTGAACCACCTGGGCGTTGTGCACGGTGATTTCCACTGCGCCAAAGCGCAGATCGCGCAAGGCACTCTGGATCTCACGCAAAATGGTGGCTTCGTCCTGCCCGTCAACACTACGTAGGGATGCGCTCATGGTGCTGCTCCTTTAATGAGATATGCCTGGCAGTGGCGGGCACTGCGTACGGCGTGAGAGCAATAGTAGATAGGTGCAGATATTCTTAAAAAGACTATTTAAGAATGTTTATATAACCAGAAGACATTATTTGATGAAGCAAGGATTTGCTGAGCATGAGTGGCTTGAAGATCAAAAGATCGCAGCCTTCGGCAGCTCCTACAGGTGTACGCCGATCCCTTGCAGGAGCCGCCGAAGGCTGCGATCTTTTCGCTTTCAGGAAATCACTGGCGCCCGAGCCCAATCCAACGCGGCCTCCGGTACTGGCCGCCCAAACCAATACCCCTGCCCCAGATCGCAGTCGTGCTCGAGCAGGAAACCCGCCTGCTCGATCTGCTCGATCCCCTCGGCATGCACTTGCATCCCCATGCTCTGCGCCAGGGCAATGATCACCCGCACGATCGCCGCGTCATCCTCATCACCCGGCAAGCCTGCGACAAATCCCTGATCGATCTTGAGCTTTTGCACCGGCAACCGCTTGAGTCGCAGCAACGACGAATAACCCGTGCCGAAGTCATCGATGGCCAGCCGCACGCCCAACTCACGCAAGCGATGCATCTGCTCCAGCGCCACTTCCGGGTCCTCCATCACCGCACTTTCGGTGACTTCCAGCTCCAGATACGCCGGATCCAGCCCGGTGTCGTGCAGCACCTGAGCCACCTGCTGATACAACTCGCGGCGGGCGAACAGGCGAGAAGAAACGTTCACCGCGACAAACGAAAGCAGCACGCCTGTCGCTTGCCACTGGCACATTTGCTGACAGGCCTGGCGCATGACCCAGGCATCGATCTCGGCAATCAGCCCGGTGCGTTCGGCAATGGGGATGAATTCAGCCGGCGACACCAGCCCGCGCTGCGGATGCTCCCAGCGCACCAGCGCCTCGACGCCGATCAGGCGACTGGTTTTGAGGTCATGCACGGGCTGGTAATAGACACGCAACTCCTGCTGCTCCAGCGCCCGGCGCAATTCGAACGCAATCTCGACGCGCTGCTGGGCATGCGTGGTCAATTCTTCGGTATAGAGGGCATAGCCGTCGCGACCGGCGCTCTTGGCCTTGAACAGCGCCGAGTCGGCGTTGCGCAACAGTTGCTCGGCGCTCAAGGCATCGCTGGGGAACAGACTGATGCCGATGCTGGCATTGATGAACAACGGATGCCCGTCGATCTGAAACGGCTCCTTGAGGCCATCGATGACCCGCTGAGCCAGCGCCGCGGCAGGCCCCGGTTGCGGGCAATCTTCAGCCAACACCGCAAATTCGTCGCCACTGAGCCGCGCCAGGGTGATGCCCGGGTCGAATGTGCCTTGCAGACGCTGGGCCACAGCTTTGAGCAGTTGGTCACCGACGTTGTGACCAAGGCTGTCGTTGATCAACTTGAAGTGATCCAGATCGATCATCAGCAACGCACAACCGCGCTTATGGGTCTGCGCCGAGGCCACGGCCTGCTCGGCACGGTCGGTAAACAGCAAGCGATTGGGCAGATCGGTCAGCGGATCGTGGTGGGCCAGGTGCGTCAGTTCATGCTCGGAGTCCTTGATCGCGCTGATGTCGGAAAACACCGCAACGTACTGACTGAGCCGCCCCTGATCGTCGGGAATGAGGCGAATCGTCTGCCATTGCGGGTAAATCTCGCCGCTTTTGCGACGATTCCAGATTTCCCCGCTCCACTCACCGAGGCTGTCGAGTGTCGCGAACATCGCCTGGTAGAAACCCGGCGGGTGATGGCCCGACTTGAACATGTTCGGTCGCTGACCCAACACTTCCTCGCACTGGTAACCGGTGATTTCCATGAACGCCCGGTTCACATGGACGATCAGCCCTTTGCTATTGGTGACCAGCACCCCTTCGCGGGTGCAATCGAACACCGCGGCCGCCTGACGCAAACGTTCCCGATCAGCTTTGCGCTCGCGCAATCTGGCGCCGACACCCAGGCAGCGAAACAATCGTGCCCGCGCCATAAAGATCAACCCGGCACTGAAGGCCACCCAGGCATAACCGTTGATCAGTTGCCAGCGCAGCAGGTCGGTGGAGTTATCGAAGAAACTGTTCAATAAATAACCACTAAACTGGAACCAGGCTACGGAAAGCACCAGATAGAGCAGCGCTGCACGCAAGGCATCGCGATATGTGGCTGGCATTAGAACGTCCATGTCCCTACAAAAAAGGTTGGAATTATAGATTAAAGAAACACCCGGCCACTCTTATCTGAAAGGGCGACTGGTTTTATCTGTGGGCTTAGTGATAATGCAAAGGCTGTTTTTTCTTTTTCGAGGGCCCTATAGCCTATGTGGTACGAAGGTTTTCTTGGCTTATCGCCCTGGTCACTGGTGGCAGTCACCCTGCTGATGACCCACGTGACGATCGTCGGCGTCACGGTCTATCTGCATCGTTATTCAGCCCATCGTTCCCTCGAGCTCAATGCCGGCCTGAAACATTTCTTCCGTTTCTGGCTGTGGCTGACCACGGCGCAGAACACCCGCGAGTGGACCGCTATCCACCGCAAGCATCACGCCAAATGCGAAACCGTCGATGACCCGCACAGCCCGGTCATCAAGGGGCTGTCCACGGTTCTGCGCAAAGGCGCCGAGCTGTACCGCGCCGAAGCGGAAAACCCCGAGACCCTGCGCATCTACGGCAAGAACTGCCCCGAAGACTGGATCGAACGCAACCTCTACAGCCGCTTCCCGCTGCTGGGCGTGGCGATCATGGGCGTCATCGACCTGCTGCTGTTCGGCACCATCGGCATCACCATCTGGGCCATCCAGATGATGTGGATCCCGGTGTGGGCCGCCGGCGTGGTCAATGGCCTGGGCCATGCCATCGGCTACCGCAATTTCGAATGCCGCGATGCGGCGACCAATCTGGTGCCCTGGGGCATCCTGATCGGCGGCGAAGAACTGCATAACAACCATCACACCTACCCTAACTCGGCCAAACTGTCGGTGAAGAAGTGGGAATTCGACCTCGGCTGGGCATGGATCCAGGTCTTCAGCTTCCTGCGCCTGGCCAAGGTCCAGCGGGTTGCGCCGATCGCCCACCGTGTCGAAGGCAAAGGCAGCCTGGACATGGACACCGCCATGGCGATCCTCAACAACCGCTTCCAGATCATGGCCCAGTACCGCAAATTGGTCATCGCACCACTGGTCAAACAAGAACTGGAAAAGGTCGATCACTCGGTCCGTCACCAGTTCCACCGGGCCAAGCGCCTGCTCTCGCGGGAAACCAGCCTGCTGGATGACAAGCACCATGTGCGCATCCAGACCATGCTCGAACACAGCCAGGCGCTGAAGGTAATTTACGAGAAACGCCTGGCCTTGCAGCAGATCTGGGTCAAGACCAGCTCAAATGGTCACGACATGCTGGCCGCCATCAAGGATTGGGTACACGAAGCCGAGGCCAGCGGGATTCAATCCCTGCGCGACTTCGCCGACCAGCTGAAAACCTACTCCCTGCGCCCTGCCGCTGCCTGACCTTGAATCAAGGGCCGCTCCTGTGGCGGGGGAGCTTGCTCCCGTTCGGCTGCGCAGCAGCCGCAATATCTGACGACGCGTTTTAACGGAAAAAACGCGTCGCCAGGACCACCCAGCGGGAGCAAGCGTGCCCTCGCCACAAAAAAAGCGGGAACTTCGCTCCAAATCCCCTATCTCAAAGACACTTCGCCATCCAGGCGGGCTTTGTGCTGGCCGCTGTCGAAATAGCGGCACGCCCTTTGAGATTTGTGCCGATGGTCAATAAAAACCTACAAGACTCATCCCTTCCACAGTGGCCCGAGGCCGCGCAAACCCTGATGGCGCTGATGCATGCGCAAGGCGAAGTGGCGCGCCTGAGCGAACGCGAACAGCTGTTCAGCTCGCTGCTGGTCAGCGTCAACGCAGTGCTTTGGGCATTCAACTGGGAAACCCGTCAGGTGCTCTACGTCAGCCCGGCCTATGACCGGATCTTCGGCCGCCCCGCCGGCCTGTTGCTGTCCGACTACAACCACTGGCGCGACAGTGTTTATCCCGACGACCTGGATTACGCCGAGCGCAGCCTGGCGCAAGTGCTGGTCAACGGCGCCGTTGAAGACCGCGAGTACCGCATCATCACCGCCGACGGCCAGGTGCGCTGGCTCAGCGACAAGTGCTTCATCAACCGTCAGGCCGAGCCGGGCCAACCGGTGATTATCGTCGGCATTGCCGAAGACATCACCGAAAAGAAGCAGATGGAAACCGAGCTACACCGCTTGGCCACCACCGACGTGCTGACCCAAAGCAGCAACCGCCGACACTTCTTCGAATGCGCCCATCGCGAATTCGACCAGGCACGACTACACGGTGCGCCGATGGCCTTCCTGCTGCTGGACATCGATAACTTCAAAGTGATCAACGACACCTACGGCCATCCGGAAGGCGACATGGTGCTGCAACGCATCGCCGAGAGCGGCCGCGCAGCCCTGCGGCGTGGTGATCTGTTCGGGCGGATTGGCGGTGAGGAATTCGCTGCGGTGTTCCCCGGCTGCGCACCGGACATGGCCATGCAAGTGGCCGAGCGCCTGCAACGGGAGATTCAGCGGTTGAGTTTCAGCCATGACGACCAGACGTTCGGCATCACCGTCAGCCAGGGCCTGACCAGCCTCACGCCCGAGGATGAAAACCTCGACAGCCTGTTCGCCCGCGCCGATGCAGCGATGTACGAAGCCAAGCGCCAGGGCAAGAACCGGATTATCTCCGACTGAGAACTATCTGGCGCTTATACCCACCTGTGGCGAGGGGGCTTGCCCCCGTTGGGCTGCGAAGCAGTCCTGAATTCTGCAACCTCGCTCTGACAGGAATACCGCGATCTCTGGCTTCACGGCTGCTGCGCAACCGAACGGAGGCAAGCCCCCTCGCCACAGTTCGCTCCCACAGGGTTTGGTGTCAGATTCACTTCTTGCGCAAACGCATCAGCTCAGGCAATCCGATCTTGAGCAACCGCGCCGTGCGGCTCTTGGACAACGCCTCGATCCCCTCATGCTCGGTCAGGCGCGCCAGTTGTGCGGCCATGTTCATCACCAGCGCCTCGCGGGAGTAAACCCCGCCACCGAGCTGGTAAACCGCCGCAATCAGCTCTCGCAGCTCCAGGGGCAGGCGCCAGCGGGTCCGTAGCGCCGAACCATAGGCCGCGCCAAATTCGGCCAGTGCGTCGCCGACTTCTTCCAGCTCATCCAGCTCACCGCCGGCTTGCTTCCACTCCTGCAAACACCGCAGCAACGCCAGGTCGCCGAGACGATGCAGCATGCCCGCGCTATAACAGCGCTCCTGATCCAGATCCAGCAAACGCGCCAACGTTCGCGCGTATTCGGCGGTGTGCAGGGACAACTCCCAATAACGCTCGGCATAATCGGCCAGGAACGGATCGCTGAGCCGGGCACTGCGCTTGAGGGCCAGCCCCAGAATCAGGTTCATGCTTTGCCCGGTGCCCAAGCGATGCAACGCCTGGGCCAGGGTTTGCACGGCGGCGCCATGATGCTGGGCCGCGCTGTTGGCGGCAGCGATCAAGACAGCGGTGATTTGCGGATCGGTGCGGATCTCGTCTTCCAGCCGCGTCAGATCAAGGCCATTGGGATTGAGACTACGTTTGATCGCCACCTGCACATCGGTCATCAACGGCGCACCGTCCGCCAGTTCGCGCCGCCGCTCCAGATACACCGACAAGGTCATGCCCGGCGCCAATGACGGCACCTCGCAGGACACCTCTTCACCAGCGTTCAGCAATAAATCCTGCAGGCGCTGGGTCAGGCTTTCCATGTTCAAGGGTTTGGTCAGGTACGCCGTGGGCGCCAGAGGCAAGGCTTCGCGCACGCTGGCGCTGTCGTTGCGGCTGCTCATCAGAATGAAGGGCAGCGGCGGATTACGTTTGCGCTGACGAACACTGCGCAAGACATTCAGGCCATCGACGCCGGGCAACTCCCAGTCGACGATCACCAGGTCATAAGGATTTTCCGCCAACAGCTGCAGGGCCTCCTGGCCGTCAGCACACAGGTCCAGCCGCGCGTCGCAGCGCACATTCAACAACACCTGCTTGAGCAGGTCACGGGGCCAAGGGTCGGCCTCGGCAATCAGCACACGCGGTACAGCGGGTAACACTACAGCAGTCATCTGCACACTCCAACGGCAATGCTTGCACCTTAGTCAATGCTGGCCATTCGATACAGCTCAATTGCCCTGATGTGTTCCAAGGGGCATAAAAAAACCCGCCGAAGCGGGTTTTTTGTCGATCAGTTCACAAATGAATCAGAGCTCGGCGAAGCACTCTTCCATGATCGCCAGGCCTCTATCCAGTTGCTCGTCCGGCGCGGTCAGCGGTACCAGCACGCGCAGAACGTTGCCATAGGTGCCGCACGACAGCAGGATCAGGCCCTTGTCGCGCGCCTTGGCCACAACCGATGCCACGGCAGCAGCGTTCGGCTTGTGGCTGTCGCCGTCGACGAACAGCTCGACCGCGATCATTGCGCCCAAGGCACGCACTTCGCCGATCACCGGATACTTGGCCTGGATAGCCTTCAGGCCAGTCACCAGACGCTCGCCAACCGCTTTGCAACGGTCCAGCAGGTGCTCTTCTTCAAACACTTCCATCACGGCCAGAGCCGCGGCGCAAGCGATCGGGCTACCGGCATAAGTGCCGCCCAGGCCGCCTGGAGCGATGGCGTCCATGTATTCGGCCTTGCCGCACACACCGGCCAGCGGGAAGCCGCCAGCGATGGATTTGGCGAAAGTGGTCAGGTCGGCGGCAACGCCCATCTGTTCCATGGCAAAGAAAGTGCCGGTACGGCCAGCGCCAGTCTGTACTTCGTCAGCGATCAACAGAATGCCGTGCTGGTCGCACAGGGCACGCAGGCGCTTCATGAACTCTTTAGGCGCGACGTAGAAACCGCCTTCGCCCTGCACCGGCTCGATGATGATGGCGGCGATGTCACGCGGCTCGGCGTCGTTCTTGAAGATGCGCTCGATGCTGGCGATCGAATCGTCGATGCTCACACCGTGCAGCTCGTTCGGGTACAACGCGCGGAAGATGCCGCCTGGCATCAGGCCCATGCCGGCCGAGTAAGGCACGACTTTACCGGTCAGGCCCAGGGTCATCATGGTGCGACCGTGGTAAGCGCCGGTGAACGCGATCACGCCGGCACGGCCAGTGGCGGCGCGGGCGATTTTCACGGCGTTTTCCACGGCTTCGGAACCCGTGGTCACCAACAGGGTTTTCTTGGCGAAATCACCTGGCACCTTGGCGTTGATTTTTTCGCACAGTTCCACGTACGGCTCGTAGGCCAGGACCTGGAAGCAGGTGTGGGTCAGCTTGTTCAGTTGAGCAGTCACGGCCGCAATGACTTTCGGGTGCAGGTGACCAGTGTTCAGCACGGCGATACCGCCGGCGAAGTCGATGAACTCGCGACCTTCAACGTCGGTCACGGTGGCGTTCTTCGCGTGGTCGGCGAAGATCGGGTGAATCTGGCCAACACCGCGCGGTACAGCGGCTTCGCGGCGTTTCATCAGGGATGCGTTAGTCTTGCTCATAGTGTCCTCATTCACCGCTCATCGGGCGGCGTGGTTCAAGGATTAAGCGGCGGGGAGGCAACTACGGCAGCATGCGATGATCGACTGCCACAGCTTTCCCGGCCACAGAGAAAATTCCGTTTGAAGCGGCGCAAAGGGCAGCGCTCTCGTGCCCTTTACGCTTGAAGCAATGCCTGCTTATGTTTTCCGAGCTTAGATACCCAGACAGAGGTATTTGATTTCCAGGTAATCCTCGATGCCGTACTTGGAGCCTTCACGGCCCAGGCCCGACGCCTTGATGCCGCCGAATGGCGCGACTTCGTTGGAGATCAACCCGGTGTTGACGCCGACCATGCCGTATTCCAAGGCTTCAGCCACGCGGAACACACGGCCCAGGTCGCGAGCATAGAAGTACGAGGCCAGGCCGAACTCAGTGTCGTTGGACATCGCGATCACGTCGGCTTCGTCTTTGAAGCGGAACAGTGGCGCCAATGGGCCGAAGGTTTCTTCCTTGGCCACGGCAGCGTTATTCGGCACGTTGGTCAGGATGGTCGGCTCGAAGAAGTTGCCTTCCATCACCTTGCCACCGGACAGCACGGTTGCACCTTTGCTCACGGCGTCAGCAATGTGCTCTTGAACCTTGGCCACGGCTTTTTCGTCGATCAGCGGGCCCGTGGTGGTGCCGTCTTCCAGACCGTTACCGATCTTGAGCTTGGCCACGGCCACTTTCAGTTTTTCGGCGAACGCGTCGTACACCGAATCCTGAATGTACAGGCGGTTGGCGCAGACGCAGGTCTGGCCGTTGTTGCGATACTTGGAAATGATCGCGCCTTCGACGGCCTTATCCAGGTCCGCGTCGTCGAACACGATGAACGGCGCGTTGCCGCCCAGTTCCAGCGAGACTTTCTTGATGTCCTTGGCGCACTCGGTCATCAACTGACGACCGATTTCAGTCGAGCCGGTGAACGACAGTTTGCGCACGATCGGGTTGCCGGTCAGCTCGCTGCCAATGTCGCCGGCGCTGCCGGTCACCACACTGAACACACCGTTCGGAATACCGGCACGCTGGGCCAGTTCAGCCAGGGCGAAAGCCGAGAACGGAGTTTGCGAAGCAGGCTTGAGCACCATGGTGCAACCGGCGGCCAGAGCCGGGCCGGCTTTACGGGTGATCATCGCGGCCGGGAAGTTCCACGGAGTAATCGCGGCGGTCACGCCGATCGGCTGCTTGATCACGATCAGGCGCTTGTCTGGCTGGTGGCCCGGAATCACGTCACCGTAGACGCGCTTGGCTTCTTCAGCGAACCACTCGATAAAGGAAGCGGCGTAAACGATCTCGCCCTTGGCTTCAGCCAATGGCTTGCCCTGCTCCAGAGTCATCAGGCGAGCCAGGTCGTCCTGGTTCTCGATGATCAGCTCGAACCAGCGACGCAGCTTGTTCGCACGATCCTTGGCGGTCAGTGCACGCCAGGCCGGCAGCGCTTTGTCAGCGGCTTCGATCGCACGGCGGGTTTCGGCAGCGCCCATTTTCGGCACAGTGCCCAGAATTTCGCCCGTTGCCGGGTTATTGACCTTGATCGTCTGACCGTTGTCCGCATCGACCCAAGCGCCATCGATAAAGGCTTGCTGGCGGAACAACTGGGTGTCTTTAAGCTGCATGTCGGCTTTCCTTAACAGCACCGCGGCACGCGCGGAGCGAATTATGATTGTAGAAAGGCGCCTTATAGGCTGCCGTCAGGGAAATCATTCACCGGGCTGAAGCACATAAATAGCGCACAAATCGAACTCGTGCGGTTCAGCACCCAGACAAGAGCGTTTGAAATCTCAAACGAATCCTAGGATCAAAGGGGGTAAAGGACAATAGGCTGTTCGAAAAAAAGAACGAAAACGCCGCATTTGCTTATTTTTTCTGATCAACGTAGCAAACGCAGGTTACGCTTGGGAAAAACGCAGGCGATTCAGCAGCATGGACGCCCGCAGCGCATATGAGTATCATGGCGCCCGCATTGCACCAGTAGCTCAGCTGGATAGAGTACTGCCCTCCGAAGGCAGGGGTCGTGGGTTCGAATCCCGCCTGGTGCACCATTTTCTTTCCCTTGTATTACAAGGGGATAGCGCTCCTGAAAGAAACCTGTCCTAGTCCTGAAAGTCGTTTTTGCCACAAATTTGCCACACTTGAACGTGGCAGGAATGGTCGAAATGGCAACAATCAGGAATCGCGGCGAGTATCAGTGGGAAGCGCAAATCCGCCTCAAAGGCTATCCAGCCCAAAGAAAAACCTTCGAAACCAAAGCCGATGCCCAAGCCTGGGCACGCATGATCGAAAGCGAAATCGACCGAGGCATTTTTGTCTCTCGCGTCGAGGCTGAACACACCGCCTTTCATCAACTCATTGATCGCTATATCTCCGAGATCGCTCCGAAGCACAAAGGCGCGTATTCGGAAATCAAGCGCCTGGAAGCGCTCAAGCGTCATCCGCTGGCGACACGCATCGTTGCCACCCTCTCCTCTTCAGATTTTGCCCGCTACCGTGACGAGCGCTTGAAAATCCGCAAGGGCAATACGGTGAAGCGTGAACTCGCATTGCTCCAATGCGTCTGTCGGCTGCGTCACCGCGCCAAGAATCTGTCTATGATCTCGCGAGCTAGAGGAGACAAGGTAAAAGCAGCCGAAGAAGCGCATTTTACGGGCTGTAAATGAGCATTCTGAGGCTGTTTTTAACACGGTATCGCCGACGCGCAGCAGGTCATAAACAGGTTTTTAGAAATCACTCGGCCGCCGGTTCCAAGACCGCCAATAGCTCCGATAGCCGCTCATCCAACTGCGCCAGCTGTGCCGCCGCTATAGGCGCCAGAATCCGCGCCTCGTTGGCGACATGGGCGGTCACTGCGCGGTCGATCAGCGCCAGCCCGGCCGGGGTCAATTGCACCAGCAGGCTGCGCGCGTCACTGGGGTTGGGCGTGCGGCTGACCCAGCCGGCGGCCTCCAGCTGCTGCAGCTGCCGGGTCATGGTGCCGGAGGTGATCATCAAGGACGAAAACAGCGTGGTCGGCGCCAGGCAGTGGGGCGCGCCGGCGCGACGCAGGGTGGCCAGCACATCGAACTCCCAGGCGTTCAGGCCGAAAGCGCTGAAGACCTTAGCCAGTTCACGCTGCAGCAGCACCGAGCAGCGCTTGACCCGGCCAATGGTGCCCATGGGGCTGACGTCCAGATCCGGACGCTCGCGGCGCCACTGCCGAAGAATCATGTCGACCGCATCGGCCTGTCGTTCGGTTGTCATGCTCCACTCCTCAAAATTTATCTTGAACTCAAGACAAAATACTACTAACTTCCATTTTATCTTGAATGCGAGATAAATACATGCACAAGTTAAGCACCCGCAGTTCCTGGCTGGACGTCCTGAGCACGGCGCTGGCCCCGGCCATCTGGGGCTCGACCTATATAGTCACCACCGAACTCTTGCCAGCGGATCGGCCCTTTACCGCCGCCTTGCTGCGCGCGTTGCCGGCCGGTCTGTTACTGGTCCTGTACAGCCGGCATCTGCCCAAACGCGCCGAATGGTTGCGCCTGCTGATACTGGCGGCGCTGAATATCGGCTTCTTCCAAGCCCTGCTGTTTGTCGCCGCCTACCGCTTGCCCGGAGGCCTGGCTGCCGTGGTCGGGGCCATCCAGCCGCTGCTGGTGATGGGCCTGGTATGGACACTGGACCGCCAATGCCCGTCTTATCTGGCGGCCGGCGCCAGCGTGCTGGGGATAGTCGGGATGGCCGCGCTGCTGCTGGCGCCGGGCGCCTCTTGGGACCCGATCGGCATAACCGCGGCCTTTATCGGCACCGCCTGCATGGCGGTCGGCACCTACCTGACACGGCGCTGGCAGCTAGCGATACCGCTGCGGGCCTTTACCGGCTGGCAGTTGCTGGTGGGCGGCCTGTTGCTGCTGCCGCTGGCCTGGCTGGTCGATCCGCCGCTGCCGAGCCTAAGCCTCAGCCAGTGGTTGGGTTACGCCTACCTGTCGCTGTTCGGCGCGCTGCTGGCCTATGTGCTGTGGTTTCGCGGGATTGCCCGGTTGGCGCCGGTGGCGGTGTCATCATTGGGCTTGCTCAGCCCGCTGGTGGCCGTACTACTGGGTTGGGCGCTGCTGGAACAGAGCATCACCGGCCTGGCGCTGCTGGGGCTGATCACAGTGCTGGGCAGCATCCTGGCGGTGCAATGGGCATCGACCTCCGGCTCGCCGGCCAGCCAAACGCACACTGATTTATCCACTCTAGAAAACCCTGTGCAACGGAGAATGCTATGAACACTGCCATCAAGGACCTTATCGAGTCGCGAGTTTCCACCACCCGTTATCAGGCCGGTCGCGATCTGCCCGAGTCGGTCATCCGCGAGCTGGTGCAGCTGGCCACCCGCGCGCCCTCGGCCTACAACCTGCAGAACTGGAAATTTGTCGCGGTGCGCTCGGACGCAGCCAAGGCCCGCTTGCATGCCGTGGCCTACCAGCAGCGCCAAGTGCTGGACGCCCCCGTGACCTTTATCATCTGTGGCACCCTGGCGGCCCACGAGACGCTGCCGCAGATGCTGCAGCCCTCGGTCGACGCCGGCATTCTGCCGCCCGCCACTCTCCAGGGCTGGGCGGCCATGGCCAGCGAATCCCACGCGGGCAATCCGCAGCTGCAACGCGACGAGGCGCTGCGTTCGGCCTCCCTCACCGCCATGACGCTGATGTTGGCGGCTCAAGGCATGGGCCTGGCCAGCGGGGCCATGAGCGGCTTCGATGCCGAGGGCGTGACGCGAGAGTTCGACCTAGGGGCTAATGAACTGCCGGTCATGCTGGTCACCGCCGGCTACCCGGCCGCCGGCAACTGGCCGCAAAAAGTGCGTCGGCCTTTGCATGAGGTGCTGGCATTCGCCTAAGAGACTGTTTGCGATCTTTTGAGCAGTAGAACGAGAAAGGCCAAATGGATGAACTGCAAACTGGTGTTGAGTCAGGGTAGTGGAATGGCGTGGGACGGGCACGGTGGTTGATGATGTGGTGAAAGTTTTGACGCGACCACCGCAGTCGACGACGCAACAAGCCGCAGAATAGCGGCAACTCACCCCAAAATTGCAGGCCCCGGTTTTTCAGGGCCTGCAATTTTTGAGTGAGTGTTTTCAAGGGCGGTTACGCTCTGCTTCAACCTCATCAATGAGCGCATCAAGCTCGGCAAATAGTGTTTCGGCAGGAATAGCCGGACGTGGGTTATTAAGGCTGGAGCCAATAGACTCACGTATTTCTGCGGCTCGTTGCTGATAGGCCGTGTGCGGCAAGGGTTGAGCAGCAGGATGGCTATGATCGAGAGCGGCAACGGGCCGCCGAAGCGGTTTTTTCATTCTGTCGTCCAGTCAAACTCGTCGTACTCATCATCGTCTTCTTCATCCTCGATCAACTCATCATCAAGGACATCTTCCTCAAGCGCTTCCTCTTCCTGCTTCGCCAGAAGAAACTCCTTACGACTCTCAGTCACTGCTCGCCGTAATTCCTCACCCTTCACCGGGCAGTTGAGCATTTGGGCGATGCGGTCGATTTTTTGGGCCACGGCATCCTCCAACGCATCGGCTATAGGCCGATAGTGCGCGCTTTCGGGTGTCGATGCCAAATTTGCCGACCGCTGTTCACCTCATTTTTTCCGCAAATCCTTGAGTCGGGCCGTGAGATTTTCCTTGGGAAAGCGCTTGTGCAATGTCGTCAGCAACGCCTCGGCGGCTTGGGTCTGACCGGTATCTTGCAGGCGTATCACTTCGCGCAATTGATCATCCAGTGACTTGGCCGGCGCGGCGGCGCGTTTGCTGAGTTTTGCTTCATCGGCCATTTCGCTGTTGATCGACTTACGCTGCATTGGTGCGGAAAAATCCGCCATGGGCGCAGCCGGTGCGGGCGCGGATATAACGCCGGCCGGTTCATCCTGGGAGCGCGCTGCGGCTTCCGGTTTGGCGAGCGGTGCGGACGCTTTCGGCGCAGGTGCGAAGTCGTAACTCGGCAGTTGTTCCGGTGTGCGTTGCACCAGTGCCAGCATCAGCGCAACGCCGACGAGGCTGGCGAATGCCACTTGCCAGCGGGGTTGCTGGCAGGCGTGGAGCCAGCGTTGCCACAGGTTTGGCTTCGGCTTGGGGGCTTCCCGGTGTGCGGTGGCGAGGATGAAGGCGTCGAGATGCGCCGGTGGTTCACCGTTGCTGTGATCGCGAAAATGCTTGATCACTTCATCGTCGGGCGATGACGGTGTTTGTTTGGCGTCAGTCATGTCAGTACCTCCTCGGCCAGCAGCCGACGCAGTTTTTGCTGGGCGTAGCGCAAGCGACTTTTAACGGTTTCCAGCGGGGTTTCGGTGAGTGTGGCGATTTGCGGCAGGTCGAGGTCGCCGTGGGCTCGCAGCAGGAACACTTCGCGCTGGTCGGCGGGTAGGGTTTGCAGGGCGGCTTCGAGGCGTTGACCGTCGCGGCTCAGGCTCAGCAGTTGTTCGGGGTCGGCCGCGTCATCGACCAGGGCGTGGGCTTGTTCGTCATAGCTGTCGTGCAAGGGGTTGTGGGTGCCGTGTTTGCGCCAGTGATCGATCAGTCGGTTGCGGGCAATCTGGTAGAGCCAGGTACGAAAATTTGCCCGGCCTTGTGGCTGACTGGTGCTGCGGATCAGGCTCAGCCAGGTTTCCTGGTACACCTCTTCGGCCAGTTCGGGTTTACCGCTGAGGCTGAGGAGGAATCGATAAAGGCCTTGGCGATGACGGGCGTACAAAACTTCGAACGCCGGCCCGTCGCCCGAGCGGTAGCGCGCCAGCAGCAATTCATCGCTGCTGGTGGCTGAGCTGATTTCAGAGTCGGACATATCAGCGCTGGCCTCTTTCACTCTATCCGGTTGTCGTTGGGCTGTTGATTCGAGGCGGTCGGGGTTCGCAGGCTCTGCGCCAACTCCACCAATTGCACGAATTCACCGCGCAGACCGAATTGATCATCGCCCCGTGCGCCACGGGCCAGGGCTTCGGTGTCCTTCAGGCTGAAATTACCGGTGTAACGCCCGTCCTTGAGCTGCTGGGAAAAGGCAGCGACGGCGGCGGCAAAGCGCAGGTCATCGCTAGCTGTCGAGAGTTTGCCGGCCTCACCCTTCAGGATTGGCCGCTCGATCAAGCGACTATTCCCGCCTTCCGGCAACTGATAACGCACTCGCAGCATCGCCAATTCTCCGGTTTTTGCGGAAACATCGGCCCCAGGATTGCCATAGCGCAACGGTTCCAGCCAGCCCTTCTCGCCCTTGGGCACAATTTCATACAACGCCGTCACCGTATGCCCTGCGCCGATTTCTCCGGCATCGACTTTGTCGTTGCTGAAATCCTCACGCTTCAAGGCGCGATTCTCATAGCCCAACAGCCGATATTCGCTGACTTGCGCAGGATTGAACTCCACCTGCAGCTTCACGTTTTTCGCTACTACTGCGAGGGTCGAGCCGAGTTGATCCACCAGCACCTTGCGCGCCTCGCGCAGGTTGTCGATGTAGGCGTAGTTACCGTCGCCAGCGTCGGCCAGTTGTTCCATCAGGTGTTCATTGTAGTTATCCACACCAAAACCCAAGGTGGTCAGGGACACGCCGGTTTTGCGTTTATCCACAGCCATTTGTTTGAGGCTGTCGAAGTCGCTGATGCCGACGTTGAAGTCGCCATCGGTGGCCAGCAGGATGCGGTTGATGCCTTTGGGGATAAAGGCCTGTTGCGCCATTTGATAAGCCAGTTCGATACCCGACGCGCCGGCGGTCGAGCCGCCCGCCGTCAATTGATCGATAGCGGTACGAATTTTCGCTTTTTCCCGTCCGGAAGTCGGCTCCAGCACCACACGGGATTCTCCGGCGTAGACCACCAGTGAAACCCGGTCCTGCTCGCGCAGTTGATCGACCAGCAATTTCAGGGTGCTTTTGACCATGGGCAAACCTTCGCGACGGTCCATCGAGCCGGACACGTCCACCAGAAACACCAGGTTTGCCGGGGCCAGTTCCGCCACCGCGCGGTCGGAGGCCTTGATGCCGATGCGCAGCAACCGGGTATGCGGGTTCCAGGGTGACGGCGCCAGCTCGGTGGTCACGCCGAACGGCGAGCCATCGGTGGGCAAGGCGTAATCGTAGGGGAAGTAATTGACCATTTCTTCCAGGCGCACCGCCCCTTCGGGAGGCAAACGCCCCTGATTGAGCAAGCGCCGGACGTTGGCGTAAGCGCCGGTATCGACGTCGGCACTGAAGGTCGAGACCGGCGCCTCAGTCACGCTGTGAATCGGGTTATCGGCCAGCGCCTGATACTGCTCCCGCTGTTCATCCCGATAGCCCTGTGGATAAGCTTCACCGGCCGGCATTGGCGCGAAAGCGACCAACGGTGCAGGTCGCGCACTGTGCTTGGCCAGCGCGGTGTCCGCCATGGCCGCCTCACGCACCAACGCCTCAGTTTTCAGCTCACCTTGAGCCGGGGGCGCAACCGTTACGGAGTCAGGTGTGGATGATGCACCGCAACCGGCAACGGCCAGCAACAACCCGGCGGCGAAACCCTGGGCGGCCGGGCGGAGGTAATGCAGAGGGAGGGACATGGGGGCTGACCTCAGGAGGAAATTGACTCATTCATCCTCTGAGACGGACAGCCCGATCAGTTCGGGTTAAGCCGAAGTGAAAAATCTTCAGCGGTGATAACGCCGCACCACGCTGCTGTTTTTCAGCACATGGCCTTTGATCTGCTCCATCAGCTGCGCGCGGGTCAGGCCGGCAGGCAAGGCCTCTGGCGCCAGGTCCAGGGCGTAGAGCTGGATGATGTAGTGATGGGAGCTGTCGCCGACAGGCGGGCAAGGGCCAATGTAGGTGGTGGTGCCTTTGATGTTGGTGCCGCCCACGCCTTCGAGGGTGGATTTGGTGCCGACGCCGGCCGGGATCTGACGGGTCGAGGCCTTGATGCCGTAACGAATCCAGTGATCGACGCCCAGGCCTTTCTGGCCGTCCGGGTCGTGCATGACGATGGCGTAGCTGAGGGTGCCTGGAGGGCCGGCGTTCCAGCTCAGGGCCGGAGACTGGTTCTTGCCGCCGCAACCGCTGGCATCGCTGGCCTCCGCCACCGTGAACAGCCGATTGTCCGAAACACCGGGAATACTGAGGGTGAAACGCTCCTGGGCCTGCGCTGGCAACTGCACGCAAAAGGCGACTGCAACGGCCGCCAGCCAAGGGTTCAAAGAGGTCAATCGGGTCATACCGGAGCACCTTGTGCGGGGTGGGGCCGTCGTCGGCTCGCAAACTATAGCCGGACCGTTCGTGTGGTGGCAGTGGGAATTGGCTGAACCTGGGAATAAGCGCCAAACTTCTAAGTGAAACACCTGCCTGGAGATCGATCATGGCACTGCACCGCGTCGCCCGTTTCGCCGATGTGCCCCTTGACCGTGGCCTTGAGGTCCGAATCGACAAGATGAAAATCGTCTTGCTACGGGTCGGCGATCAATTGCGCGCCTATCAGGGCAAATGCCCCCACGCCGGGGCTCCCTTGGCCAAAGGTGCGCTGTGCGAGGGACGGCTGATCTGCCCGTGGCACAAGGCGGCTTATCGGCTCGAAGACGGCGCGCTGTGCGAACCACCGTCTCTGGACAGTCTGCGGCGTTACCCGCTTGAAGTTCGCGATGACGAGGTCTGGGTCGATGACCAGCCGATGCCCAGCCCCAGCACACCGCCGGTGGACGATAAGCGGACCTTTGCGATCATCGGTGCCGGTGCCGCCGGTACGGCCTGCGCTGCGGCGCTGCGGGAGAAAGGCTTCGGCGGCCGGGTGCTGCTGATCGACCGTGAACCCGAGGCCGGTTACGACCGGACGGTATTGAGCAAGTTCGTGATTGCCGGGGAGATGCCGCCGGACGAAGTTCCGCCTCTGCGGGATGAAGATTTTTATCGTGAACAGCGCATTGAACGGATAAACAGCGATGTGATGGGCCTGGATGCACCGAACCGGACTCTGCGACTGGCCGACGGTCAATCGTTGAGCTACGACGCCGCCGTGATTGCCACCGGAGGCATACCAAAATCCCTGTCGCTGCCGGGCGCCGATCTACCGCAGGTATTCGTGCTGCGCTCGAAGGCGCAAGCGCAGCAGATTCTGAAGACGGCAAAACCCGGCCAACGGGCAGTGATTGTCGGCGACAGCTTCATTGGCCTGGAATCCGCTTCGTCCCTGCGTCAGTACGGCCTGGACGTCACCGTCCTGGCCCGCCATGCCATCCCCTTCAAGGCGCAATTCGGCGACGCCGTCGGCAAGGCGATTCGTGCCCTGCACGAGGCTAACGGCGTGGTGTTTCATACCGATGGTGAAGCCGCGAAGATCGAAGGCACAGGCAAGGTCGAAGCGGTGCTGCTGGACAACGGTCAACGCATTGCGGCGGACCTGGTGTTGGTCGGGATTGGTGTCACCCCGGCATCGGCCCCGTTTGCCGATCTGCCAAAAGAAAAAGACCAGTCATTGAAGGTCGACGGCGGCATGCGCGTGACCGACGGGCTCTGGGCCGTCGGCGACATCGCGACCTTCCCGCTCAACGGCCAGCCTCAACGGATCGAGCACTGGCGCCTGGCCCAACAACAGGCGCGGATTGCAGCGGCGAATATGCTCGGCGGCGACGAACGCTACCTCGACGTGCCGTATTTCTGGACCTGGCACTTCGGCAAAAACTACGACTACCTCGGACACGCCGAGGCCTGGGACGAGGTTGAATTCAAAGGCGACCCAGAACATCCGCCGTTTATTGGCCTGTTCGGCAAGAACGGCGTGGTAGCGGCCGCCGTTGCCTGCGATCAGGAACGGGCGATGGCGATGCTCGCCGAACGAATGAAACAGCCGCTGTCGGTGGATGAGGCGTGGCGCCTGGTTCGTGACCTGAGCTGACGGCGACTTTGTGGCGAGGGAGCTTGTCGGATCGCCGCACCGTCCCGTTCGTCTGCGAAGCAGACGCAAAATCGGCGACTGCGCTCTATCAGATACAGCGCGGTTAATGGCATCGGGAGTCCTTCGGCCTGGAGCGCCAGCCCGGTCCAGCGGGAGCAAGCTCCCTCGCCACAGATGAGCGAACGCCTAGAAATGGCTCATTGGCTCGCGGTTGTCGTCATCTTCGGCTGGCAGGCGGATCACCAGCGGATGCTCGAGCGGCGCCAAAGGCGGCGGTAGCTCGGCCGGGTCGACGGGGAAGACGTGCGTAATGACATGGCTGACATCGCCTTCCTGATCGTTGTGAATGGTCATCGAGCCCGGTGTGCGCAGCTTCTCCAGGCGGTCACCGGTGAGCTTGAAGCTTTGTCTCAGCCCCTGATCGTCCGCCACCGGCGCCGGCAAACGGCGTTGGGCGAAGCTCTTGCTTTTGCGCTGTTGATAACGCGCCCATGCGATCAGGATCACCGCGTTAAACGACGCCACCCACAGGTAAATCTGCAACGTGCCGAGGGCGTCGAAAAATGACGCATCGATACGCGGGCCGTCATGGGTATCGATCAATGGCCACAAACCCCGCGCCAGCAAATACAGCAGCCCGATCCACGCCAGTACGGTGAAGAAAACATCGATCACGACCAGAAAGGGTCGCTGCCGGGTTCTGATGATTTTCATTTGATGACCTCCTCTTCATCATCATTCAGCGGCTTGATGCCCCGGTCCGGACTGACCCAGCGCGCGCGCTTCTGATGTTGACCGAACAGCACTTTGGGGAAGCTGACCAGGGTGGTGAGCAGGCTGATGAGCCAGAACACCAGCGGATACCAGACCACCCAGAACATGGTCTTCCCGAGGCCCTTTTCGTAACGGCGGTCGATCAGGATGCTGACGGCGAATTGCACCAGGCAGACCACCGCCAACACCAGCCCGGTAAAGGCCGGTGGCATCAGGTGATCGACGGCAATGGCGGATGGCATGTCGACGAATTTGCCGACGCCCCAAAAGATCACCGACAGCAGAAAGGTGAAGGCCCAACCGGTGGACAGGCAGTATTCGAACAGCAGCGGCCACAGGTAACGATGGCGGTATTGCCAGATGCCGCGAATGTTCTTGAACAGCACCTCGGCGCCGCCCTGAGCCCAGCGCAGACGCTGTTTCCACAGGCCGCCGAGGGTTTCCGGCATCAGGATCCAGCACAGGGCGCGGGGCTCGTAGAAAATGCTCCAGTGATCCAGTTGCAGTTTCCAACTGATGTCGATGTCTTCGGTGATCATGTCCGGGCTCCAGTAGCCGACCCGATTCAGGGCCGTGCGACGGAAAGCGACGATCACCCCGGAGACGGTAAAGATCCGCCCGAATACCCGTTGGGTGCGTTTGATCAGGCCGATGATCGACGAGAACTCGCCGACCTGTACGCGGCCGACCAGGGTCGAACGGGTGCGGATTCGCGGGTTGCCGGTCACGGCGCCCAGTCGCGCATTGTCGAGCATCGGTGCTACCAGATACGCCGCGGTGTTCGGCGCCAGCAGCGCATCGCCGTCGATGCACACCAGATATTCGCTGCGCGCCGCGATGGCGCCCATGCGCAGGGCCACGGCCTTGCCCTGGTTTTCCGCCAGGTGCAGCACCCGCAGACGCGGATCCTGCGCCGCCAGTGCATCGAGCACCGCGGCGGTGTTGTCCTTGGAGCCGTCGTTGATCGCGATCACTTCGATGTTCGGGTAATGCTGGGCCAGCGCCGCGTGAATGGTATCGGCGGCGTTGTCGCCTTCGTTGTAGCAAGGGATCAGGATCGAGATCAGTGGTTCGCCGGCCAGCGGGGGCGGCAAGGTATCGTCCTGCCACGGCCAGTGCCGCTCCCAGTGCAGCCAGAAATACAGGCCGCCGGCGATCCACAGTCCCGACATGAACAGTGGATAGAAGAACACGAAGTCCATCAGGAATTGCCCGGTGAGCAGAAAGATCAGCCCGAGGGGAACCCCAAGGACGATCGCCAGAACCAGCAGGGCCAGAAGTCTATCCAGCATGTTATGGATTCCACTTGTTGGAGAGCGCGGGCCGCACGGTTTTCAGGTCCGGCTGGTTCTCGAGGAAGTTGTCCGGATAGTAGCCAAAACTGGTGGCGCCCTGACGCTTGAGGAGGCCCATCCAGCCGGCCAACTGCCCGCTGTCGATGTCGGTGTGTTTCGTCCAGTCGCGGGCCTGCAATTCGAACACTGTGCGGTTGAGTGCGCCGGGGCGCGATTTGACCGTCGCCACCAGCTTTTCGAGCCAGGGGCCGGATTGCTGTTGGCTCTGTTTTTCCATAAGCGGCATGGCCATCGGCGCCGTCCAGTCGTAGGCACGCAGGAAGTCGTCGAGGTTCTGCGCGAACCAGGCTTCGCTCTCGGGATTGAGCATTGGCTCGGCGAAAATATTGCGCGCTGTTTTGACTTGCGGACCGCGAATGGCGCGAACCTTGGCGGTCAATTCGCGAGTGAAATCGATCAGGTAGCGGCTCTTGAACCGCGCCCAGCGTTGCAAGGTCGCCGGATCGGCGCGCAGGGCGGCAATCGAACCGGGCAGACCGTTGGCGGCATACACTTTCAGGGCTTTAGGCCCGGCGTCTTCGAAGTCCGACAGCACTGCGTCATCGTGATAGAGGATGCCGTCGACCGAGGTCAGGCGTGCCACGTCTTCGTAGATTTCACCAATGATGCGCCGCACGTTCGGATCGAATGGCGACAAGCGCTTGTACTGATCCGGATCGATCGACGTGGTAGCGGTTTTCGGGTTCCAGCGAGTGACCCGTGGCAACTTCGAGTCCAGGGCAAAACTCAGCACCGGCATCCACGCGAAGACCTTGACGTTAGCCCGAGTACGCAACTGCCAGGCCACGCGGTCGAAGAGGTCGGCGCGCACCGGCAGGTGACGGTTGGGGAAGTACAGCGAATGCACCAGGCCATCGCCCGCAGGGTCAGCAAAGGCTTGCAGGAATACGGTGTTGGCACCCATGTCGGCCATGCGCTGGATCAGTTTGCCGAGGTTGATTTCCTGTTGGGCCGGGTCCGCGTCGTAGACGTTGTCCAGGTCCACATGCACCACGCGCATCGGCGATTCGGTCTGCACCGAGACCATGCTGTTGGCGAAGTGCTGGCCATCCGGGTCCGAGGCCACCAAAAAGCGCGGGCTGCTCATCAGGTCGTCGAGGGCATCGAGGCCGTCTTCCAGGGTCAGGGCCATCTGATACCCCTGTTCGTTGACCACTTGCAGCGAGGTGCCGTCCGCCGCGCCGTATGGCCAAACCCACACACGCGGTTTGTAACCGGTGACCTTGCGGATTTTCTCCGAGATGGCCGCCACGTCGGCGCGCATCCGGGCCTGGAATTGGGCTTCGGTTTCATAGCGCCCGGTAGCGGCGTCATAGCGCCGGGTCGCGGCCGCCGGTTGCAGGTTGCCTTGCGGGTTGGCCAGCACGCCTTTGTGACTGGCGTCGGTGTGGGCGGCGATTTCCACCAGGCCGGATCGGGAGACCTCGCGGATCTGCTCCCAGGTCAGGAAGTCCGAACGCTTGCGCGGCGTACCGGCGAAATCCACCGGCTGGTTCAGCGGCGTATCGATCCACACCCCGACCGGCGCCAGCAAGGCATGCCAGTTATAGGCGCGCAGCACTGGCAACACGCGGGTGTAGAAGCTCGAATAACCGTCGTCGAAACTCAGCACGATCGCCCGGGGCGGCAGCTCGGGGCCGCCGTTACGAGCGGCGATGATCTGGTCGATGGTGACCGGTTTGTAGTTGTTCTCCCGCAGCCACGCCAGTTGCTCGATCAGACGCTCGGTGCGCACGGCCACTACCGCCTGATCGGGGTCACGGTCTTCGACGTCGTGGTACACAATCCCCAGCACATGGTTTTTCGGCCATGGTTTTTCATTGGCCGCCACCGGGCGTTCGGACGGCGGTGCGAAGGCCGGGGCTTGCTGGGCGCAGGCGCTGATCAACAGCGTTCCCAGCAGAAGGATGAAACGCGAAATAAAAGGCATCTTCAAACTCTTCTAGAAGCGGTAAGTGAGGTCGACGAGCAGGCGCAGATCGGTTTCGCGGTCGCCGTCATACGGCCGGTTGATCACGCTCAGCAGACCGCCCACCTCGAATACGT